>NZ_FWZT01000002.1:0-300000 GCF_900177345.1 Pseudobacteriovorax antillogorgiicola
TTTGCTGTCAACAAAGCCATAGCCCCGATACACAGGGATTTCAAAGTCTTCAAGCTGCTTGATCAGGAGGCTTTCCTCGTCATTGGAAACTTCATCGGCCCGCTGCTTTAGCTTGTCCGTGGAAAGATCGTTGACCAGTCTTTGAACCCAATGGGAGCCTACGTGGCGATCGATGGAGCGTACGGCAGCGAGAACTTCTCGGAAAGTTTTTGATGGAATGGTTCCTGTATGAATCCAAGCACCGCCTAGGTTATCCGGGTTTCTTTCGACGATCGCGACCGAGCGTTTGAGTTTGCGAGCCTGGATGGCAGCGCTGATGCCAGCTGGGCCGCTACCGATAACTACGAGATCATACTGCTCTTTGTCCGATTTTTTGGAACTCATATATTTTCTCCCACCGATTGCTATAATGAAGATCGGTCATTTGGGTGGAACATTGAGAGCTTTGAGGGCCTAGCTTATGGATCTTGTTTTGATGGTGGTGGTTCCACCTGTTTTGTATGTCGTCATTGATCGCTTCTGGGGAATGAAAGCTGGAATTATCGCTTCCCTCGTCATGGCCTCAATTCTGGCTAGCTATATGGTAATCATCAGCCCTGAAATGATCGAGATGATCATGACGGAGATGCTTTTAATCCTGGGGTTGGGGATTGTTTCGATCAAGTTGAAAGATAGTCGATACTTCAAGTACCAGCCTGCGATCATCGATTTGATTATGGCTAGCATCTGCGCATATTATCAGTGGTTTGCAACCCCAATCATGGTGAAAATGATTCCTTTGGTGCAAAACTTAAAGCCCAATGCGGATTTTTCCAGCCCTTGGATGATAAGCTTTCTCACTAAAGTCTCTGAGAATGTCATCTACACCCTCGTCCTTCATGCAGTATTAGTAGCTTGGATCGCCTCAAGGCCCAATAATATGCATTGGTTAATCGCACGATTTGCCATCATTCCGATGCTCTTGATCACGTCGATAGTTACACAATGGATGTTAAATTCCTAAGCAGGATCGAGCCGCCTTGACAAGGGGGGCATTGAATTTGCCTAGTGCCTAGTCGTATAATTATAGATGAGCAGGTGTTTGCTTTAACCGGTTCCATTCGGCTAGGCCGAAGATCGCCTTCATGTGTCCGACCCATTGAGTCAGGAAACACTATGTACGATATTAATCGATCGCAGAAAGAACAAGTCGGAAACTCTAGTCGAGTGAGTCCATTCGTAGTGGATCATTTCGATAGCTGGCAAATGGCTGCTTCTGTGCGGACTAACATCACAAGTCCCTATAACATTCCCATTATTGGTGCTGTCGGAGGGGGTAAGGGTGGAGTTGGTAAAAGTATAGTAAGTGCTAACATCGCATCGATGCTCGCTCAATTTGGGTTCCGTGTTCTCGTTATCGATCTCGACATAGGTTGCTCCAATCTGCATTCTCATTTTGGAGTCTCGATGCCTAAAAAATCGATTGCAGATTTTCTCATTAGTCGACGCTTGAGTTTTCGGGATATCATCCTTCCGGCTCCGATTCAAGGTGTGGCCTTTGTAGCGGGTGGTCGAGAGGATCAATTGTTGCACGAAATTGAGTCGTCTCAAGAAGCGGTTGTCCGGCTTTGGGAGGCTATTTACGATTCGAAACGAAATTTCAAGGTTGATATCGTTCTGTTAGATCTGGGGGCTGGTACCCATCGTCACACCTTAGACTTCTTCGTTGGAAGTCACCTAGGAATACTTACAGTGTTGCCAGAACCAACTTCGATCGAAAATGCTTACGTATTTCTGAAGATGGTGCTCATGAAGATGATGATGAATATCGGAGAGAATACTCGGCAGCAGGAAACTGCGCACGATATTGTCGAGGCTCTTGGCAAGATGAGCGGTGGTAGCTTGAACAAAGGCTACGCTCACTTTATCAGGAGTATGAAAATCTCTTATCCTAGATTTGTTCATAATTACCAGCAATCCGTCACAGGGCGCTACACTGGTATTTTAGTGAATCAAACAAGAGATCAGGGTGATATGGACATCGGACATTCGATGGAACACATTTGTGCTAAGTACTTCGGACTTCAGTCGAAATATTTAGGTTATCTAAACCATGATGAGGCTGTTCTCAAATCGCTCCGTAATCGACGGCTTTTGATAGCGGACTTTCCCCATAGTATGATTGCTAAGAGGATCTCGATCGCAGCATCTAATTGTCTCAATCTGCTAGGAATCCAAAGGAGGGTGTGAATGGGTGGTTTTGAAAAAGACTCAGGATACGGCAATGATATCAAGGCTGCAGCGCTGGGGAGCCTGAGTGGTCAAAGCTTTTATGAAGTACTCGAAATATCCCACGATGCAAGTCGCATCCAGATTCGGGAAGCATATATCCGCTTGAAAAACACCTATTCTCAAGGCAACCAAGCCCTGTATTCACTGATTTCCGAAGAAGATGCCCAGGAGTCTTTAGATAGTTTAGAGGAAGCGTATCGAGTTTTGTATGATGACCGACTTCGCAAAGACTATGACCAAGCTCTACTCGAAGCTAAGAGCAAGAGGCGAGGTGCCCTAGACCCATTTGCCAATGATCCTAAAAGTGTTTCGCTAACGGAAGAGCCTGCGGCAGCTATTGAGGGTGAGGAGGATGTCTGGGGGGAAAGAAAGCAAGCTGCTAACAAACCCCGTAAGGAGACAGCGAACACCATGAGATTTGCAGGTTCAGCACTTTCTGAAAATATCCAAGAAGAAATCTCGCGGATTATCACCCAGAGTGAAGAATGCGAAGGCTCAGTGCTCAAGGCTTTGCGAGAGGTTCAGGGAGTCAGTTTAGACGAGCTTCAGGAGCGTACCAAAGTGTCTTTGCAGTACATCATAGCTTTGGAAAATAACGACTTCCATACTCTGCCGTCGATTGTGTATGTTAAGGGCTTTCTCAAGATATTGTTCCAATACCTAGGGGTGCGGACCAATACTGAACAAATGATCGATAAGTATTTGGAGTACTTGAAGCATTGGCAGAAGAGCAAGGGCATCGAACAATCCTAGAGGTAGCAGCAGACTTTGCGTCACAAAGATTAGATGAATTTGTGGCTGAAAACTTAGACATTTCGAGGAGTCAAGCGCAGAAGTTGATCAAGACGGGTAGAATCTTGATCGAAGGGCAACCCAGCAGACCTAAAGATACTGTTAAGGAAGGCCAGGAGATCTGGTTATATTCAGACGCACTACCATCAGGACCTACATTCCGTCCCGCCCCATTGGATCTCTCGATCGTTTACGAAGATGAAGACCTTATGGTTCTCAATAAAGCTGCTGGAGTTGTCGTCCACCCAGGCGCTGGAACCGGAGATCAAACAACGCTAATCGAGGGAATTGTTCACTATCTGAACCTAGGACAGAAGGGGGCTGTAACCCTTCCAGGTGAGTCTTTACGGCCAGGTATCGTCCATCGATTGGATAAGGATACCTCGGGCGTTATGGTAGTGGCAAAGAACTCAACGGCCCTAGCGAGCTTGGCATCTCAATTTAAAGAAAAAACGAATCTTCGGGAATATGTTGCGTTAGTTGATGGTTTTATGACGGAGGAAGCCATCGAAGTTCAAAGCTACCTATATCGCGACCCTCGCCATCGCACCCGATATAAGAGTTTAGCAGTCGAAGACTATAAAGCTCTGGACGAGGAGAACCGACAAGGGTACAAGTACGCGAAATCCAACTTTTTTCGGCGTCGAAGCTATGGACGACGTTTCTCGCTGGTACAGGTTCGATTAGATACCGGACGGACCCACCAGATCCGAGTCCACAGCAAGCTTCTACGGATGCCGATTCTTGGGGACGATACCTATGGCCAGAAGTTGCAATTTCCACCGGACTTTCCTGGAGTTGCAAAAAAGGCCATTGCAGGTATCAAGCGACAGATGTTGCATGCCAAAAAGCTAGGTTTTACCCATCCGAGGACCGGCAAAAAGCTCGGGTTTGAGGTGCCGCTGCCAGAGGATTTCAAGCAGGTTGTGGCCGAGTTAGAGTCGATAATGCGGTAGGAATAAGGCCTTGAGAGGTTTGCGAATTTAGGTCAACATAGGAGCACAGTGGAAACTATGTTAGTGAGCGAATTCATGATTAAAGCGATGACGCTGTTTGTGGCTACAACAGCGGTTCTAGCTCAAAGCCTCTTTGGTGCTTCTGAATACCCGATGGAAGCAGGTCTGGAGAAGGATATTATTTTTCTTCATGTAGACAAGCAGTCTTTGCAGGCGGAACTGCGCACGTGGCCAGAATCCTATGAGTCATCAGAACACCTGATGACTCTGAAGATTGCTATTGGGAAAGCTGAGGGCGATAAGCAAGTTGAGGGAGACAACAAAACTCCCGAAGGTATCTACTTTGCCCAGGACTTAATCGATGGTCGTACCCTACCTGCAAAGTACGGCCCGTTTGCAATTCCCATTAACTTTCCCAATACCTTCGATCGCCACCTAGGCAAAACAGGCTATGGCATCTGGTTGCATGGCGTTGAGAAGGATGCTCGCATTGAAGAAGCTAAGGTCACAGAGGGTTGTGTCGCTTTCTACAATGCAGATATTGAAGCCCTCGCGAAGTGGCTGAAACCCCAGCAAACCGTGATACTTATCTCGGACGGCCGTGATGAGGTGAATCGACCATCAGATATTCAGCAAGTTACATCTCTGACTAAGGGGTGGCAGAAAAACTGGGCAGAGCGAAATTTGGATCAGTATATCAGCCACTACCGGAGTAACTTCCGCTTTCGGGGCAATGGCTTGCAAGGCTATCGCGAGTACAAAGGCCGAGTGTTTGACAGTTACCATCAGATGGTAGTGAACTTCTCGAACTTGAGAGTTTTTACTCATGAGTCCTATGCCTTATCCATTATGAACCAGGATTTTAATGGCGATGATCGTTATGTGTCCCAAGGAAGGAAGATTCTCTACTGGACTAAAGATGATAGTGGTTGGAAAATTAGCCATGAAATCTTTGAGAATCGACGTTTCCAGAGACAAAGCTACTCACGAGAGCTTTTTGCGAAGCTTTATGAAAATTCTCCCAGTGCGAAGGCGTTCTCAAAGAAAATCGAGGAGTCTAAGCTATGAAATACGCGAGCGTATGGGTCTCTCTTGGCTGTCTGGCCTTGTCGGTCAACGCCTCAGCCAATCTTCTAGTTGATGGCAAGCAGCGATCGATTCAAGACGTCGCACCTCGCTATGCTAACCAACTGTACCGGGTCCAGATGAAAGCCTATGAGGAAGAAAAAAAAATTCTTGAGGACGCTTTGCTGGACCAGTATTTTCAAGATGAGGCTCGTCGCAAGAAACTCGATGAGAAGCAGTTGAAGGCCGATATTCTTCAAGTTAAAGACCCAGCAGATGCCGAACTGAAATCTTTCTATCAGGAGAACAAAGATCGCATTCGTCAGCCCTTAGATGCCATCAGAGACGATTTGCGTAATTTTTTGAAGCAGCGCAAAGAAGCGGAAGCGAAGCAGGATCTGCTTCTTAGATTGGAGAAGAAAGGTCGTTACCGGGTGGTTTTAAATCAACCGCAACAACCGAAGTTTGAAATCCGGACAAAGTCTTTTTTTAGCAGGGGCAAAAAAGGAAGCAAGGTCCAGGTAGTGGAGTTTGCTGATTACCGCTGCCCTCATTGTCGCTCTGCCTCGCTTCTTTTTGAAGACTTGTATGAGGCCTATGGAAAATCCGTTGAGTTTGTTTTTATTGATTTTCCCGTCTTGAAGGGTCTGTCTCACGACGTTGCGAAGGCCGCCTATTGTGCAGGAGAACAGAAAAAATTTTGGCCTTATCACAAGAAAGCATTCGAGCGCCAGGCAAGTCTTAACCCTACTGAGTTAGAAACTTTGGCCAAGGAGCTTAACCTTGATTTAGACAGTTTCAACGCCTGCCGATCCAGTCAGGCTGCTTCGGACTTCGTTGATAAGGGAGCACAAGAGGCTGATCGCTTGGGTCTCTCGGGAACACCAAGCTTCTTCGTTAATGGTAAGCTGGTGCTCAATACCTCGAAACTTGAGCTAACAAGGCTGATCGATCAAGAGCTAAAAACATCCCACTGATCCTTGCTCTAGAACTGCTTCCCCAGTAGTGCCGAGGCTTCAAATCGACTGGACACTAGGTAGTTTTTTCCTTTTAGGCCTTTCTTACCTAAACCGAAGAGTCTCACGAATCTATGATCTGATTCGAGGGACTTCCATGAAGTATTTTTTAGTCTTAAGTTTGTTTTGGACTGCAATCGGCCTAGCGCAAGAAACAAATGTCAGCGCCCAGCGGCTCGAACTAAAAACTAAAAATCAGGTGAATAGCCGGATCGAACCCATACTGCGGCGACTGTGTTCGGGTAACTGTGAAATTGTTGAAGTTCAGGTGGACATTCAGCCCAAGGTTTCCGATGGCCAAGATATGGGGTTCGAAGGCACTTTGGATGATGTCAGGCCGCAGGAATTTGAAGTTCGAAAGATTTCGATGGATATTCAGATCGATAGTCGTATCACTGAAGAGAATAAACAACGCCTAGAGCGCATCATCATACTTAACCTACGATCTTTCGCCCTCGCGGCTGAAGTTAATTGGTCACAGATTATGATTCCGCGGATCGGCGGCAACAATGATTCCCTTGATGCGCTTAAGAGCAACTTGGATAGTCAACTCAGAACCCAAATCAATAAGGTTATCAATCGCTACTGCCCAGACCAGTGTATTCTAGAACAAATTAGCGTCCGGGGCGAACCACTTACTTTGGACCAATCGAAAGCACTCCCTGAACGACGGGTTGTCAAAGGCTTGACAGGTGACATGAATATGCGGGTCGATCAAGTATTGATCGACATGACAATGGACGAGGCCTTAGCTGAGGTGCAGCGAGAAAAGATTGCCCAGATTCTAAGAGCTAGGACTCGGTTTGTGACCCCCGTTGAGTTCGGTATCAACGTTACCCCTTTTCCAGAAACCTATCTATCGGTGAAGGAAAGACAGAAAATGGAGCAAGAAGATCCCTATGGCTTGGAAAAGCTGCGACAGATGCTTATCATGTTCCGGGATCTAGCGGGCACGAAGGAGATCATTACAAATACCAAGTCTGAATTGGATCGAAGTATTTCTTCTGAAACCTCTTCGGAATCGACAAGTTCCTCGGAAAGCAGTGAAACCACGGCCTCAAATAACACAAGTACCGCTAAGAGGCTCGATATCAACTCTGAGTCCTCTGTGGAATCCATGAGCACAGAGGAAATCGCAATTTATGTAGCTTGTCTGATCTTGCTTCTGACTTTGATGGCAATAGCCCTCATGAAGTTCAGTCGAGCAAACAAGGCAGCGAATGAAATGGTCGTGGCAAGTCAGGGCCCAGGCGCCCATCATCGAGGAGGTCTATCCCGTGGTGGTGAGGAGGAGGGCGAGTTTGCAATGGGTGGAGACACCGTTGTGCGCGAAGGTCCTGATGCGGTAGTGGCAGATTCGTCTGTACGTCTCAATCTTAAAGTTAAGGCTATGAAGGAAGAGCTGCTTAAGATGTTTATGGAGCAGCCTAAGGTAGCAAAGGATACGTTCTCGCGGATGATACGAGAAGATGGGATTGAAGAGACAGCGAAGTATGTCTTCGTTTTTGGTCATATTGTGGTATTCGAGCTACTTAGTGATCCAACTTTACAGCGTGACTTGTATGAATTGAGTGAGTACTATCACCGAAGCGACTATCGCTTCTCTATAAAGGAAGAGTACGACCTGTTATCAATTCTAAAGACAAGAGTCACAGCCAGTGAAATCAGAGTTTTGACCCAGAAGTCGTCAGAAAAATTTGAGTTTTTGACAAAATTAGATGCCGGACAGATCTACAATCTTATTAAAGATGAAAAAATTCAGGTTCAGAGTATTGTTCTAACCCAATTAGATAGAAAGAAGAGAACTGCGGTATTCGAAATGTACCAAGGGCAATCTAAAGTGAAGCTCCTTGCTGAATTATCCGAAGCCGATGCCATTCCAAAAGAGTATCTACTTAATGTTGCCCAGGCCTTGCAGAAGAAAGTTAAGGCGAGCCCTGAATATGACACAGAAAATTTGAGAAGTTCTGATATTCTCCTCGATCTGCTTGAGCGATCTTCCTTGCAAGAACAGAAAAAGCTGATGTCGACCTTGCAAGAGAACAATGCGGAAACAGCAAGGAGCCTAAAAATGAAGCTAGTCACAGTCGAAATCTTGCCCTATCTTAAAGATGGTCATTTGCTTGAAGTGATCCTTGGTATGGAGAGAGAGTCCCTGCTCATGTTCCTGGCTGCATGTCCCGATCATATTCGCGACTTACTTATCAACAAAGCACCGGAAGAGCTTGCTGATAGCTGGATAGAAGATCTTGAAAGCATCGGCGCCGTGGATGAGGGTAATAGCCGCATGGCATCGATGAAGGTAACGAATCGTATCCGTAACCTTGCAAATAACGGGGTCATCAGCCTGCTAGAGATCAATGATATGATCTTCTCCCAGGATCATGGCTCTCCAGAAGATCAGGACTACATGCCGTCGCTAGATTCTCATGTGGTTGCTGCCTAGACTAAGAGAAGCTTGGGCTGGTAGCAATGGTTTTGAGGCAATGCTACGAGGAGCTTGCCTTATCAGACTTTCTATCTTTGCGAAGAGCGTACTTCCAGAGCAGCTGCTGAGATGTGATGTACTCGCTGTTCAAAGTTCTAAACTTTTCGCTCATAGAAATCGCACAAGTTTTATAAAAAAGAGCCATGATATGCGCTCCAGCCTGAGCTAGAAACCTTTCGAAGCGTTCTGCATCAAGATAAAATACGTAGGAGAAAATATCTGCCATGACAGTGGCTGATCGGGGGGCATCATCAAACAGACTAAGCTCACCAAAGCTATCACCCTCTTCCATCGTAGCCAGGCGGTGGGAGTCGCCCGTGATAGGGTCATTTTTGTAGACTGATAGAGAACCGTGTAGAATCAAGTAGAGTCCCCGAGAAGGCTCTCCCTCGATGACGGCGTGGGAGGCCTTGCGAATCGATTGTACCTCTCCCAACTTATAAATATCTCTTAAAATATCGGGATCAAAAGCTTTGAATAGGGATATTTGCTGGAGCCGATCGGAACCCCAATCGGGATCGCGAAACTGCTCCAAGAGCTCGGGGGATATGACGCCTGTTTTATTCATCGCGGCTTCCTTTGGATCGCAAGCCCTTGGGCTGCGATCCAAGGGAGTTTAACGATGGCTTGACATCCATTCTACCAAATCGATCTTGGTTAAAATATGGGAAGGTTTCTTATCAGAATCAATTACGACCGCTAGCCCTGAAGAAATCACTGTATTCTGGAGTGATTTAATCGGTGTATGGCGCTCAACAGTTGGTACAGAGCGATTCATGACCGACTCGACAGACTTCGAGCGAGCTTCTGATGAGCTGAGGTATTCTAAAAGGCTATCTTCAGTAAGGACGCCGACTAATCTGCCATCAGCTAGAACAGGCAATTGAGAGATTCCATTATCTTTCATCACCTGGATTGCAGCCTCTGGAGTTGACGAAATATCGACTGTGATCAAGTCTCGTTCTTTTGTTTGACTTAGGATCGAAGAAACATCCCCTTCAAAGTCTTCGGGGCCAGTGAAGTTGTTTTCTCTCATCCAGCGGTCATCGACAAACTTTGTCATATAGTTGCGCACACCATCTGGAAGAAGAACGACACAGTTTTGACCTTCTTTAAGAGTTCCAGCCTCTTTTAGAGCAGCGTAGAGTGCTGAGCCACTGGAACCACCGCAAAGGAGCCCCTCTTCGCGGATCAATCGTCGAGAGAGCTGGAATGATTGGCGGTCCTTTGTTTTGATCCAGCGATCGACAATTTTCTGATTTAAGACTTCTGGGATAAAGTCATAGCCGATACCTTCGACTTTATAGGTCCCCACGTCTGATCCACCAGCTAGGATCGAGCCCTCTGGGTCCGCGCCGACAATGATGGCATCAGGGCAAGCTTCTTTGATCTTTCTTGCAACACCTGTGATCGTACCGCCAGTTCCTGCACCCATGACAACCATATCGACTTTGTTATTGAGGTCTCTAAGGATTTCAGCCGCAGTGTTTTCATAGTGAGCGTTGGGGTTTGAAGGGTTGGAATATTGATCGAGGATGTGAGCATTGGGCAGCTCCTGCTGCAAACGCTTCGCGACCGAAATATGACTTTCAGGTGCATCCCATGCGGCTTCAGTTGGCGTCCGAATGATTTCTGCACCAAGGGCTTCCAGTACAACCTGCTTTTCGCGAGACATCTTTTCAGGCATGGTGATGATCACACGATAGCCCCGGACAGCTCCAGCAAGGGCGAGGCCGATTCCTGTATTACCACTTGTCGGCTCGATAAGAGTGTCGCCTCTCTTGATGCGGCCTTGAGCTTCTGCATCCATCACCATCTGATAGGCGATGCGATCTTTTATGGAACCACCTGGGTTAAAGAATTCGCATTTTGCATAGAGGTTACAAGCCAGGTGAGATCCGACGCGATTAAGTTTCACCAAGGGGGTGTTGCCAACCGTGTCTAATATTGAATCGCATAACATATGGACGTTCCTTCTAGATAGTTTTCGCTTTCCACCCCTTGTCTATACTTAGTGCAAGGTGGTGACGCAAGGCCGAATTTCAAGGAGTTTCGTAGGGTTGAACTCATAAGTCACTGATATCATCGGGAGCGATCAAAGCATCTCCAACGGCTGCCTCATAATAGCCATTTTAGCAGGTTTGATTCGTAGGAAAGCGTCAAGAATTTGTCGAAAAATACCGAAAAATACCTGACATGTGCGCTTTATTGACACCTTTCGGTCTGGATGAAAAAATAGGAGTAGTGCCCTCATTGACCGCCAGTCGAGTGATCTTGTCGACCAGGCCGTACCGGAACTAACTATGATTTTTAATAAACCATTGATCGCCTTGGATATTGGTAGTTCATCCGTCAAGCTTGCAGAGCTTTCCGGCAAGGGAGCCTCGCGCAAACTCAGAACTTTGGGTTTGGAGGTGATCCCCCAGGGAGCTGTGATGAATGGTGAAATCCAAGACGCTAGCGCACTCCTTAAGGTGGTAAAAAAGCTGCTCACTTCTATGAACATCGAGCCAAAGGGCCGGAGAGTGGGCCTTTCACTATCTGGGGGAGCTGTTATCCTTAAGCGAATGGTTCTCATGCCAGACGACGAGTCGGATCTTTCGGAGCAAGTCTTTGAAGAGGCAAAGCAGCAGTTTCATCACGATATGAGTGATATGTATTTTCGTTACCAAGAGCTGCCGAGCAAGTTTACTCAGGAAGGTGAAAAAGCTTTTCTGATTGTTGCGGGGAGGATCGACATCATCGAACAGTATGTTGATGTCATTCATAAGGCTGGGATGAAAGTTGGGGTCATCGACACAGACACATTTTGCTTAGCAAACTCCTTTGAATTCAACTATCCCATTGCGGAATCCCTAGTTGCCATCGCTAATGTAGGGGCTAACTCAACCCAGGTAGTGTTGACCTACGAAGGGGAGTATCTCTATAGCCGTGAATTCTATTTGGGTGGCAACTTAATCACCAAGAAAATTTCGGAAGATCTTGCGATAGATTTCGAGAATGCAGAAGGCCTAAAAATATCAGCATCTGGGGGTGATCAAGCGATTGCCGATAAAATTCGTGCCTCGGTAAGAGACATCAATGATCAGATCAATAGTGAGATCAATCAAACTGTTGAGTTCTTTGTTCAGCATGAAAATATTCCAAACCTTTCTGAAGTTAAATATATCTTTTTATCTGGTGGCGCTGCAATGAGTCTTGACCTAGCCCCCAGCCTATCCTCCCTACTCCAGGCACCAGTGCAGATCATCAATCCCTTCAATCGAATCGATACAGCACCGTCGGGAGTCGATATGGAGTATTTGCTTTCCCATGGTGCGATCTATGGCATAGCCACAGGTTTGGGCCTACGAAAACCAGATGATGGACAAGGAAATAAGCCTTGATTAGCATAAATCTCACACCTGTTGAAGAATTAGAAAATCAGTATTGGTGGATTCCAGATGCTGTTGCACTTGGTGTTTCCCTCCTCTTGAGTATCGTTACGGTTCAGCTCTACTTAGATGGCCTACAGTCTGAAGTGGATGATCTCAATGAAGAGATCGCACGCTATGAAAGAGATTTTCGATCCATGCGTAGTGATATCGATCAGTTTAACGATCTCAACGATAAAATCACAAAGTTGGAATCCAAGAAGACGTCACTCAAGCGAATTACCGAATCCAAGCTGATTCGTTACCTACCTGTAATTCTGATCGAAAATTTGCAGAATTTGCGTCCAGAAGGGTTATGGTTTAATCGTGTGTCTTTTATCGATCAGGGAGGTGAAGGTAATGAGCGTCGCAATCAGCCTGAGGGTGGAACCAACCTAGCTGAAATTAAAAACGGCGAGTTTCCTGTGTCTATCGAGATCGAAGGTGCTGCCTTTAGCCATACCATCATTGCTGAATTCATGACGTCTCTAAAGGCAACTCAAAATCAGGAGGCAGATGCCAGTGATGTTAGAACCCAGCTATTTTTCAATAAGGTAGCTATCGACATCGCCGAGATCACCTCTGTTCAGCAAGGTGATGGATCCACTGATATCACGTCGTTTAAGCTAAATTTGGGCTTCAAAGAGCGATTGGTCACGGCGGCAGATCGTGAAAAACTTACTCAGTTTATTAAGTCGTTTAAGGACAATGGTCAGGCAATCATGAGGTAGCCTCTTTGGAATTAGAAGATATTGTCGATAAATATCGCGGCGCAAAGATGAATGTCCGCCTGCTCATTGCGGTAGTCGTGGGACTTTTGCCGGCGCTCTATTACTGGACGGATGAAGGTGAGAGAATACAGTATGACCTGGATTCGGCGGTGAGTCGTAAGGGAAGCGCGGAATCAAAGTTTGAGAATGGCAAGCGTAAGGTCGCTCAATTACCAGCTTTGCTTAGCAAGCTGTCTGATATCGAAGGTCAGCTAGGTAAGGCGAAGAGAATCCTGCCTGATGAAGTGGAAATGGATACGATTTTAGCTTCCGTGGGAACTTTGGAGAAAGAATTCAATATTCAAATCACCCGTTTTCAGCCTGGTCAGGAGGTTCAGCCCAATCCGCAAATTGAGTATAAAGAGGTACCTGTAACTCTGGAAGTAAGAGGGCGATTTCCTCAAATCATGCAGTTTTACGATAGCCTTGTTCACTTACCAAACCTCACTCATCTTAGGAATATCTCGTTGGAGAATGTTGAAGGTGATGCTGATGGAGAGGGAGCAAGTCGCATGGTTGTGGGGCGATCCAAATTGATTTTATTTAAAGGAATGTGATGGGACGAATCTTAGCGATCATATTTCTGTTTAGTGAAGCTAGCTTTGGGCAAGCTAAGGTTGACGTATTGGATCTGAGTCAAATAGACCTTGAAGAGGAGGAGCTTGACCTTGAGGAGCTTGAAAAAGATAACACGCCGGAAAATGATGCCCTTAGAGTCGAGGATATTCTAGAGCCTTCTGGGGACTACCAGTATGCCTCGTTTGGTCGGCCAGATCCATTTGCTCGTCCGCCTTTAGGTCAATCAGAAGCTCCTTTGAATGAGGATCCAAGTGCCCAAGGCCCTGGCGAGACAGCTATCCCGATTCTTAGCCCATTGCAAGCTTATCCTCTTGAGCAACTACAAGTGAAGGGCGTTTGGGTTCATCGCTCGGGAGAGACGAGAGCGGTTGTCATGACTCCCAAGAAAGAGGGCATTGTGATTAAGGAAGGCGACCCCATTTCTGCCGGAAAGGTGATCGATATCAATCGAAGACGGGTGCTAGTGAGACAATATAGTTTGCGGGCCGATGGAACCAGGGAATTTAAGGACGTTGAACTTGGAATGGGCAAACCAGAGCAAGAGCAGCGAGGAACCATTCGTTTGAGGCCCGGCGGTGAAACAGTTTTCGAAGTGAACGAACCTGCTGATCAGCGACCTGTTGATCAAGGTGTGCTCAATCCAGCACCGGCAGCTGGGGCAGCGAATCCCTTGATGAATGTTGGAGCTGCAGCGGAAGGCGGGCAGCGCAATCAGCCTCTTGGGAATCAGCGCCTACCTGCAGGGAACCAGCGTCCACCGGCGGGTCTTCCTCCACTGCCCGGAGAGCTCAGAGATGTGCCATTGCCGAACAACGATATTCCTGATGGCTTGGCGAATGATCCCAAACCACCAGCTCAAGGAGTACAGAAAGGAGCAAATAATGGTCAGATGTAGCAATGGGTGGGGCCTGATCTTTGGCCTGCCTCTGATCCTCTTTCTGAGCTTGATGGGCTCCTGCTCCACATCACCTGATGATGCTATCAATCCAGAGGAAGCATTGGAGGAAGAGGACAACAACTTTAGTGACCAGGAAGAGTTTGAGGCTAACGAAGACGATAGCGATGTTGAGCAGAATAATAATTCAGAGGAAAACGATAATTTTAACAATCAAGAGGGTGATGAACAAGCCGATGGCTTTGGCAATGATGAGTTTGAAGATTTTGCAGATACTGAGACTGGATCTGAGGAAGATGTAGGATTCGGCGAAAACGATGATCTTCTTTTCGATGATTCGGGAGAAAATATTAACTTTCAACCCCTGGCAGACGAAGGTGATTTTGAAGGCCAGGACGATAACATCTTTGCAGAGAATCAAAGCAATAGCATTGGGATCGAAGGTCAGCAAGAATTTGCTTCCAATAACGGTAATATGTTTGCTGATGAGAATACTCAGATCCCACTCGAACAAAACACTCCCGTTGAAAACAGTTTTTCTAATGTGGGAAATGCACCTTCAGTTATAGGAGGAGATGACTTTGGCTCTGCAGCCCCGATAGAAAGTACGGCAGTTGATTCGCAGTCCGTAGTTCCAGCTAATGGTGTAGAAACAAGAGCTGCTGAGATCGCACCAGTTTATCACAAGCTCAACTGGGTTGGTTATGAGATTGATGATGAAAGCAAGCGTTTGATGATTAGTATCATCACTCGCGGCACACCAGAATTTGAAATTTTTCAGGAACAAAATCAATCTGTCCAACCAGAGTTGGTTATTCGCTTTTTCCAAACTGAGCTGAGAAAAAAGATTAAATGGGATATCGATGCTAGCGAGTTTCGATCTCCTGTGGCTTATATTCGCATGCGGGATGATAAGGTGCGAGGGCTAGTAGATGTTATCTTAACTTTTCGCGACCCGGTTGAGGGGCGCTTCCTGGCGAAGGATAGCAACATCACTCTGAACTTTCCGATTCCTGAGTATTACTATGGCAACTTAAGAGTTGTCCAAGATCGTTTGAGAGACAAGGCAGAAAAGCTCGGTTCTGCTGAAATCAGCCTGCTTCTGGAGCAGGATAGCCAACAGCCACGAAATCTAGGCAACCAAAGGGATCAAGATCTAGAACCAGAACAGGGTGAAATGATTGATCGGGTGATTAGCCCTGAACAAGGGATCGACGGCAGTGGCTTGCCGGATAATTTTTCGTGGCAAGATGCTCCCGTCTTTGAAAGAACGCTCTTTGCAGTAACTTCGTTTTCGGTTCTATCAGTTGGTCAGGATAATGGCGAGCTTCTGGAGGAAAATAATTTTCCTCAAGAGGCCCTGGAAAGTCAGCAGCAGGAGGAGCAGGATCTCGGTCAGCAGCAAGAGGAGCAGGAATTTCAGCAAGGAAATCAGCAGCAGAATCAGTTTTTGAACCAGCAGGAAGAGATCGGTCAGTTTCAACAAGAGCAGGCCCAGCAGGAAAATAGTCTGAACAACGAGAATCTGCAAGGCTTGAATGGCAATTTTAATCAAGAGGCCGCTAATAATGCGGGTTTAGGCCCTATGAATCAGGGGAATAATGGGGACTTTTTTGGCAATAGTGGCGATAATGCCGCCATTCAGGCGTTTAACCAGGAAAACCTTGGGAATTTTGGCAATGAGGCACTCAATGAGGACCTCAACTTCGAGAATGACGCTCCCATGGGTAATAATTCTGGTATGGTAGACAATGTGATGGTCAACGAACTAGAGGCTATGGACGAAAATGGCAATGTCATAGCAGAGCCCAGCCCAGTCAATTCCACCAGGTCTCCCAGGAGAAGTGACCAAGAGAAATTAGTCTACATGGAGTTTACGGATGCCCCCCTCAGCCTCGTGTTTAAAAGTTTCTCCGAAGAGACAGGCAACAATTTTATCTTTCCGAATTCTGTTGGCGATCTAACCGTCTCCATACACTTTCGAGGAGTTCCTTGGGATGAAGCGCTAAAAGCCATTCTTGAGACTCACTCATTAGGGATGGTCCGGGTTGGGGAGAGTATCGTGCGTGTTGATGCAGTGGATCGCTTGACCACCTACCTACAAACCTTAGAGCGGGCTCAACAGTTCGAAGCTAGGCGGACGCCTACGAAAATTTTAGTCTTTAGGCTAAATAATGCAGTGGCTGCAGACATTGTCAACCGGATCAACGAGTTGATTGCTCGCGACAAACAGATCGACCCAAGAATCCAAGTCAGTGCAGATCCTAGAACCAATTCGGTTGTGATGGAAGCGCCCGACTATGTTTTAGCGAAGAGCAAAAGCATTATAGAGCGTCTCGATCTGAAGACTCCTCAGGTTGAAATCGCCTCACGTATTGTTGAAGTTCAGAAAACTAACAGCGACTTATTTGGAGTGTCTTGGCTCAATCAAGCCTTACTCAACTTTGATCCTGGTCGCGGGCTAGGGTTTGGCTCTCTCAATTTTCCGAATAGCTTGACTTCAAGTTTTGCTGTTGACCCTGGGATCAGGGCGGCACCTGCCGTCGGCAATGCCCAGTTTAAATTTGGTAGCATCAATAAGTTTATCGATCTGGATTTGCTACTCAGGATGGAGGAGCGTCGCGGTACGACCAATGTTCTTCAATCCAATCGGGTTCTCGTTCTAGATGGGCAGGATGCGCTGATTCTTGCAGGCAACTCAAAATTCTTCCGGCCAGCTGCTGGTGCTGTTGTGGGAGGTGGTGCTGGAGATGCAGGTGGGGCAGGTGCCGAGGGGCTGTCGGAAGTGAAGTTTAATTTGTCCTTGCAAGTAAAGCCTCAGGTCACTGCTGATGGTTCGGTGATCATGGACCTAGAAATCAAGAGCGATACCCCCGGTGCACCAACTGGTGAAGTCCTTGCCGATAAGAACACAAGGGAGTTAAATACTCAAATGGTGCGGGAAAGTGGTGATACCGGAGTCATAGGTGGAATCTACGACACGAGCAAAACTGAAACAGTTGTTGGAATACCATTCTTTTCAAACTTACCCATAATAGGCACCTTGTTTCGCTCAACCATCACTGAAGAAAGCCAGACAGAGCTGCTGATCATGGTAACGCCAACGATTGTTACAACAGATGGCAGCGAGGATCGTGGAAATACGGCAGGTGCTCCGCGAAGCGAAGGCAATAACTTTGATAATATAAATTTCTAGGAGGCAATGTGCGAACAGGGCTATCATGGTTATTCGCATCAGCTATACTCCTCTATTCTTGCTCAGAAGAGCCTGAAGATCCTGGGCTATGTAATTTAAATTGCTCCAGTGCAATTATTGGCCCGATTGAGGGAAGTATAGAGATTATGGCTCAATCTTCTGGTGTGACTTGTGCCGCAGGAGCCCAACTTACGGCGTTGAATGACCCGCTAACGTTTTACTTCCGCATGATAGAAACATTCGATAATGATGGCACAGATAAAATACTGCCTAAGCCAAGTGTATCCATTGAACCTATTGTCAATGGATTGATGTCTGAAGAGGCCATTCACAACCCCAACGTCGTCATCGATGGCGATACGTTTACCCCGGCTCGCTATAAAGGAATTATCACCCCAAGTTCCAATTGGTGTACGGATGCCTGTGGCGTCGCAACGATAGAGGTTTTTCCTCTTTGTCCTCCTGCTGGTGAAACAAGTACAGTAAACGTTCAGATTCACTCCGGTGCATTGTTTTCCGAGCCAGCATCGGTGACGATTCAAACTCAGGATGCTAACTAGTTATGTTTGAGTCATATATCGAAATAATGCAAGATTTGTCGCTTTCTAGCTTGGATCGAGAAACTCTGCAGACATTCAAAGCTAACCCCAACGGTCGGGTCTTCCTTGCCATTACTGAAATTCTTCACAAGCATGGGTTCGAAGACGATGCCTTGCAATTACTGATGCAGGGGGTGCAGCAGCATCCAACATACAGCGCGGCGCGAGTTGTCTTGGCCAAACGGCTATTTAAAAGTTCGATCTTTCAGGAAGCTTGGGAAATTCTCGATCAGAGCCCTGTATCCCTCAGAGAAAACAAAACGGCACAGATTCTGAAGTTCCGCCTCGCTCTCCTCCTGGGTTACGAAGAGAAGTTGGTTTTTCTCAGGCAGGACATGGATGTTCGTGGGCAGCTCGATGGGGCTTTGCGACAACTCAATGACGAACTGAAAGCAAAAAGCTTCCAAGATGTTAGGCAAGCATTCCTAGAGGTAGCAAGGGCAGAAGGGTACGAGCTTGGCGAGCTAAATACTCCCAAGGTAGCGACGGATCAGTTTTCTGAGAACCCTAGTTCTGGGACACTGACAGAAGAGCCTGATCCAGTGCTTCTGGATCGTCTGATCGAAGGTTTTTACGTGGCTCCCGTGAGCGAAATCTTTAGCAAGCTCGATGAGGAAGCAACCCCAGACCCCGACAAGCATGACTTGGATGCAGTCACCCTGGCCCAGGTCTATCGCAAGCAGGGGTGCTTCCAAAAGGCTTTAGAGATTTATCAAAGGCTGCTATATATGGCTCCGAACAACGACTTGTTTAAAAAACAGGTCGAAGAGTTAAAGTCGCTCCGCGATGAGCAGCATCGGCAGGAACAACACATCGATCCTGATTTGGTGGAACGCCTCGACCAGGTTCAGAAAGTCGACGCAAAGATTTCTGCTCTGAATCGTTTGCTAGTGAAATTGGAAGATTATGAAGCACAAAGAGACACTTAAGATATTAGTGGCCAGTGGGGTAAATTTAGATCTTTTGGGAAAAAGAGAGCCAGAGATCTACGGTCATCAAACGTTAGATGATGTTCACAGGAGCCTTAAGGGCCTTGCTGAGCGATTTTCGAAGGATATTCAGATTGGTATTCATCTAGAGTGTTTTCAGACCAATCATGAGGGAGTTTTACTAGATAAGCTCTCTGAGGGGTGGGACGGGGTCCTAATCAACCCCGGAGCATGGACTCACACCTCCTTAGCCTTAGCCGATCGATTAGCCGGTTTGGCTGTGCCTTTTGTGGAGGTTCATATATCAAATATTTCTCGTCGTGAAGCCATTCGAAAACATTCTCATACAGCACCTATTGCCGTGGGGGTTACCTATGGATTTGGAGTGCAATCCTACCATACCGGCTTGTTTGGTTTAATTCACCACCTTCAAAACACTAAGCTATGAACCCCAAGCGGCTCAAGATTTGCTTTTAAAGAAATTCCGTATAAGATGGTGATGCAATCTTTAAAAAGTAAATCATCAGGAGGCCTGGTACGGATGAAACGGGTGATCTTCAACCAAAAGGGTGGCGTTGGCAAGACTTCCATAACCTGTAACCTAGCTGCAGCCTTCGCGAAAAGCGGGAAGAAGACTCTTGTCGTAGATCTAGATTCACAGGCGAATTGTTCGAAGTATCTCTTGGGTGATCGCATGGAGACCATCAGTCACACGGTGTCTGATTTCTTTGCTTCAACTCTTAGCTTCCGCCTGTTCCAAGATTCATTGCAAGAAACCATTTACCCCACTGACTATGACAACCTATACACGATCCCTTCTGATGATAGTTTGAAGGAACTCCAGCCAAAGCTTGAAGGTCGCTATAAGATTTTTAAGCTTGGAGAAGCAATCGATGTAGCGGTGGAAAAGCTTGGATTTGATGAGGTATTATTTGATACTCCGCCTGCTCTAAACTTCTATTCCATGTCGGCATTGATGGCAGTTGATGCCGTTCTTATTCCATTTGACTGTGATGCTTTCAGTGCGGACGCCATCCTTCAAGTGATGGAAGCTGTAGAAGAAGTGCGAGCTGACCACCGGCCTAATCTTGAAGTGGAAGGGATTATTATCAATCACTTTCAAGCCCAGGCAAAGCTACCTCAGCAAATCATAGAGAGCTTGATCGAGCAGGAACTAAAAATTCTACAGCCCTACCTTTCGTCATCAGTGGTGATGAGGGAAAGTCATAGTGCGGGAATTCCTCTGCCGTTTTATAAGAGCAATCACAAGCTGAGCAAAGATTTTATGGGACTGGCAGAGGCACTCATGAAGAATAAAGCGGGGACTGATGCTTCAAATCCTAAGAAAGGCCGGAAAACCCGTTCCAAAGGAGCTCAAAAGGATATGACATGACTCTTGATGAGTATCTTAATTTTATGAAAGCAGTGACCGTTAGCCCCGCTGGCTCCCATTTTAGGCATTGGCAGGAGCAGGGAATCAAGCATGGCTTTGAAGGGGTTGGTGGGCATTTGCAAGAGTACCATCACTGCGATCAAGTTCATGGAACCGCCTTGTATGAAGCAGGAAAAGATACGGCTTGGAATTGCGAAGCACGAATTGCAGGGGATGGTATCTATTCAAACGAAAGCAAACGTCCTGTAGCCGTGAAGACCGCTGACTGTGTGCCTATTTTGTTGCATAGTGAAAGTCGGGTTATGGCTGTTCACGCTGGCTGGCGTGGATTGAAATCTGGAATTGTGAGCAAGGCTTTGGAAATCTTACCGCGCGACCGAGTTCAGGTGGGGATAGGGCCTTGTATCTCTTATCACAAGTTCGAAATCGGATTTGAGGTGGTAGAGGAGTTTCTGAATTCCGACCTACCTATTTCTGAAGGACAATGGCAATCTGTCTTCCAACGGGGAGTTGCAGATCGCTGGCACTGTGACTTAGCTACCATTGTCTTACTGATACTCGCCGCTAGTGGGGTTTCTGGAAGTCGGGTTGCTTTGATGCGAACCTGCACTATGATGGCTACAGATCAATGGCACAGTTATCGACGGGATGGAGTTGAGGCAGGGCGGAACTGGTCTTGGATTTGCCTTTCTTAAAACTATTTCATAGCCGAAAGAATTTGGAAAAAATAATCATTCTAGGGGCGTAGAAAGTTTACGTGCCTGTAAGGTCGATAGCCGTGAATTTAATTAGTTATATCAGTGGCTTATTTTTAGCTTTCCCTTAAGGTTTTTTAGTTAGTCCTGAAGGCCTATCTGGCGTTAAAGGTATTGTAACTTGGGAGGGCAAAGTGATGACAAATCTAAAGACAATCGTTGGACAAATTTTGATGGCAGCAGCTCTCACAGGCTTGTTTGGAGCCCCCGCAAGTTATGGCATGGATAATCAGCCCGCTGTCGACGAGGTTAAGATAGAAAAGAGCTTCAATCGCATCGTTTGCTCGGTTGGCAGCATCTACTCTCCTGATCAAGACAACCCCACACTTCTTTATCAGTTCTATCGCAAAGGCAAGTTGGTTCGTAACATCAAAAGCCACGACATTGCAAAGTACATTGCGATTCATATCTCAGAAAATGAAAATGACTATGATTGTAAGGTTAAGGTTCTTTAGATCCCAGGTGGTAATCCCAAAAAACCCGAAGCATCATACGAGCGTACTGAGATGAGTGAAGACCTAATTCTTTGAAAAGACTGTTCTTGAAGACTTCTTCTTTCTCATCAATGACTCCATCACTGCCAATTGCCTGCAAAACATAGAACGCAACCGCTGGTAGGTGTTTCTGTAAGTTTTTGCTGATGAACCACTTATCGAGAGCCCGGCATAACTGGTTGATTGAGCAGCCTTTCATCAATTCAGGATAGGTCTTCAGATCTTGGCCCGTGATTTCTAGCTTCTGCATCAGGCTCGCAAGAAGCTTCTTCTCTTCAGAATCTAAAACCCCATCCAAACCCAGTGCATTGCCGACTAGAGACACGATTGCGACTTTTACTTTCTTAGGAGCTATAGTTGGAATATCGATAGGATCAAATTCAGCTAGAAATTTCCTCGATGTCTGAATCAGATTTTTCACGTCTACTGACTCGAAACACTCGAAAAGTTTATGAAACTCATGAAAGTTAGTGTTTTGATCACCAAACATATTGGAAGACTCAATCAAGCTGCTTTCGACTCCTTTTAGAGAGGCATCAAGGTAGAGTCTAGAATACATAAGGTTTACCATTTCATCCGAGATCTTGAAACGTTTTTGAACAGAATCGAGTAACTTCTTTTCCTCATCGTCGATTTCAAGATTTGAGAAAACCACTCCCATCATTTCGTAGAACACAGCGAAGGCAATCTCGGGTTCTTTGACTGTTTCTAGAAGGTCGTTGATCGGAATCGCCATTTTTTCACGAAAGATTTCCTGATCGATCTTCAGGTCCATTCGATGGATAAATCCGCCGATGAATTTGGCTTCTTCAACTTCTGCAATTTGGCCGTCTGACGAAGCTGTATGGCCCATGATGGCTAATAGAACATAGATGGTGTTCTCGTGCATCTCCTTTGGAAAGCCGATAGCCTTATCCAGGGAATTTAAGATCTCGTTATGAGATATCGTAAACGGCACGTAGTTGTGTTTCAGATCGGAGTCCCCTCGGGACAGCTTCTCCTTAAGTTGAGTGATCTTCGGTTTACTTCGATCCAGCATATTAATCCAGCTTCCTACATGCTGATGACGAAGTAGCTCTTTGGCTTTGTAGTCCTTGTAGACGTTCGGCGCCAACTCTTGAAGAACAAGTGTAGGGGTAACGGGATCTTTTGACGATGTGTCTGACTTATGCTTCTTGTAAGATGTTCGAAGAAATAGCGAGATAATATCCTTAAGAATATCCTCGCTGGAAAGGTTTTTTTGTAGGGCATGATAGTCGAGTCCTTCTTCAGTATCCACCTTTTTTGTATCTGACTCTTCGCCGGTTCTTATAAAATGAAGTGCTTCTATAATGGTGCCTTGCTGTAGGGCGCTTTCAAATTTCTCTAGAAACAGGGGAAAATTATCTCGTTCTTGTAGGTACATATCACAGAGTTGTTCCACTTCGACGGACTCAGATAGAACCTTTTTAAGTCTTTGGATGAAAATGTCGTCCTCGCGAACCTTAGCGTGATCCGCATAGGCAAGTGACATGGCAATTAATGAGAGGATTTTCTGTTGCTCAGAATCCAAATTATCCGTGACTGCAATATGACAAAAGGCAGATGAGATAGCCTCATGAGACTCCTCTTCACCGGTATCATCAATTTCATCGATTATTTGTTCTTCTTTTTCTGCTGCTTCGCCCATAGTTTTTGTCTCCTTTTAGGCACTTTCCTTATAAGTAACGCCTGATTCTGTTCGAACAGAACGTGGGTTTTTAGCTCTCATATAGTGCACCTGAGAGGTTGTTTTACCTTGATCTTTGAGGCGCTGCTGCGATGTTTTAGCGCGCATTCGGCAGATGCTCGGAGGCACCCTATTTTTCTTTAGATCTTTTTCCTTTGGTTTCAATCGTTGAGAAAGGTCCTGGGCAAGGTCATCTTGAAATCCTATCATCTTAGCCTCAACTTTCTTTTGCAGAGGTTTCAGGAAAATACCTGTTAATATTTTTGTAACGATCGCGAGAAAAGCCGCACCACCACTCAGAGCCCAGACCATCCCCTGCATGCCAATGGTTGCAAACGAGTAACCCCAGACGGTACCCATAATGACATCGTTGATCTTTTTGCTGGCTTTTTTACGTTTGGTCCAGCCTTTTAGGTAGACGACAATTCCAAACAAGATTGCGAGAATGAGTAATTGGATGAGATAGAACCAATTTTGCTCATACCACGGTGGACTTATTTCAAAGTCAAAGTAGACGATCTCGGAAACTACACCATCCGGGGTGCGTGCTCTCACCTTGAATGAATAATCATTCCACATCAGGTTAGTAAACTCTCGATAAGTGCGTTTTGACCACTGACTCCATTCCGGGTCAAAACCTTCGAGATAGGTTTGGTACTCAATCTCGTCAGCGAGAACAATCTCACTACTTGAGTAGTTGAATCGTAAAGCATTTGTTGTATGTTCTAGTACTGGTCGATTCAACTCCGTTGCCTTAGCAAGCTGAACTCCTCCAAGCTCCTTAAAAAATGCACCACCAAAAATGGTTTCCTGAGTCTTTGTATCAATACAGCTTCGTAGGTATGAAGTGAACGAAGCCACTTGGTCCTTCGCTGCTTCATCCGTAACGAGAAACTCTCGATCTGCTAACACAAAAAGTCCACGGGGACCGCTAATCCATAGCTGTCCTTTGCTGTCGATATGAAGACTTTGTATGATGGTGCCAACTGACTCCATCTGTTCGTCAGTCAGGGGAACCCATTCGATCTTGTCCAAAGTGTAAATTTGAAGCCCCGCGCCTAGGGTGGCGATAAACATATAGTGGTTGTTGAAGGCGAGATCAGAAATGTGAGAGCCTTTGAAGCGAGTCCGATCAATGCCCTTCCAAGAGCGAATTTGAGGTTCAGATTTTAGCACAAGGTCAAAAACACCAAGACTCAGTGAGGCTCCTACCCATTTTCCGCTGCTGGTTTTTGCAAAGGCTGTAGCACCGAGTTCAGCGCCGCCAGGGACTTCTGAAAGCCTGTCGGTACCAACTTTCATAAGCCCTGATTTATTGTCGATGACATACACAGCATTGTCGTCATGAAAGGTGGCTTTGATCAAACCGACGCTTTCGATAACCGTGAGCTGGTCATGAATGACGACTAAGCCTCGCTCTCTGATAAAGGCGACATCATCCCCTAATGGCTCAATGGCTACTATATCCCCAAGATCTTTGTTTTGGGGTAGCTTGATCTCCTGAAATTCCATATCCCCATCACGATTAGGAGAAAGGTAGCCCATGATATGGCGGCCTGCAGTATAGACTTTACCTTCTCGATTCATCCCCAATGTTGTGATAGCACTGGGCACCGGAATGGTTCGCCAGTCAATACCGTCGAACTCAAGAACACCTTGATCGCTTGCAGCGAAAATCAAACCACGATGGTCCTCTAGGCTATCAGAAATAATGCCGAAGTTATGCTGAGCAGAGCTGAAATGCCTCAGTCTCAGGTCGCCTCGGGCGACCTCGCAGCTAAAGAGTATGATCAGTAGTAAACTTCGCATTACTGCACCAAGTATGAGAATTCTTCTTCATGTTTCTTGCCCATCCAGTCCACTGCTTCAACAACCAGAGAAATCTTACCTTTTTCCTTCAGAACGATTGGTTTGCGATACAGGGAAGGTTTGCCACCGTTGATGCGAAAAAGAACATCGCGGATTCCTGAGTGGCTATCAAAGGCTTTTATCTGCAAGAGTTCACCAGTATTGAGAACACCCCGAGTAGGAAGCTTCTTGCCAGATCGGTCGCTTAAAGACAATTGCGGTGGTTCCGAGTCGACAATGATTCTAAATGTTTGTGGTCGCTCTCGATTTCCAAGTTGATCCACTGCATAGAAGGTTAAAGATGTTTCCCCTTGACTGGAGAATGCTAGAGAATCGACGAAAGTTTTGAAATCTCCTGCCTTAAGGCGATACTTGATTTCTGCAACGCCCGACTGTTCATCCTGGGATATGACATCGATCTTTGTTGCCGTGTTAAGGAAGATGACATCGCCAAAGGAGTAATATCGACCGATAAACTCAACTCTAGATCGTGGTGGCGTGGTGTCTTTAATAATGTCAATCGGCTCAGACGACGAGCGGTTGCCTAAGTTATCTGAGGCCGAGAGCGCGAATTGCGAAGGCTCATCCTTGATCAAGTTGCCGATATCGACTGTACGTTCAACTTCCTGAGTAGAGTTGCCAAGGTTGATACTTGTCGATGCAACTCCTCCATATTCGTCGCGAACGTCCAAATACATGGTTGATTTCGGGTTAATATAGTGAGTTCTACCTTTTGCAAAGTGAGGTCCGACGAAAGAATAGCTTAGCAATGGGCCATCCATATCAAGTATAAATTCCTTAGTCTTATAGGCTTCCTGATTGCCAACATTATCGATAGAATAGTAGGTCAATTGATGTTCCCCCGCAGGGAGCTTTCTGAGTGCAGCAATGAAGCTGTCTGGTTGATACTCAAAAAAGCTATCATCATTTATTTTTGCGTAGGTTTTTGCCACTCCTGAACGACGGTCTTCTCCTGAGATATTGAGGTGGCCTTTAGATGAGATTGAATTTCGGTAGGATGGGCCTTGAAAGGTCACAGTCGAAATAGGTGGCGATGCATCAAGGCTAAAGCGAAAAGTCTTCAATGATTCTTTGTTTCCGATTCGATCGATTGCATAATAGGAAATAGAGTATTCCTGCTCAGATTCAAGGCCGGTAATGGATTTGGTATACTCTCTGTAGGGGCTTTCGTTAATTGAGTACATGATTCGATCTACCCCCGCTTGAAGGCTTGCAGCGGTATCAGCAGAAATCAGTCTAATATTGAGACCGGGCCCAAACCATAGGGTTTCCTGGTCCTGGTATGATTTTGCAATTTCTGGAATCAGTTGGCTTTGAGGGGCTTTGTCATCTATGGGCAGTGAAATGGTCGCTTCGTGGCCAGCTAGTGCAATTCGAATGAGTTTCTCAGTTTTGTCCCTATTTAGAAATTGATCCTTGATGGCATCAATTGGGAGAACGAGATTGAAACCTGGAATTTCACCGCTGAGGCTATCACTGATGGTTAAGGTAAATCCTTTATCAGACGGTCCAATAGCGCCTTTGACTTGGTCGTAAACCCACTTAGTTTCTTCGTCTGCGACTTGAGCTTTGGCAGTAATACTTTTGTTTTCTTCAACGAAGTAGGTGCGAGATATGATTTCTGAGCGATTTCCCACTCTATCTATGGCATAGAAGCTTATCTTTTTTTGGCCAAGTTGGGAAATTTCTACAACTGACCCGCTATAAGGCTGGCATTCAGCATCATCAACACAGTAGTAAATATCTGCTAGGCCCGACTCGTTATCTTCCCCATGAAATGAAAAACGAAGAGGTGGCACTGCTACTAGGCGTTCCTTTCGCTTTGAAACTGAGCTTACGGTTTGAAGGCGTACCTGTGGAGCATTAGGGTCTACATAGATATTGGCTTCGTTCAAGACGCTGTTCCCGGCTAGGTCTTTGGCAGATAAGCTTATCTTATGTAGTCCGACCTTACTCGGAGCTTTTATCTGTTTTTTTTCGAGAGTGATGGCTTTCTTGTTGAGGGTGATCATGATATTGTCAACTCCCGATAGATCATCCTTAGCAACGATGGGTAATGATTGACTTTGCGCGACGTAAACAAGGTCGCCTTCGGTGAACGTTGTTTTTGGATACTTGATCGATATTTCAGGGGGCTGACTATCAACGATGAGAGCAAGTTTTTTTAGCTCTTCACGATTGTTTAGCCGATCGACACTGTAGTACTCAAGTGTGTGGTTACCGGATGCAAGTTCACCGAGACTAATTTCATTTAGGTACTCACTAAATTCAGCATCATTCAAGCGAAATAATATCTTATCCGTGCCAACCAGTTTATCGCTGGACCTTAGCTCAATAAGTGTCTTGGGACTGAGGTATTTAGGATGACGACTTTTGATCTGACTTGTGGTGGTCGGTGCTGTTGTATCAAGAATGAATTTCAGACTACGTGGATATTCCTGGTTTCCCACAAAATCACAAGCAAAGTAATCGAGCTGATATTTGCCATCATCCTTCATTGCCAAATTCTTCTGGTGGACATCTGTAACCTTACCCTCATTGATTCTGAGGTAAACGCCTCTCGTATCGGATAGATCATCTTGACCTTCGAAGTCCAAACTGAAGCCCTTGCCATAGAATATATGACCATCTTTCTCAGTGCGAGGAGCGGCAGAAATCTGCACCTTGGTCTTGGGCGGAGTAGCGTCTGAAATAAAGCGATAGTTTTGTGGAGTACGTGATTTGATTGATAATTCGTAAGAGCCCTCCTTAAATTGAAGAGCATCAACGGGGGCCTTTTCGGTAATTTTTAGATTGAGGGTGTGGTCTAGGTTTTCAACTTTGGTAGATAATAAGATGCCATAGTCGAGCGCACTAGGAATGAAAAGCTGGTGATCCTTTTTATTGAAGTAGCTGGTCACCGGGCATAGCTTTTCAGACTGATCGCTCTCAGCCCTACCTAAAGTGCCGCTCAAGCCGAATAAGAGCAAGATTAATGTGCGTAGGTACCCCATCCTTCTCCTGCAACCTTGAATTTGATCGTTTTCTGACTGCTGTTTCCTACCTGGTCTTGAGTTCGCACTAGTAGAGTGTAGGTGCCTGGCTTATCGAATTTTAGAAACTCTTGATACTCGTTCCAGGTCTTTTTATCTAGGCTATATTCCACAGTCTGCACTCCAGAGGCGCTATCCCGCCCTGTTAGACCAATCGATATTTGGCGATCATAGACGGGGATAGATTCATTACCCTCTTGCTCCTCACCCAAGGGATCGAAACTAAAATTCTCAACGATTTCAGGGGGTGTGTTATCCACTATCACTAAAATGGGATTGATTCGCTCGTTGTTATTGACTTTGTCCTGAGCCCAGTAGCGTACCAGGTAGCGACCCTCTTTGCCCAGTTGAATCGGTTTTTGATAGGCCATGGGCGCTTGGGTATTGATTTGTGATAGAATTCTGGCAACACCGGAGTGCTGGTCTTCAGCTTTAAAGCTCAGCTTGGTGTTTCCTGATATATAGAAAACACCCCCGTTCTTCCGATTATGGAGAGGTCCGCTAAAACTATGAGATGATGTAGGTGGAGTTCCATCGACAATGATCTTTACAGTCTCTTGCTGGCTACGATTCTTAAGGCTGTCAACCGCTTCATATTTGAGGCTGAACTCACCGTTATTGATCGCTGGCAAGAAGGTACTGGCATAAGCACGTTTTGGACTGTCATTGATCTGGTACTCAATGCCAGCCACTTCAGAAAGTGAGTCCGTGGCGTCAAGAGAAATTTGGGTGTCTGGGGATATGAAACGGGTATTTTTGTCAACATGAAAGTCACCAAGAAAGGTATAGGCAATCTGTGGTGCCTCCTTATCTAAGGTAAATTGAAACTCCTGTGACCGCTCACGATTTTCAACATTATCGATACTAAAGAACTTTAGAATCTGACTTCCTGTGGATAGAGTCGCTACTGATATACCGTCTTCGGGAGAGTACTTTCTGAATTTGTCCTGATTGTTAAACTTGTAGAATATGTCTTGAACTCCTGAAAGATTGTCTGCGCTACTGAGTTTGATGAGGGTGTCCTGTGAGAAAGTCGTACTGATGTGGTTTTTTTCATAGCTGACGTCCGTTGACGGAGAGCTTGTGTCAACGGTGAAATAATTGGTCTGGATTCGGCTACGATAGCCTACGTGGTCAACTGCTGTATGGCCGAAGCGATAAGAGTGCTGCTTGCGCAGTTGTAATGGCTTCTGATACTCGGCGACATCGTCCTGGTCGATGGTATAGAATACTTGTTTAACTCCGGAGTGTTCGTCTTGGGATAAAACAGCAACAGAAAGGCCTTTGCCGAAAAATATCTTATCCCCAGCGCTATAGCGGGGAGCATCATTGAACTTGAGTGATGTGGTGGGAGCTCCAGCATCAGCGATGAAACGAAACATGACCTCTTCTTGAGAGACATGATTTACCCATCTGAGAAACTGTGATCCGGGTATATCAAGGCGAACACCCTCGTTGATCTGCTCTTGTGCTCCTTCGAGGCGTTTGACCATCACATCCTTCAGAAGATATGAGTCCGAGTCGCTATCGTTGCCAGTGGCAAGTCTGACATAAAATGGTAAATCAATTGGCCAGAAAACCCGTTTTTTAGGGTCTACATATACCTTTAGCTGCTTTTCTTTTTTGATATAGTCGATAACCTTCTTCACTTCGTCGGGACTTTTGCCCACGATATAGCCAAGTGCAAGGCTAGAGAGAAGCAGCCAAGAGCTCATCATAGAAATGGTTCGAAACCAGATCGTCAAATCAGTAGCCTTTCGTTCTAGTTCCCTTTGTTATTCGGTAAGAGTTTGGAATTCTCAACTATTTCAGAGCTGAGTCGCCATGGTTCATTTTAAAATATGGCATCCGATACTAGTGAAATGGACTGTCTAGAGATTTAGGCTGATAGCTTTTTCGAACGTTCTTTCAATGACTCATAGGGAGCTTTGTGACGAGTAGACATGTAGTCGATATTTTTTGCAGGACGAATTGATTCCAGACTATTTTTCTCGGAAGGTTCTGGGGACCGTAGGCGAGATTTACGCCAATCCTGGTAGTTGTGAAAGAGAAGGTCGGAGAGGGAGGTACCCACAAACCCCAGACATAGGGAACTGATAAGATTCAATACATCAAAGGTGAATAACAAAGAAAATAGCGAAATCATAAGGAGTATATGTGGGTTATTTCTGATCCACGACAAGAATTTTTTGCCGTAGTCCAGCACTTCATTTATGCTTTGATGGTGAGATTCGTTCCCACGACTCGGAGCACGGCGCCGCACCCGCACCGACCTGCGACAAAGCCGAGTAGATTTATGACTAAATTGGTGGTTTATTCTCATGACCTGCCTTCACGTGTCTGGTTCCGATGTCGGCAAATGTCAGGAGTTATTTAGGGGAGGGGCCTCGATTCACGGGCTTGTCGTTAAAGGAATCTACAAGTAGGGGGCCGGTGAGGTTGGCTTCGAGGGATCTAAATTTCGAGATTTTAAGTGCCTTCATAGTCTGTTCTACAAGAAGTAGATTTGAAATAGCTGTTTCTGCATATTTCCCCCCCAGTTCGGCATTAGACAAGTTGATACGGTTCGACAACGTTTTACTTATGATCTCGATGGTCTGGCTGTGAGTGTTGGTTTGTTCTGGGATGCCTTTGCCAAGAACTCCGCCGATTCCTACTACATCTTGGCCCAATTGAGGTAGCTTAGTGTCGAGTCCTCGCTCTTTGAGAAAGGCTTGCGTAAAGGCCCGCGCTTTTTCGATGTTTTCTTGTTTTATCGGGTTGATTGATTGGTTGGTACGGCCCATTTTTTTCAAGAGGTACTCATGAAACTCTACAGATCCACAGCGGCATCCTGAGACCTTTGCTAGCTGCTTCTGGCTTGGGTAAACAACTTGCATGCTACCACCACCAATATCCCACACAATATCTGGTTTTTTAGAAAGCAAAAGCTCGGCACTTCGGAGTGCCAGTTGCCCTTCAAAATTCTGATCGATAACCTTGACCTTAATAGGAAATCGCTGTTGAATCATCTCGATATACTGAGGTCCATTCTTAGCATTGCGAAAGATCGAAGTGGCGACTCCCTGAAATAATTTGGGCCTATGGGGTTTGCTTCGGTTAACATAATTTCTGATAGCCCCAATACCAGTAGTTTGGATCTTTTCGGAAAGTTTCATATCGTTATGCAAGGCATCATCGGCATAGGGGACTGAGGTCGATTCGTCGATCAGAACTTTCCTGATCTCGCCCTTGCAGATATCGACCTGCGCTAGTTGGAATTTTGTTCGCCGTGAACCAATGTCAAAGGCACCTCTTGTCTCTATACAGGGGTTCCCATGGGCCAACGTCTCGTAAAGAATCGTTAGCAAAATCAAATGAAAAAAAGCCATATATCAGATTCTCCAAGATACCTTTCACGACAGGTGTCCCCATCTTCAAGGATAGCGGAATTATAAATAGTGGACCTAGGAAAAAAACACCAGGTTTTTAACTGAGGTGGTCAGTTATAATAGAGCAACAGAGGAACTTGCTTGACAATAGGTGTTCGTGATGCAGACAACTCCAACGCCTCCACCATCTGGTGGCGGAATCTGGGAAGCCTTTTTCCCCTTGATGATAGCAATCTTTGCGTCGGTCTTGGCAATCAACGATCTGATGGCTGATAACGTGGCATCTTTGCAGCTAAAGCTAGGCAATCAGAGGAATGACGCCTTCCAGTGGTTTCAGTCTAAAGGTATCAAGGAAATTGTAGTTCGTGGTCAGCACGACCTTCTCAAGGTCTTAGTGGATTCAGGGTCGATTTCTGATAGCAAAAAAGAGGTGCTGGATAAGCAGCTCGATCAACTCAATCGCAAAGCCAAGAAATATAAAATGGAAAAAACCGAAATCTTGCTCGGTTCAGAGAAAGTGGGTAAGGAAAACTGGATTCAAGATATAGATGGCGAGTTGGGCAAGATTATTGGTGCTAAGGAGTATGATTCCAGTTTAGAAATCTTAGACGATGCTGAAGATCAGTTTGATTATGCTTCGATGCTGCTGCAAATTTCGATGGTGCTAGGTGCAGTGGGTATGATGCTTAATAAGAAAAAAACGAAGGTGATATTTTTCTGTACCACGATCATTATTGGAGTCATAGGGGCCACGTTTACGGTGCAAGCTCAACTCCAATCCCTCACGTCTCCATTTTTCAAGTAGGTACGAAAGAGGGGAGGCACACGGCCCCTCCTCTAAGTATTTTTAGAATAGGTAGTTCGCTTTAACGCTAAAGGCTAGGGCCTTAGCATCCACTTCATTTGCATCCGTTTCATCTTTGAACGTGCCATACTTAACAGCAGAGCCTAGCTGAAGGTTCTTTTGAACCTGATAGTAGGCACCAAGCTGCGTGTCAAATGATTGGGCTGTCGCCACATCGACCTGATCCTTGTCGCTGGCGCTGGATGGTTGGAAGCCTACAGCTCCTTCCAGGTCCCACTTATCATTGAGTGCGTACTGGCTAGTTAGCTTAACATAGTGAGTGTCGTTGCGACTGTCATCCAGTCGGTTTTCAAGACTGCGTTTGATTAAACCGCCTACAGCGAGCTGATCTGTAACCATCGCTTGGCCATGAAGAGTCACTGAGGATGCGATATTTGCCTCGGTTTGCTTCACTTGGCTTTGATAAACAGCTCCTAGCTCGTAGATGTCTTTGTGATAGCTAACACCAACTTTTTGCTGCATGTAGTCATAGGAGTCGTCATCGTCACTAGCTTTGTGGTAGCCAAGTTCGTAGGCTGCCGTGATGTTGGGGGTAATGTTTACCCCTACAAATGGGTTTAAGTTGTAGCCATCGGCTCTAGCATCGGACTTTAAGATCCTGAAGCTATTGTTGCTAGTCAGCCTTTTGGTTGTGGTATCGGTGCTTTGGCTCTCAAGGCCAACCTTAAGGCCCGCAAAAATTCGGTAAGGTAGGTTGTATTGGCCTACAGCTTCAACGGACGTTTGCTGAACATCTAGTTCTACAGACTTCTTACTTGCCTTATCGGTGATAGTGGATTCTGATTGGGTAATTGATACTTGGCCAGCGGATCCAGTGGATCGGCCATAACGTTGTGCTGGAGAAACTTGGTCGACACCGAACTCATTTTGTGAAGATGGTGCTGCAGTGACCATAGTAGATGTAAGAGCGCCGAGTAGTGCTAGGCTAATCATTTGTGTTTTCATGGTCATTCCTTTCTTTGTGGTCCATTTACCATGCGTTAGGACTTCAGCAAGGCTTGTGCCTAGTTTTTAACTTTTTGAAAATATTGTATATTCTGTGAAAGTCAGTCGATTTGATAGAACGCGGCGAGCTACAGGTGTGCTACAGAAGGCACAGCTTGGTACTTTGAGTTCTTGTGTGATAGTTTGGCCTTCGTTAATGAGGAGCCTATATGTCGTTATTACTTAATTGCCATGAGATTGGAAAGTCGTTTGCTTCGAAACATTTATTCGAAGGCCTCACCTTGGGAATCGAGGAGGGGGCTCGCCTTGGGATCATTGGAATTAATGGAGTTGGAAAATCGACGCTATTAAAGATCTTGGGGGGCAGTGTTCAGCCCGACGAGGGCACCGTTTCGCGACGCAAGCTTCTGAAAACAGCTTATGTTGAACAGGACTCTCGATTTGACCCTCAGGACACCCTGGAGCAAGTGATGATGGTTCAGGGGAAAAGCTTGGGGCTTTCTGAAACGGATCTCATGGTGCAAGCTCCTATGCTGCTCAGCAAGGCCGGGTTTGAACGCTATGATGTAAAGACCGGCGAATTATCGGGCGGCTGGCGTAAACGTCTGGCCATCGCTCAAGCGATGCTTGGAGAGCCTGATCTGATCTTTCTTGACGAGCCGACGAACCATCTTGACTTCGAGGCCGTGCTCTGGCTGGAAGGTATCTTAACTCAGGCTAGCTTTGCCTGGGTCATGGTGAGTCACGACCGCTTTTTCTTAGATCGGACAGTCAATACTATCGCTGAAGTAAATAAGGCCTTCCCTGGAGGCATTTTTCTTCAAAAAGCAAACTACTCTAGCTTTCAAGACCTCAAAGCAGACTACCTCGAAGGGCTGAGTCGCCAAGAAGAAGCTCTGAGTAATAAGGTTCGTCGCGAGGTAGAGTGGCTGAGGCGAGGCCCCAAAGCGAGAACGACGAAGGCTAAGTATCGGATCGATGATGCCAAGCGCCTCATCAGCGACCTAGCTGACCTCCGTCAAAAGTTGAAATCAAGTGAATCGCAGATATCTTTTGGTGGCACAGGAAGAAAAACCAAGCGTCTCGTGGTTATTGATGGGATTGAAAAGTCCTATGACGGGCGGACGATTTTCCGAGATGTTAATCTACTCTTGTCGCCGGGCATGGTACTCGGTGTGTTAGGGCCAAATGGCTGTGGAAAATCTACCCTTCTCAAAGCACTTCAGAAGGAGATTTCAGTTGACTCTGGAGAGGTCACTCATGCTCCGGACTTAAAAATCGTATACTTCGACCAGAATCGTCGCTTGCTCGATCCCAACGAAACTCTAAAAACAGCGTTAAGTGAGGTCGGTGGAGATTCTGTGATCTACCAAGATCAGTCAGTGCATATTGTTACATGGGCGAAAAGGTTTCAATTTACCAATGAGCAACTCACACAGAAAGTTGGGGCCCTCTCTGGTGGCGAGCAGGCTAGGGTGATGATTTCTCGTCTGATGCAGCAGAAGGCTGATGTATTGATTCTAGATGAGCCAACGAACGACCTTGATATCCAAACCCTAGAATTACTTGAGCAGAATCTGGCTGATTTTCCTGGCTGTATTGTGATTGTTTCTCACGATCGTTATCTCATGAAACGCTTAACAGATCTTTGTATTGGCTTTCTTGGTGACGGTAAAACAGGGCTTTTTGCTGACTATGAGCAGTGGGAGCGTGAACTTCAAGGCCTTAAAAAGCCCCTTAAGAAATCTGCAACCAAAGACAAGAGTAAGCCGAAAGCACCTTTGAAAAAGAAGGTGAAGCTCTCCTACATGGAACAAAGAGAGTATGATCAAATGGAGGGCTTAATTCTAGATGCAGAGCAAAACTTGGAAGCTGCTACTGCAAGAGTTGAAGATCCAGAACTAGCAAGCAACGCCCACGAGATGCAGAAGGCGTACGAAAGCCTTCAGACTGCCCAGGCTGAAGTGGATCGCCTCTATGCGAGGTGGACTGAATTAGAAGAAAAGCAGCAAGAGGCTTAGACCATGGCCTTCTTTGCTGTTCTCGTCCCAGAGGTAGCAAAACCAGATTTTGTTGACCTGCTTGATCGGATGCGAGATGCCATCCCAGGAGTGAGCTGGGTCCATCCTGATGACCTTCATATAACCCTTTTGTTCCTTGGTGGAGTCCCATCGGAAAACCTTTCTAGCTTTGTATCTTCAGCAAGGTCTTGCTCATGGGGAGATCCGTTCTTTGTCAGTATTGAAGGCATTCGGACGTTTAGCCGACAAGGCTGTGATCGGGTGATCTGGGCCTCTGTGACCGAGGAAAGTCCCTTTAATCATCTTCACCAGCTCCTATTAGACCGGTTCCCAGGTGTGAGCAAATCTAGATTTCAGGCTCATTTGACACTAGGTAGGGTGACGGAGGCGGCTTTGTACGATTCCAATAATCTTTCTAGCTTCAAGGACTGGCGTGGCCCTAGTTGGTGCGCAAACTCTGCGGTACTAATGAAACGATGGCCTGCTCGCGAGCAGCGAATGCACCCAAACCTGTACCGGATCGTAGAAACCTTCAATTTTTGCTGCTGATGCCTATCAGGAAATTGTGTAAAACAGCACTGAGACTATGTTGTATGGGAGGTCTAAAGCGATGGGACGTAATAATGCAATAGCTGTACTTTGCAGTGGCGGTGATGGACCGGGGATGAACAGCGCCATTCGCTCAGTGGTGCGAACAGGGATTAGTGAAGGTTACGATGTATATGGTGTCTACAAAGGTTTTGCTGGTCTCCTAACCGACGACTTTGAAAAAATGGATCTTTCTTCCGTTGGTAACATCATCCAGCGGGGCGGAACGGTGCTTTACACTAGCCGTTGTGCAGAGTTTCATGATCCTGAGGCTCGCAAGGTCGCTGCTGAGAACCTGAAAAAGCGTGGCATTGGATCTCTGATAGTAATTGGCGGCAATGGATCGTTTCAAGGTGCCAATTGTCTCTTCAAAGAGCATGACATCAAAATTATCTGTATTCCAGGAACTATCGATAACGATATTTCTGGCACAGAATATACCATTGGCTTCGACACGGCATTACATACCGCAGTGGAAGCGATTGACAAGATTCGAGATACTGCAACCTCCCATGATAGAACGTTTCTGGTGGAAGTCATGGGACGTTCCTCAGGAATGATTGCGATTACCGTTGCCATCTCAACTGGGGCCGAATGTGTGATTTTTCCTGAGCAAGTGGAGTCCCTCGATGATGTAGCTGCGAATATTAAACGTGGGATTGAGAGGGGCAAGAAATCATCGATTATCATAGTCGCAGAAGGTGATCATGAAGGCTTAGGTTATAGCTACCAAAAAGACCTTAAATCCAAGTACGGGCTAGCAACCAAGCTTTGTATCCTAGGGCATATTCAAAGGGGTGGTAATCCGTCTCCAAGAGATCGATTCTCGGCGGCAAGAATGGGCTACATGGCGGTTGAATCGATCAAACGTGGTGACAGTGGCAAGGTAACTGTGGTTCGGGATGGCAAGTTCTGCCTGGCACCTCTTGAGGAATGTCTAGAAAAGAAGAATGACTTCGATCCAGAGTTGCTAGAAATTCTAAGAACCTTAGCACTATAGGAAATATATGGCGTTTTTTACCAGGCTAGAGACATTGAAAGCCAAATTGAATATGAACCAGATCCACGAAAAGTTTTGTCCCAAAGTGGATGAGTTTATTGGCTTTCAAATCACTGATTTTCGGGAAGAGGATCGATCGGTTGTTGGTAGGCTAGTGGTGAGCGATCATAATACCCAGCCTTTCGGTTTGCTCCATGGTGGTGTCTCCTGCCTTGTGGCAGAGTCGATCGCTTCTATGGCTGCGAACTTCTCTGTTGCCGAAGACCAAGCGGCTGTTGGGCAAAGCCTCACGGCCAATCACATCCGATCAGCGAGAGCTGGCGATGAGATAACAGTCACCGCGAGGAATGTTCATTCTGGCAATCGCAGTCAGGTATGGAACGTGGATCTTACCCGCGGCGATGATTTAATTTCTCAGGTTATCCTGACGATTTCGATCATCTCTAAAAAGTAGGCGTAAGCCATGAGGAGTAAGGCTATGAGCCTGCTTGCCTCTCCTAGGCTAGACATTGAAGAATTGGAATGCCACCGCCTGGCGATTCGATTTTGACTTCGCACCAATGTTGATTAACGAGATAAATTCGGTGCGAACTCCGGGTTTGACATTGACGATCACCAAGTCTGATGCTGACAGGATTTGAAAAAGCCCCATGCCCCCGCCGGCTTTGCCTAGTCTTTCATTGATCGCGCCATATTCACCATCATAGCAAGATTTTACATAGCGAAGCATGGTTTCTCGGGTTAAAGCACCGAACGGGTCTTGCACTGCTATTGCCAAGGTTGCACCATCAGAAGCATAACAGAACATGCCTTGCTCGTGTTCTTCTAGCTCAACAGCTTCCGTGCGGGGGAGGTGGTTGTATTTGGGGTTACCGTCTTGGTCCATGGGGGCATCATAGATCGCATTCATCAGCATTTCATCGCAAATTAAAAAGCTGCGATTGATTACTGATTTTCTCATCCCCATGTCTTTCAGAACCCGGCCCATCATACCAATGATCTGATGCCTAGTATCGCTTGATGTGATCTTTACTTCTTGGATTCGAGTGCCCCAAGCCAGATATTTGCTAATTCCAAAGTAATCGTCGTTGATAATCTTAGCAACGGTTGTGGCCATGGTCCTCATACTAAAAGTGGGGTCGTTCGTATCTTTAAATACAAGATTCGAGATTTCATCCCGTTTGATCAAAATATCGATATGCTTGGAGAAATCCTCCGAGGTCATCAGAATAGTCTTGGTGTTGGGGCATTCTTTTTGGCAATAGGCGGCCATATCTAAAAATTCTGGCCCCATGATGAGCAACTCAAAGTCACCTTGCTTGAGCAGGTCCTTGCTCGTTTCGACGCTATCAGTTTGAACGAGCTTTATAAGTGTTCCGCCGAGTGAGAATCGAAGCAGTCGCTGCTCGCCCTTAGATTGAGCAAGGTGAATAATCTTCTTCTTGCTGATTTCTTGCTCTGACTGGTAAAGGCTGGCGAGTGGGGCGAGTGAGTCTTTGAGTCGCGACAATTCATCGACGGCAGCGATCGTCAGGCCGCTGGAGTCGGGGATTCGGCCTACGATATCGATCAGCTTGGTGAGGCTGTGGTCGTCGATATAGGAAATCTGCTTAAGTAAGATTTGATTCTTAGAATTTAATGTCTCTAATTGAGAATTGCTGGTTTTTAGCAAGTTGTTACCTTCAGCTAGCTCCTGGTTTGCTTGAGCCAAGGCTTCTTTTTGGGCATGAAGGTCTTTGGTCCGTAAATGGACCTCCTGTTCAAGTTTATCCCTTGCTAATTCAATCTGCTCCCGCTTCGCTCGTTCGAGTTCGCGAACGCGATCTCGTTGTCGAAGTAAAATGACTGTGAGCTGAACGTTTACCATCAGAAAGCATGCATAAGGAGACAGGGTGGTCCGAGATGTTGCTGTTAGTAGAAGTAGTGAGTCGTACATTGTAACGAGAAAAATACCAAGAAATGTGTATGCGATAATCCTCGTATATCCTTTTGCTGTTCGTATCTGATAGATGCCGACGCATATGAGGACTAGGGCCTGAACGATCAAGACGACCATATTAATGTCACGTAAGGCATAGAGTCGATAGCCCGCATATCCATTCCACATTGAGATGTGAAAGATGGTGAGGACCATATTAGGGCTGGTTCCCCAAAGATACCAACGAAAGTGCTTCTCATTATGGGTGCCTAAGAACCATATAAAGAAAATTGGAAATACAAACAGACTTAGCTGCCAAAAGGCCCAGTATTCCCAGTTTGAGCTGCCTAAGAATGAGATAATGGGCACGCCGCCACAAAATGAAACTCCCATGATGAGCGTGAAGAGTGAAAATGTTAGTGTCATAATTTGGCGTATAAAAAAGGTATAGAGTAGCATTCCCAGCCCGATACCAATAAAAATAAAACCGATCGCCATCTGATGGGTTAGCAGTGAGAAGCGCTCCAGTATAAGTGAGGTGTGCTCTCCCAGCGCGACTGTTGCACAGCGTCCTGAATCGTTCTGCCGCCCAAAGCGATAGGCCTTGAGGTAAAGAGTATTCTGATTGAGTTCTGGGGGGACTGAGACTATAGGCAAATAGTGGCTAGCCTCAATGCCATCGATAGCTTGGGGATTATAGCGACCCCATTGGGCAATCTGCTTTTCATTTAGATAGACCTGGAAAACGATCATGCAGCGTCTAAGCGCGACAAAACTATTCTGAGGGCGATCTGAAGGCAGGGGAACTTTAATCCAAAGGTAACGGTGGGTGGGATCTGTAGGCTGGTATCCTTGACCCGGTTTATAGGACTGCCAATCAAGGGTGGGCTCTTGAGGAGGGATGATCGTTTCTGAAGAGGTCGAAAACACAGACATGGGAGTGGTGTCCGCTAGGTTTTCGCTCCGATCTTTCGGCGAGCAACCCAGTAGAAACCACGAAAAGAGACATAGATGTAAGGCACATCTAAGTAGAGACATGGCTACCTTGATTTGGTCTTTGGCTATAGTATTAGAATACTGGGTTTATCTAGGCACAAGTTGCAGGCTGCTGGAGGTAGGATTTAGCTTGAGGAGTGCTCCGAAGAGGCGTTTTGAGACTTGCCCCGCAAGCGGTGACGCATCAACAAGAGGTCGGCAATGCCTACCCATTTCTTTTTGATGATGTTCTCTAAGCTGAGGTCGGCCAGTCGAATCACTTGTCCCAGATAATCAAGCCGCTTGCGCTCGATACCCATCTCTTCAAAATCAGAACTATCGAGCCGAGACAGCAGTGAATGGGCACCCATAACTCGCGAGATCATTCTTTGTTCACGGCGACGAAGGGTTTCTAGAATTGGGGTCATGATATCTTCTGTAGCTTTGTAGCATCGAGTTCCCCGCGGGCTTTTGCCAACTTCGAAAATAACACCATATTTTAAAAGTTCTTTTAAGGAAATGCTAACCAAGGCTTTTGAAATCGCCAGGCGGCTCATCAGTTCTGAGGCATCAAGGGGTGTTGAGGATAGAAACAGGTGGCACCAGATTTGACCGTGGACCTTCTTAAAACCCCAGTATTCCATGAACTCACCAATCTGGTTGGAGAGATCTTCCAATTCTGGGGTAATTTTTATCTGCTTGGCATCCATGTCACACACGATTCGCTAAGTATTCGATGATGCAGCTTATAGTTAAGAAAGCTTGCTGCTGTGCTTTGACTTGGCTTTCATCAAGCTCTCGTTGCGAGAATTCCAACAGAAGATCTCGACAGCGCTGCAATCGTTGTGCAACATTTTTTGCTACCACTTCAAGAGCGATTTTGAGGCTCTTCTCTTCAAGCGTGAGTTCGTCGAGGCTTCGAACGTTCAAAGTTTGTTGGTCCCCTTGCAGTGCCAAGGTTTCGAAGATCACTGAGTTGATCACTTTATTTTTGAGGTCGGCAAACTCGGCGCCATCGCGGCGTTTGAAATCTAAAATATCGTCGGTCATCTGAAAGGCAATACCTAGGCATTCGCCAAACTCCCGAGCCTTTGCAACAGTGGTCTGATCAAGGCCTAAGTATAAAGGCGCTACCTCACTACACCAACGCAGAACGCTGCCAGTTTTCTTCAAGGCGACCTGATCCACATGGTCTCTGCAAAGGTCGGTGCGCTTGCTATTTTCGATCTGTAGCCACTCGCCTTCGGCCAGGTCGCTGATAATTTCTGAGAGGCATGTGACCAGCTCGGGGCGCCCCTGCCGCGCGACTTCAGCAAGGCTGTAAGCAAGTAGGTAATCCCCTGCGAGGACAGCTTTCTTGTTACAAGAAACAGCATTAATAGATGGCTTTCCCCGTCGCACGTCAGCGTTGTCAACTACGTCGTCATGGGCGAGAGTTGCGGCATGAACCATTTCCACAACCCTGGCAAAAGGAGTCATGCTCCCGTGGTCAGCGCCGAAAAGGTCTCCCATAAGCAGAGTCAGAAGAGGTCTTAGACGCTTTCCACCAGCGAGAACAGTCCGACTCAACAATCCGCCGATGCGAGGATTTTGATCCCACTGGGAGAGATCAAAGTCGAGACCGGAGAGGCTCTTGTTTACTTCGGGGGAAATGGCATGACTGATAGCTGGGATGCTCACGGGTTCTTCCTAAAGTTTACGAGTTTATAAACTATTGACTCTGCCGGACTCGATACGATCGGGCGAGGCTTTGCGATTCTACAAGACTAAGCCAAATATGTAAGCAAATTCCTGCTAGGTGCCGCAAATTCTGGGTTTTACGTTTCTTTTCCTAGCGTGATTCGTGGCGGCAGACCGACCTTTTCAGTTGAACCACGCGGAACAAATGGTTTATATAAACGTGAACTTTGATAATTGGAAGTTGAAATATGAGTTTATCCCATTCTAAAACTGAGTCATTTAAGCTGTTTAATGAAATTGCAGGTCGGTATGACCTAATTAACTCGGTTCTTTCCTTTGGATTGCACTACCAGTGGCGGCGATTGATTCGCAAAACCCTGCCACGGCGTAATAACATAAAAGTTCTAGATCTGGCAACGGGTACCGGTGATGTTGCCCTTGAGCTGGTGAAAGCTCCTCAGGTCTCCCGCGTCGATGGCTTAGATATGTCAATTGGCATGGTCGAAAAAGGGCGTAGAAAGGTGCAGGCCAAAAACCTGAAGCAGAAAATTGACCTTAAGGTTGGTGACGCTCAGGCCTTGCCATTTCCCGATAACGCCTATGATGCTATTACGATCTCGTTTGGGATACGCAACATCCCAGATGTGCCACTATGTCTCGAAGAGTGCTATCGCGTGCTTCGTCCAGGGGGCCGCTTGATCGTTTTAGAGTTCGCTCTACCATCGTCCAAGCTTGTTCGTGCTGGCCATCTCTTCTATCTGAGAAACATACTACCTAAAATCGGCAAAGCGCTTTCAGGCCACGAAGTGGCTTACAAATACCTTAATGAAACCATTGAAGACTTTCCTTTCGGCGAACGTTTCACCAAGTTGATGGCCGATAGCGGTCTAGAAAATAACCGTTTCGAGGAGCTGACTGGCGGGATTGTTAATATCTATTGGGGTGATAAGAATTGAGTGATCTCGGATATTTTTCCGCTAGACAGATCGCCCCTTCTCAGAGTTTGAAACAGCTTTTGGCAACAGGAGAATGGAGCTTTCACCAGCTTGACGGTTCTGTCATTGCGAATCTTAAGGTTCTATGGCAAGGCTCCATCGATCCATTCGGGCTGCTCAACTTTAGCAGACCTTGCTGGAAGTTTTTTTGGCGCTCGAAGGACTCTCAAGATATCTTCGTAGGTCTTGGATCTCTGGTCAAGCTCGGTGCAGCTGATCGGGCTCGGTTAGAGCAACTCAGAGACTTCCGGTTGTTTGGTGGCCTTCAGTTTCCTGATGGTCAGGATCAAGAGGGGCTTTGGGACGGCTTTGATGACAGCTTCTTTATATTACCCGAAGTCGAGTGGACGTTTTCTGAAGGTGAAACTTTCCTAAATCTTAGGCTTTCCACTGATGGGACAATCAGTGAGGAAGACTTAGGCCAACGCGCTGCTGTCATCTATCGCAATTACATTCCAGCAAACCTAGGGCGAACGATGCCTTCGCTGCCACCGATGGTTCGCAGCACCAACCAACCTTCGAAACATGGTTGGCATCAAATGATTTCGCAAGCCGTTGATGAGATCAAGCAAGGCCTCTATCAGAAAGTCGTGCTGAGTCGTTTTAAGGAGCTGCAATTAGCTCATGACTTGGATTTAGGTACGTTGATGACCAAGCTTGCGGCCATCGAAGAGCGGAGCTATGTATTTGCATTTGTGGAGCCAGGTGGAAAAGCTTTTGTCGGCCGTTCTCCAGAACGTTTGCTGGCCTGGCAAGGAACAAAGGTGCAAGTCGATGCTATCGCTGGCACCCGAAAGCGATTCACATCCTTAACAGCGGATCTAGAGCATGGCCAAGATTTGCAAGGGTCAGACAAAGACCTCGACGAGCATCGTTTCGTGAGTGATTATGTTGAGCAGCTTCTCAAGAGTTTTTGTGATGACGTGGTTCAGAAAGAGCGAGAGCAGATCCTCCGTCTCAAGCACGTCCAACATATGCGTTCGCAGTATCTGGCTCGGCGGCGAGATGAGGTGCATCCTTTAGAGTTGCTATCGGCACTTCATCCGACCCCTGCTGTAGGGGGGGCTCCACGTGAGGAAGCCAGGCAGTCCATAGCGAACCACGAAACATTTGGTCGAGGGCTGTTTGCCGGTGCGTTGGGTTACTGCGCAGGAGAGGCCGGAGATTTTGCAATTGGAATCCGTTCGGCCTTAGTCGAAAACAGTCTCGTGACTATCTTTGCTGGAGCTGGAATCGTAGAGTTATCGACACCGGATGCTGAGTGGCAAGAAACAGAAATCAAGATGAATAACTTTCTTGACTTGTTTGGCATGACGGTAGACCAAGATGAAACAAGCCAACTACACTAAAAATTTGAGCCTTGCCTGGTGCCAGGTGATTTTAGATGCCGTAGCAGATACGGGAGCATCCCACGTTTTTATGTCACCTGGATATCGCGATGCTCCATTTGCAGCTGTTTTGCAGGAGCATCCGCGTTTGACTACGGTCTCGTGCATGGATGAGCGCGCCTCTGGGTATATGGCTTTGGGAGCAGCAAAAGCCCATCAGCGTCCTGCTGTTCTCATCTGCACTTCAGGAACAGCGGTGGCCAACTACTTACCAGCAGTGATTGAGGCCCACAAAGAATCCATCCCCTTGATCGTATTGAGTTGCGATCGGCCTATTGAGCTGATTCATTCGGGAGCCAATCAGACGATCGATCAGAGTCAGGTGCTTGGTGCTTTTTTGAAAGACTACCTTGGCTTGCCTAGCCCCGAAGATCAGATCTCGGCACCTACCTTGCGGGCGATGTTAACCCGAAGTCTAGAGCAAGGCCTCATTTTTCCAAGAGGGGTGGTTCATATCAATGTTCCTCTGCGAGCTCCCTTGGAGCCGCAAGAATATAAAACGGATCGTTCCCAAGCCTTTATCAATTCAATGGCCTCCCTACGGCCTACGATAATTGAAGGACAATCGACTCGTGAACCTAAGGGAAAGGTGGGGAGGTTAGAAGATTTAATCCATCGTGCCGAACGAGGACTTATAATCTTGGGACGCTTGGATGAATCAGCAGACCGGGTTGCGATTGAAGAGCTGGTGCGAGGTTTATCCTGGCCTTGCCTTGCGGATATCGGTTCGTCTTTTAAAGGACATCTCGATAACCTTGTGGATGCAGAACTTCCTCAGACTCAAGAGTGGCTAGAGACCTACCAGCCAGATGCCGTGCTTCATTTGGGGCGCCATCTCGTGAGTAAGTACTGGGATATATATCTGCAAAAGCGTCCAAATCTTCCCTACGTGGTTGTGTCACCTGAAGCGGGCAGCCAGAACCCGGCGTTCACAGCCTATACCCATATTCGAAGCGAGGACTATCAGTTTTTAGATGGACTTGCTTTACCGGAGCAAAAGAGCGCAACTGAGGGGATGAGGGCTTGGATGGAGAATGCTTCTGAGCTAGTTGCGCGGTATCCCCATCTAACATTACCGGGGCTAGCCCAGTTAATTATGAAACATTCGCACTCCCAGAATCTATTCTTGGGCAACTCTAGTTCGATTCGTGCCTTCGATACCTGGTACTTTGATTCTCCTCAGCATGTCAAGAGGGTGGATGCCAATCGAGGGGCAAGTGGTATTGAGGGCTTGGTTTCCACAGCTACAGGGCTTGCCCTGGCAAGTGGTGAGGCTTGGGATGTGGTGCTTGGTGATGTGTCGATGATCCATGACTTAAACTCACTTTTTCAACTTTCTATCAGTCCAGCTCCTCTTAGGGTTTTTCTAGTCAATAATAACGGTGGGCAAATTTTCCGAAAACTTCCTCTTGGACAGTTTCCAAGCGTCCTTAATCCATTAGTGACGACACCCCATGAGTTTAACTTTCAAGGTGTCGCTCAATCTGCTGGACTGGCGTATAAAGTGGTAGAGACTAAGGACGCCCTGTTAGCCCTGCTGCAGAAAGCCCCTAGGGCTCCGGAATTGATTGAAGTTCCCGTCAAGATCGAGGATGATCTGGAGCTATTTGATGCGATTAAAACTCTTCCGAGGAGGAAAGTGCTTTGACTTATTGGCAAGTTCTATGGATGGGCATCCGACCTGCAACTCTACTACTAGGCGTTAGCCCTGTCATCCTGGGAAGCGCTCTTGGCTATCAGCACTTGATCGAGCAAGGGCAGAATCCCAGTTGGATCAATGGCCTCACCTTTTTAGCTGCTTTAGCTGTGGTGGTGTTGATGCAATCTGCCGCCAATTTAGTTAACGATGCGGAAGATGCGGCATCTGGAGTCGACAATGACGCTAGGCGAGGCCCGTTGCGTGTTGTTCAAGCAGGATTGATGTCACAGCGCAAGGCGAAGGACGCCTACCAAGCCATGCTTGGGCTCGCAGTTTTTATTGGCCTACTACTGACGATCCATGGTGGCTGGTCCGTGTTGGCTGTGGCTATCGTAAGTGCGGCAGTTGCATACCTTTATACTGGGGGGCCCAAACCTCTTTCTCACCTTGGTTTGGGGGAGGTTGTTGCTATTGTCTTTTTTGGCCCTGTAGCAGTCCTGGGCAGTGCCTACTTGCAAAGTCTAACTTGGCAGTGGTCGGATCTCCTTTGGTCTATGGGGCCAGGGTTGCTTGCTGGTGCAGTAATGGCGATCAACAACCTAAGAGATCGTAGAGGTGATGAACGCACCGGGAAACGAACCCTCGCCATCCAGTTAGGGGATCGTCTTGGGCAGCATTTGCCTTGGTATCTCGTGTTGGCCAGCGTCGCCGTATTTTTTGCCTATGCTCTCTGGAATCAGATCTGGCTCGTGGGGCTGATCTTGTCCTTCGTGATGCTTAGGTTGCTTCGCGCTAGCCTCAAGCCTCTGATCTTCCCTAGGGCAGATCTATTGAATAAAGCCCTGAAGCTCACATCAATCTTTGTTGCGGTTTACTGTGCGGTTTATGCTCTGGTTGTGGTGCTGTGATTATTCACGAGATCAAAGTGGAGCAGGTTCACCTGCCCTTTGTTCGTAGTTTTCGTCACCAGGGTCGCGACATACTGGGTAAAGACCTCGCGATTCTCACTGTATACGATGAACATCAGCGACTCTACCGCGGTGAGATCGGTCCCTTATCTGGGGTTCACCGAGAAAATCTTAGGGAAAGTATTTCTGCGTTATCTAAGCAAAAGCCAGAGGATCTCGGTGAGTCTGGCTCTTGGCCTTTGCATCGGCATGCCTTTGGTAGCCCCTATCACACAGGGATTGCAAGTCTTGATAGCGCCTGGGAACAGGTCTTGTTTCAGCGTTGGTTAGATGACAAGGGCTCTCAATCCGAATTTACAGCTCCTATAGCAGGATTAATAACATTAGATCGAGAGTCAAATGCCTTGCAGGATTTGCTTAAGCAGAACTTCAAGTCTATCAAAGTGAAATTGGGCCGAGACTCGTTCGATGCTGAGCTGAAGGCGCTTGAGCAGCTTGTCGATACCTTAGCCAGTGGCACTAGACTGCGTCTGGATGCAAATCAGAGCTTAAGCACCGCGCAGGTCCGGAAACTATGGGATAAGTTTTATGATCAAATTGAGTTCTTTGAAGAGCCGTTTCCATCTTTAGAGCAGAACTTAGCCCTTGATGGTGTTCCCATTGCGCTCGATGAATGTCTTTGGGACCGCGAACTTGATGAGCTGGCAAAGGACGTTTATGTCGTTGTAAAGCCCATGCGCCTCGGACTATCACGAGCCTTTGAATGGCTTGCTAAAGGTCATCCAAAAGATCGCTTAATCTTGTCATCATGCTTTGATTCTGGAATCGCTCTTAGGTCCTATCTGAGGTTTATTCAACACTTCGAGCTAAGTGCCAGTCATGGGCTCGGCACTTACGAGTATTTGGCACATGATGTTATGGAATCTAGGATGCCTTGGGAAGGCTCGACTATGAAGCTAGAAGAGGGTTATAGCTATGACTAGCTTGGCGAACTTTCTTGAGCTTCCTTCCGATCAAGTGGTTATAGAAGTGGGTGATGAGCGTATCACAACGAGGGTTCTTACCCAGCATTTAGAGCAAGTAGCTTGCTGGATCGCAGAGAACAGCACGAGTCAAAAATTGGTGATGACCTTCTCCTGCCCCTATAAAACCTGGCTGGCTTCGTTGGCTAGTTTAGCCTTAGGTAGGATAGCGGTTTTGTTAAACCCACGGTTTCCTGAAGGGCAGAAGCAAAAGCTTTTAAAAAACTTAGACAGCTATGAAGAACTATCGGAGCCCCTCCTTGGCCCGAACCGACCCCGATTGGCCATTGTTGCAAAAGCGTTGGCGCCTCATCATCCCTGGCTCATTATTTTTACGTCGGGAAGCAGTGGTCAGCCGAAGGGTGTCGTGCACTCATTGGCGAGCCTGCAAGAGAGTGCGCAATCATTTATATCCTTCTATCAGGCGAAGGAAGGGGATCGATTTCTTCTATCTCTGGGTCTATTCCACATCGGTGGGTTTATAATTGCGATGCGGGCACTTGAAAGTCGGGGAGTCCTTGTTATCGGTGGTGGGGCAAAAACTGTTAAGACTGATCTGATAGCTTCAGAGCCAGACTTTGTTTCCTTGGTACCTGCTCAACTCCACGATGCTCTGGAGAACCCATCAGCATCACAAACCCTATCGAAATCTAAGGCTGTTCTTATCGGTGGTGCGAGCGCGGCCAAACCCCTCATAGAGAAAAGCCTAGCCCTTACCATACCTATATCACTGTGTTACGGTAGCTCAGAGACAGCAGCACAGGTTGCGGCTCTCCCTCCAGGTCAGCCTCCAGCATCAGCCCAGCATGTGGGGCAAATCATGCCAGGCCGATCGGTTCGCATTGCGGACGACTGTGTGTTGGTTCAAGGTGCTGGCGTGATGCTCGGATACTGGAGGACCGGGCACTTTGAAGCTACCGACGACCAGGTTTATCAAAGTCAAGACCTAGGCCGCGTTGAAGGCGGTGATTTGTTCCTCATGGGTCGCAAAGATACTGTTTTCCAATCAGGTGGCGAGAATATAGCACCAAGCGAGATTGAGAGTATTTTGAATCACCTTGATAGTGGAGCCCGCTATCTTGTATTGCCGCTCGCAGATCCGCGATTGACTTGGGTTCCTCAGTTGGTGGTCGTTGGAGAAAAGCCTAACTTAGAGCGAGTTTTGCAGGCCATGGACAAGCAACTTGCGCCTTTTAAAAGACCAGTGAAAATATACTGGGACCCTGCTCGAAATCTTGAGCAGAAGCTCCAGAGGCAAAGCTATCTTGAAAAAATCGAATTGAAACAGCTAGAAGTTCTATGGGAGCGATATGGCTAATCTCATTGTTATTGGGGCTGGAGCAGCCGGTGTTTTTGGGGCAATCAATGCCAAAATTCGGAACCCGGATTTAGATGTCGTGATTTTGGAAGGTACGAGACGGCCTCTCAATAAGGTTAAAATCTCTGGCGGTGGTCGCTGTAATGTGACCCATCATTGCTTTGACCCTAAGAAGCTTGTGGCAAATTATCCTCGTGGTAGCCGTGAGTTGCTGGGGCCCTTTCATCGCTTTCAGCCACAAGATACGATCCAATGGTTTCAAGATCGAGGTGTCGCGACGAAGGTGGAAGCTGACGGCAGAATGTTCCCAACCACGAACTCCTCTCAGACCATCATTGACTGCTTGTTGGGAGAAGTGAAGCGCCTCAATATCGAGCTGCGCTTGGGAGCTATAGTTAAAGAACTGACAAGAAATGAACAGGGTTTCGTTGTCAATCTGCGCGAAGGTGTGATCCGCGCTGATGCTGTCATGCTCGCCACGGGAAGTGCTCCCAAGGGGCATCAGATAGCATCGAATCTGGGTCATCAACTATCGGATCCAGTTCCGTCTCTGTTTACGTTTAATGTGGAAGATGCCCTAATAGATGGCTTGGCAGGACAGAGTTTTGAAGCAGTTGATGTTCAGCTAAAAGTAGACGGGCGTAAAAAACCGTTTCTGCAAACAGGTCCGCTGCTGTTTACCCATTGGGGTTTGAGCGGGCCAGCGGTTCTTAAGCTGTCTGCGTTTGCTGCTCGCCAGTTGTATCAAAGCGATTACAAAGCAGAGTTAAAAGTTAATTTTCTGCGCTTACAAGAAGACAGAGCCTTGGAAAAGCTCATGGAGCTTAAAAAGATACATCTCAAAAAGCAATTCGTTAAAACTCCCCTTGATAGTTTGAGCAAGCGCTTTTGGGGGCGGCTTCTAGAGGTGCATGAGCGTGACTCCGGTACCATCTGGAATGACCTCGATAAGAAGACTTTGAGGCGCATCGCACAGACTCTTACCCAGTACAGCTTTAAGGTTGAAGGAAAAGGGCAATTCAAGGAAGAGTTTGTGACCTGCGGAGGTGTTAAATTGAATCAGGTTGATTTTCGCACCATGGAAAGCAAGGTTTGTCCTAATCTCTACTTCGGTGGTGAAATCCTCGATATTGATGGCATAACAGGTGGTTTTAATTTTCAAAATGCCTGGACCACGAGTTGGATCATGGCTCAATCCTTTGCAAAAGCCACCCAGTCGGCTAAATAGGCTTCACCTTGACGTTTAAGCAGTTATGGCGTGATTAGCCTGGAGTCCCGTTGTTTCTGATTTGGTGTAAGCCATAAATGCATGCTTGCGATATCCCCGAAATCGTTGTACAGACAAAAGCTGAGCTAAGTCTCTGACCTGTGGGTTAACAGGCATTGGTTCAGCTGTAGGTCCCTACAATCTGCAGCGAGTTGTAATACTCGATAGAATAACATCGATAGGAAAATCGTTTTGGATTTAAGTGAGTGGTGGAGACAAAGTGAATATTTACCCAAGCCTAGAGCAGGTACGGCTCATGGCGCGGCGGGACTACCGGATGATTCCCTTGGGGATCGAGATGCCGGCAGACACGCTGACCCCAGTGAGTGCCTTCCTCAGATTACGACATTCAGGTTCGAAGCAAGCCTTTTTACTCGAAAGTGCCGATGGTGGCGAAGAAGTTGGTCGCTACTCCTTCCTTGGCATAGATCCTTTTGCTAGTCTCAGAAGCCGCTCTGATCAACTAGTTTTTTCCCATTATAATTCATCTCAAGTCATCCAAGATCGCGCTAGTTTTCAATCTGTTGAAAAACTAATCAAAGAATATCAGTCCATGCACCTCGAAGGCTTTCCACCGTTTACTGGTGGTGCTGTGGGATACGTCGCCTACGATGCTATTCAGCAGCTTGAAGATATCCCTATGCCAGACAAAGGTCTGGACTCAGACGATATCTACCTGATGCTTTTCAAACATATCATAGCCTTTGATCAACTTAAGCATCGGCTTTATATCGTGACTCATATCGAGACAGATGATGACGCCGACCTTGATCCGCTATATCGAGATGCGGAGGCTAAAATTCAAGATATTCGAAAGCGCTTGTTTGAAAGCACAGATAAAGAGGTCTTGGATCTTAGCCTAAGTGAAGTTGCTTCGGTGGAGCCTGTTGAGGCGGAAGCGACTTTGGGCAAAGAGGCTTTTTGTGCTGGTGTGAAAACCATCAAAAAGCATATCCGTGCTGGAGATATCTTTCAATGCGTTCTCTCGGATCGCTTTCACTTTCCGTTCGAGGGAGATCCATTTCTTGTCTACCGAATTCTGCGGATGATCAATCCATCTCCTTATCTCTTCTATCTGGCTCTTGAAGATGATGAGTACCTACTGGGTTCGTCACCAGAGATGTTGGTGCGATCCTACGATGGTAGGCTAGAAACATGCCCCATCGCAGGAACGAGACCAAGGGGAAAGGACCACAAGGAAGACAAGAAGTTAGAGTCTGATCTGCTGGCATCTGTAAAGGAGAAAGCAGAGCACTTGATGCTTGTTGATTTGGGTCGAAACGACATTGGGCGAGTGTCGAAACCAGGAACAGTGCGGGTTTCTGAGTTTATGAAAGTGGAACGCTACTCTCATGTGATGCACTTGGTTAGCCTTGTTGAGGGCAAGCTCAAGCGTAGTCTTACCCCGTGGCAAGCCTTGGGAGCATGTTTTCCTGCAGGAACTCTCTCGGGCGCACCTAAGATTCGCGCCATGGAAATCATCTCTGACTTAGAGCCTGAGAGGCGGGGGCCTTACGGTGGGGCGGTAGTCTGCTATGATTTTACCGGCAACCTGAATTCATGCATTACCATTAGGAGCCTTTACATCAAGGGCGGCAAGGCTTATGTCCAAGCCGGAGCAGGTGTTGTCGCTGACTCTCGGCCTGAGAAAGAGTGGGAAGAGGTTCTCAATAAAGCCAAAGCTGTTCGTAGTGCGGTTGCCATTGCCCAGCTAGCGGAAGGAGAGGCCTGATGATTCTTCTCATAGACAACTACGATTCTTTCACATTTAACGTTTATCAGTATCTATGCCAGCTCGGGCAGAAGGTGAAGGTTGTTCGCAATGATAAGATGGCGATGAGCGATATTGAGCGTATGGCGCCTGATGCGATTGTCATCTCTCCGGGGCCTGGGAATCCAGACCAAGCTGGAATTACCTTAGAAACCATTGAGACGTTTGCTGGTAGCATTCCTATTCTCGGAATTTGCCTCGGTCATCAATCCATTGCGCAGGCATTCGGAGGCCGGGTTATCCGGGCCAAGACGATGATGCATGGCAAGACGTCACCGGTATCGCATACAGGGCGTGGGTTGTTTCAAGGCCTTCCTAAGCCTTTGACTGTGACTCGCTATCATTCGTTGATTGTGGAAAGGAAAAGTCTTCCGAAATGCTTTCGTATCACATCCGAGACAGAGGATGGGGTTATTATGGGCATCAAACATAAGCGTTTTCCTATCGAGGGCATTCAATTCCATCCCGAGTCTTACATGACGGATAGTGGCTTGAAGATCCTTGAAAATTTTTGTGCACAGCTATCCTGATGGAGTCGAGACATGAAGCAATATCTGAACAAACTGTTTGCTCGTGAATCCTTGAGTGAGCAAGAGGCCAATGAGGCGATGAACCTCCTGATGGGGGGGCGGGTTAGCCCTGAAGAGGTGGGAGCATTTCTCGGGGCCTTGCGCGGGAAGGGCGAAACCATTGAGGAAATTACTGGCTGTGCCAAGTCGTTGCGAGATCATGCGATTCCTCTTAGGATTAAGCGTACCGATCTGATCGATACCTGTGGCACCGGTGGCGATGGAGCCAACACCTTTAATATATCAACCACCAACGCCTTTGTGATTGCGGCTGCTGGCCTGGGTGTATGCAAGCACGGCAATCGCTCGATTTCTAGCAAGTGCGGTAGTGCTGATGTCTTGGAAGAGCTTGGAGTGCCTATCGATCTTGAGCCTGAACGTGTTGCAGAAAGCATCGATAGATATGGTTTCGGTTTTCTTTTCGCTCCCAAGTTTCACCCTGCTATGGGGCACGTGGTACCCATTCGTCGCAACTTAGGGGCCCGGACCATTTTTAACTTGCTGGGGCCTCTCGTCAATCCAGCCTTTACCAAAAGGCAGGTCATGGGAGTCTACGATCGCAAGATGCTTGAGCCATTCGCCTATGTGTTAGCTTCACTTGGTGCTGAGGAAGTGATGCTTGTGACTGGAGATGATGGTCTTGATGAAATCACGACAACAACAACCACCCAAGTTGCTCATCTTAAAGATGGCCAGGTAAAAACATATACCATCGACCCAAGAGACTATGGCATCGATCTGGCGAGAGCCGAGGACTTAGCAGGGGGAGACCGGAAGACAAACGCGGATATCATCACAAGAATCCTACGAGGTGATGATCACGGCCCGAAACGGGATATCGTCGCCATCAACGGGGCTGCAGCATTGCTTGTTGGTGGGAAAGTCTCAGACCTTGGAGAAGGTTTGAAGGCTGTTCACGATATCTTGGATCAAGGAAAGGCTTGGGAGGTTCTCCAAGCTGTAAGGGGAGGTGGAGCATGAGCGAAAGTATTCTGCATAAAATTGGTGCCACCGTCCAACGCCGTATTGATGATTTAAAAACGACGACATCTTTGGCCGAACTCAAAGAACAGGCAGGCAAACGATCTTATAAACCCCAAGATTTCACAGCTCCTTTTCGGGAGGCCGATAGAGTATCAGTGATTGCGGAGTTTAAGCGAGCTAGTCCCTCAAAGGGAGATATTGCGCCGGAGCTTAAGCCACTAGACGTTGCCGGCCAGTACTTAGATGCTGGCGCAACAGCACTCTCGATCCTGACGGAACCAAGCTACTTCCGCGGTGATTTGGATTATATTCGTCAGATAAGGTCTGCCCATCCAAAAGCTCGGATTTTGATGAAGGATTTTTTTGTCGATGAGTATCAACTCTATCAGGCCCTCGACGCAGGTGCAGATGCGATTCTGATTATTGTGGGATTGTTAGGTAAGGAGCGAGCCTTAGAGCTTCATAGTCAGGCACAAGACTTAGGGCTCACCACGCTGGTGGAGGTTCACGATGAGCAAGAGCTTGCATGCGGTTTATCTCTTCAACCTGACTTACTTGGCGTCAACAATCGTGATCTACGAGATCTGAGCATCACCTTAGAAACGAGCCGCAGGTTGAAAAAGCTTATCCCAGACGATCAGCTAGCCATTAGTGAGAGTGGAATAGAAACTCTTTCCGATATAAAGAGCCTTCAAAGCATTGGCTACCAAGGCTTTTTGGTTGGTACGAGCCTTATGAAAACTGGCACACCGGGCTCGGCACTAAAAAAACTCATCGAAGGATAGACTCATGAGGATCAAAATCTGTGGCCTTACCAAAGAAGAGGATGCTCTGCTTGCTGCTGACCTTGGAGCCTGGGCTTTAGGATTCATTTTCTACCCAAAAAGCCCTCGCTATGTGGCTCCAGAAGCTGCTGCCTCAATTATCGAAGCGGTGCGACGGCGTTCACAAAACCCTCCCGATTGTATCGGCGTTTTCGTGAATGAAAATGTGGACGATATACGGAAGATCCAAAAACTGACTGGAATTGATCGCGTGCAGCTCCATGGGGACGAAGCCCCTGAGCTTTGTACGCAATTCTCTGGATCCATCAAAGCTGTGCGTTTGTTTAGCGAGACTGATCTTGAGTCCGTAGCCGCCTTTGATGGGATCATTGACTATTTACTGATTGATGCAGCAGTGAAAGGGCAGTATGGGGGAACTGGGCAACTTGCTAATTGGGAACTGGCTAAAAAGGCAAAGTCAAGCAGCGCGCCTTTGATTCTTTCCGGTGGGCTGGATCCTGAAACAGTCAAGGCTGCTTGGGATGCTGTTCAGCCCTGGGCGCTCGACTTATCTTCCGGTGTAGAGCAAGAACCAGGCATCAAAGATCATGAAAAATTACGACGTCTTTTCCGAGAGGAGATATAAAGTGAAGCAATTTCCAGATGAAAAAGGTTATTTTGGGCGCTACGGTGGCCGCTTTGTACCGGAAACTTTAGTGGAGCCGGTCAAGGAGCTTGAAGCGGGCTTTCGCAAGTATTGTGGTGATGATGACTTCCAACAAGAGTTAGATGAAATTCTCCGCGACTACGTAGGGCGACCGACTCCATTATCTTATGCAAAGAGACTTACGGAGCATCTCGGTGGCGCGAAGATTTACCTGAAGCGAGAGGATTTGCTTCATACCGGCGCTCATAAAATCAATAACGCCATTGGCCAAGTTCTGCTAGCGAAGCGAATGGGTAAACATCGCATCATCGCTGAAACTGGTGCTGGTCAGCATGGAGTGGCCACTGCAACGGCGGCAGCTTTGCTAGGTGTTGAGTGTATTGTTTATATGGGAGCCGTTGATGTGGAACGTCAGGCCTTGAATGTCAAGCGTATGAATCTACTAGGTGCCAAAGTCGTTGCAGTTGACAGTGGTACAAGAACTTTGAAGGACGCGATTAACGAGGCTATGAGGGATTGGGTGACGAATGTCAAGACCACGTTCTACTGCTTGGGTTCGGCACTTGGTCCACACCCATATCCAGAAATGGTTCGCAATTTTCATCGGGTGATCGGACAAGAGGCTCGTGAGCAGATTTTAAAGGCTGAGCAACGACTGCCTGATGAGCTAGTCGCCTGCGTGGGTGGTGGCTCCAATGCTATCGGCCTATTCCATGCATTCCTTGATGATGAGTCTGTGGCCATGGTGGGGGTCGAGGCCGGTGGCTATGGTATCGCTTCCGGCAAGCATGCGGCTCGTTTTTCTGGTGGTAGCGCTGGAATCCTCCACGGCACCTACACTCACATGCTGCAAAATCATGATGGTCAGATTCAGGAAACCCATAGTATTTCGGCTGGTCTCGATTATCCGGCAGTGGGACCCGAACACGCAAACCTAGCTGAGCTAGGGCGAGCGACCTACACCTATGCTGACGATGAGGCAGCAAAAGATGGTTTTCGAGCCTTATCTCGCTACGAAGGCATTATCCCTGCTTTAGAAACATCGCATGCAGTAGCCTATGTTTTGAAACGTGCTCCCGAGCTAGCCAAGGACAAAATTATGATTATCAATGTTTCTGGCCGCGGTGACAAGGATCTGGAAGGAGTTGCATCATGAGTATCAGCAGAGTATTCGAAATGCTTAAGAGCGATGAAAAAAAGGCTTTTGTCGCTTATATCACCGCGGGAGATCCTGACTTAAATACCACAAAGGAACTCTGCCGAACTCTAGTTTCTTCAGGAGTGGATATCATCGAACTTGGGGTTCCCTTTTCCGATCCTTTGGCCGATGGACCTACCAACCAAAAAGCTTCTGAGCGAGCCTTAGCGTCAGGAACGGATTTAAAAAGCATCCTTAGAACCGTCAAGGAACTTCGCGATGAGGGATTCGATACTCCAATCGTCCTATTCTCCTATCTTAACCCCATTTTTGCGATGGGTTTCGAAGGCTTTGCGAAAGCTTGCCGTAGCTCCGGTGTGGATGGAGCGTTGGTTCTCGATCTTCCCCCTGAAGAAGCGGAGGACTACATAGAAGCCATGCGGAGTCAAGAACTCGATACGGTATTTTTGGCCTCTCCAACGACCACCCGGGAGCGATTAGAATTGATCAATAGGGAGTCTCGCGGTTTCGTGTACTACGTTTCGCGAACGGGAGTCACAGGAGTACAACAAGATGTTTCTGAAACTCTCGACCAAGAGATTGCCAATCTTAAAGATTCCATTAAGAAGCCTGTCGTGATCGGCTTCGGTATTTCCACTCCCGAGCAAGCCAAGAAAGTTGGAGCTCTAGGAGAGGGAATTGTCATTGGCAGTGCTATCGTAAAGATGGTAGAAAACTACCACGATCAAGCTAATACGATTGACAAGATAGCAGATTTTGTAAAGGGTATCTCTAACGTCCTGAAGAGCTGAAGGAGCCGGGTTGAGTCAACTAGAGCGAAGAATCGGATTGCTTTCTGTCGTAGCTATCTGTCTCGGTGCAGCACTCGGCAGTGGAATCTTCGTTCTACCTGGAATTGCTTCTGAACTTACAGGGCCATCGGTTTGGCTAGCTTACTTATGTGCTGGGATCTGTATCCTTCCAGCAGCAGTTTCGAAGTCTGAGCTATCGACAGCTATGCCAACCTCTGGCGGAACCTACATCTATCTTGAGCGAACCTTTGGCCCCTTAGTGGGTACGATTGCGGGGCTTGGACTCTGGCTTTCGTTATTGCTCAAGAGTACCTTCTCTCTGGTAGGCTTTGGAGCCTACCTTTCTGTATTTACCGATGCTCCTGTTCAGTATGCTGCCTTGGGGCTGCTGATTTTTATCGTAGGTATAAACCTCGTCGGTATCAGTAAGCTGAGCAAGGCGGTTTTGGCTATTGTCACTTTGGTTCTGGTAGCATTAGGCACCCTAGTTATTGGTGGCAGTTTTACCTTCCAGCCATCTAATCTAAGTCCGTTGTTCCCCAAGGGAGCTTATGGCCTGATTTCTGCGACTGGCTTTGTCTTCGTTGCATTCGCTGGTGTTGATAAGGTTGCAGCGATTGCCGAGGAAGTGAAGGACCCAGGGAAGAACCTTCCAAGAGGGATTCTATTGTCTCTTGCGATCATCACGACCCTCTACACCGGCTTGAGCTTTGTCTTCGTTGGAAACTTCGAGGCAGAGTCCTTTGCTAAAGACCTTAAGCCAGTTTATACCCTAGCCCATCAGCTTGGTGGTGAGTACGCTGGGATGGTCGCAGGTATTTTAGGAGTTCTCACTCTGACGTCCATGGCGAATGTAGGCGTAATGGCCGCGTCCCGCTTCCCGTTTGCTATGGCCCGCGAAAATTTGATGCCGAGTATCTTTGCCTATCTGAGTCCTCGGTTCTTGACCCCTTCGTTTGCCATCATCTTTTCAGGTTTTTCAATCGGTTTGGCAATTATGTTGATCCCGGTAGACAAGGTCGTAAAAGTTGCTAGCGCATTCATGCTCTGTATCTACATTGCCGAGAATATCACTGTTATAGTTCTACGGGAAAATCGGGTTCAGTGGTATACACCCCCTTACAAGTCTTTTCTCTACCCTTGGTTGCAAATTTTCGGGATTATTACCTGTGCTGGAATCTTGTTCCTTATGGGACCCATTGTTGGGATTTCGATCGGTGCTGCGATTTTTGTAGGCGGTTCGGTATACCTCGTCTACGGTCGCAAGCAAACCAATCGTAAGGGTGTTGTTGGGATAAGGGGGCGCCGCCAAGATCTCATTGAAGAGCGCAATCCTATTGTTCCCGAGCGAGATGAGTTGTTTTTCTTCGACCAGGCTGCGGTTGTTGTCTCGCTCTTTGGTGAAGAACGATCACCGGAAGTTTTATTGGAGCTAGGCGCTGCTCTTGCAGAAGGCGGCAAGGTGGAAGTGGTTCATCTTACAGAGATACCCGAACAGATGTCGATCGATGATATCAGCACTGAGGGTAGCTTTATCAAGTCGCTGAGGCGGCGCTTTCAGGCCATGTCCATTGATAAGAATTTCTTGGTGGAATTTGAACCTGTTGTATCTCATGATATCTACAAAACAGTTCACGAGATTTCGAATCGACTCCATTGCAACTGGCTTGTGAAGGAGTGGGGTGGACGATCTCGGGGTAATATCACCATCCATAATCAGATGGGTTGGCTTGAAGAGCATTTGGCCTGTAACGTGGCCACCTTTAAGGATCGCGGGATTCGATATTTTCGTAAAATCATGGTCTATGTTGACCAAGGACCTCACAACCCTTTGATAATTAAAACCTGCGTAAAACTAGCGGAAACCAACGATGCTGAGCTGGTGTTTGTTCGCTGGGTCCCCGAGGAATTTACCCAGAAGCGTGTGAAGGCTGAAGACTCATTTCTTAGAGAAGCAACGAACGTTTTTGCCCCTGATTCATCAAGCCATGTGATTCAGGGCCAGAATGAGCTATTCGATATTGTAGCCTTAACAGCTGAATATGACCTCCTCATCATGGGGGCACTTCCTTCGCAGTCCTTCTTAGAGGCGATGTTCGGTTCAAAGCAGGACAAGATCACTGAAAAGGCTGCTTGTTCTGTGCTACGTATTCAAACCTCGGGTTTATAAACTCGCTTCTAGACCAAGACCAAACGCGAATTGAGAATAGCTTTGAGCTTCTTCGCTAGAGTTTCCTTGACGCCAGTAGATAGGCGATGAAAGTCGTAAAAGAGGAGACCAACGATAGTAGGGCGATCCTTCTAGGGAAATAGTTTGGTCTGAGCGTGCTTCTAAGGTCTCGCTATAAAAGCCAAGCTTCCCGCTCCAAGACCAATTGAGGCTGATAGCCCCGAAATAGTCGAGATCGACTCCATAACCAAGACCATCTTCATCCTGACTACTGTCTGCACGGAAATCGATAAGATTGACACCCACGCTCAAGAGAAGGGCATCAGTCACTCTGAATTGCCCTTTTAGTTTTTGTAGCTGGCGACTTCGATCTTCAGACTCTGTAAAAAGCCTGGTGATCGGGTCGATAAAGCTTTCATCATTAGCAGCAGGGTCTAGGTTTTTGCTATGATCATAAATGAACTTAGCTTGGCCCTTCCAGTCGCGAAATTGGGTTATGAGGTGAATTCCAAAGTGATCGAGGCCTGGATATGAACCAATATCAGAACGAGCGATATACGGGGTGACTTGGATTCTTGTGGTTGTCAGGTCAACAGTTGTATTGACTCCCAGCATCAGATGGCGATATCCTAACTCACTTAGTCCATCTTGAAGCCATTGCTCAGCTGTTATACTACCAGCGAGTGCAACTGCAAAGAATTCGTCCTCTGTGAAATTCCAATTAAACTCGCCGTGAAGCTCTATACCCTGTGAAGCACGGTGGATCAATCCCTCAGGAAGGTCTAGGCTATCGCTGAAACGCAGTGGGTTATTATTGTTGAGGTAATGTACTTTACCAGAAAAATGGCTGCTTTTATCCTTATCTAGAAACCTTAAAAACTCTTCTGAGCTACTGACGATAATCGGGTTCTTGGCTGTCCAGAGAGTTCTTTTGAATTGTTGTTTTGCAGCAAAACCTTGTTTACTGAAGAACAGAGCCACGGCTCGGTAGTAATTCATGACTTCGTTTTCAAGGCCCTGATCCTGGAACTCCTCAAGTGCTTCTGTAGCTTTTGTCCAATCTCCACGGCTCAGCTGAGCTTCCACCAATCGTTGATGAGGATAGAGCTGCTGAGGAGTGGCTCGTAGCAATCGTCGCCAATATAGTTGAGCTCGTTGATTGATTCCTAATCGCCAGTATGCCTCAGATCTGAGCCGATCATTGCCCCTGAGTAAGGTTGGGATGTCAACATTCTCTTCAAAGCTGACATTGTCACTTAGACTACTTTTGCCTTTGCTTGGTTGATCATTTGCAAACCATTCTGGGTTTGTTTGTTTTAGAATTTTTATTGTTCGAAGCGAAAGAATGCTGGCAATGGATAGCTTGCCGTTTGCTAAACTGATGCTTTGCCCTCCATGAAGTATAAAGCGGTCGGCAGGTATGCCTTCAGATTTTTGCCGATTGAATAGGTTTTGGAAAGATGCATTCATCGTTGTGAAATGGTTTGCTGAGATCTTTACTTCACCGTAGCCCTGCAGAACTGTAATCAGGGTACGATCTTTGAAATTATGAATGATCGTATCAGTTCCTCTAAAGCTTTGGAAGCTAAGCCCATTCAAATTGAAGACTGGAGATACCTGACCTCGGGGAACGCGTAAACGATAAACCCCTGAATCGATATTGAGGTCGCTAGAGCCAATTTTCACAGTGCTTGCACCTAGCATCTGTAGCTCCCATTGCCGAGGACTGTAGATAATTGTATAGGCATCTGGTGAAGTACGGAGCAATCGATCATTTGGAATATTGAATCGTCGGGAAAGGCGCGTTTCTACTGTGCGAATGTCTTGTGAAGTGTACGCGACTCCTTTCACTGAGAAACCTACCAGTCTTGCATCCTGTGACTGCCGGTCTGGAGAGCGGACTTTGGTTTCCAGGGGTAAAGGGACATCGCTATTGGGAGCGTTAAAGGAGCTTGGAAGAATTTTGAGCTTCGTATGATACTCGATAAAACTTTGTTGATTGCTGACCTGTAAAATGAGTGGTAGCGTTCCTGTGCTCCAATTGATTGTTCGTATGATACAGTTGCTTTGCCTGCAAACAACCTTACCGTTGACGACCCAGCGAACCTGATCAGTAGCATTCGATATGGGGACTTCAACTAGGAGGCGATCGCCGCGGGTTAGTGTTAATTCTTGGCTGGGAATAGCACTCAGAGCGATCTCCGTTGAGGCTTTCTCAGTTTTCTGAGAGCTGCGCGGAGGTGGGGCAAAGGTCACGCGATAGGGAAAGCCAGACTTGATTTCAGGACTGAATACTAGATACTGATAAGGATCGCCCAAGGCAGCAATCGGCTTGAGTAGTATCAATATAGCAATGATGCGATGGATCATTGTCAGATCCCGGATGTAAGGAACAATCTTTTTTGAGCTTCTGGTTCCATCTCTTATCGGAGGGGTAGGCTTAGATATTAGGATTGGAAGCCAAATCAGGCATCCAACCCTTCACACCTATTTGCGGAGAGAGGCGAAGCGGTATGCACCACGGCGTTCCAGCTGAATCAAAATCTTGCTAGAACTTTTATAAATTTTCAAGAAATCCTGCGGTTTCTTAAGTGGTTGGCGATTGGCCTTGATCAGAACATCTCCTGGTTGAAGCCCTGCAGCAGCGGCTTTGGAGTCAGGGCTCACATCGGTGATAATGATGCCGGACCGGCTTTCGATACCGTACTGGTCGATCCAGTTCCGGTGCCGATTGAGATCGAGAACTTCGAGGTTCATGCCAACGAAAGTATCATCGGATTGTTTCGATGGTGTCCGACGACTCGCCATAGGATTGCTTGGAAACTCACCCAGAGTTACTGTAGTGGAGCGTAACTTCCCATCGCGATAGTATTGAACCTTGACCTTAGTCCCCGCTGGCATCAAACCAACTGTATTGGTCAGCTCATCTCTGGATCGGATACTAGTTTTGTTTACTTTGACAATGACGTCTTGATCCCTAAGACCTGCGTCTGCAGCCGGAGTGCCAGGCTCCACTCGGGCAATCAACGCACCTTTTTGACCTTTAGGTAGTTCCAAAGCTTGCGCTAGGTCATCATCGATTTCCTGGGATAGTTGTACACCCAAGTAACCCCTTGCTACCTTACCATCGGTAATTAGCTGTGTCGCGATCTTCGCCACAAGGTTTGAAGGAACAGCAAAGCCGATTCCAGCCGAAGCACCAGACCGAGAGTAGATCGCAGTATTCATGCCTACGACCTGACCGTTCATATCGATCAACGGCCCACCACTATTGCCTGGATTGATGGCTGCATCGGTTTGAATAAAGTTTCCGAGGCTTGTGATGTTCAGATTTCCTCGACCAGTCGCCGAGACAACTCCGAAGGAAATACTGGTTTCAAGCCCAAAAGGAGCCCCTAGAGCTAGGACAAGCGAACCAACTTTTAGGTCTTCGGAGTTACCTAATGTTAGTTGGGTTAGCCCTTTCCGATCGAAGTCTTCGTCTTTGATTTGAACAACAGCGACATCTGTATTCTTGTCTGAGCCTAATACTTTGCCAGTATAGGTTTCGCCATTTGAAAGTTTAAGAGAGATTTCATCGGCACCCTCAATCACGTGATTATTGGTGATGATGTAGCCCTTATCAAGATCGACCATAAAGCCTGATCCAAGCCCCGATTGTTGCTTTCGATTTCGCTGCTGCGGGTAAGGCATGCGGGGTCCAAAAAAGAAGTCAAAGGGGTCAATGGCTCCGTATGGCCTTTGATTGACGATTTTTGATACTGAAATAAAAACGACGGCCTTTGCGGCTCGATCTGACAGTTCGCTGACGCCATTTGAAATTCGTTGCAGATATTCCAAATCACGAGATCCTGAAATATCCTTTGCCCTTGGCAGTTCGTATGAATAGGCCGGTAGGGAAACAAAGACCCAGGTAAGCATAAGGGACAAAAAGCGTTTTGTTGTAATCATCGATTCCGGTCCTTCTCAACAGATGTTAATCACGGTCCTGATGTTGGCATAGGTATTATGAAATTAATTTAAGACCTTTGCCATCAGGCGACAGGTAAAAAAGCTAGGTTATTATAGGATGATATCAGAAGTTGAAGGAAAAGTTCAGGCCTAGATAGGTGGCTAAGTAGGTCTCAGTGTACGTGGAGTCGGTGCTCACAGTGTACTGCTGTTGGCGATAGCCGAAGGTGAAATCGACCAAAGAGCGCGTGACATCAATGGAAGCACCCAGGTCAAAGTCGGTACGGGAGCCAATATTGGCTTCGGTTGCGAGTTTATTTACGGTGCTAGACATGGTCACAGAACTAAGATCGAGAAAGATAGCGCCGGTATTTCCAAGGGGAACCATCATTCCAAGGTTTCCCCCGATACCAGATGATTTTAGGTCGAGCAACTCTGTGCCTTCCTGATTGACCTTGTAATCCATCATCGAAAAGATGGGGCCAAGATAGAAGTAAGACCACCGATAGCGAATCAAAGTGTCTTGCCAAGTGACGGCATTGGAGCTGCTGTTAAGAGCAAAGCTCGTACTTGCAGAATCGATCTTCAGGAAGAAGCCAAGAGTGCCGTCCTCGCCTGCATAACCACCGATTCCGTAACTGAAGCCAGTGCCAGTGTCATTGCTGGCGACAAGCTCACTTTTGTAGGTGCTGAGGCTAAATGATGTCAGAATTGCTAGGGTGGGTGTGATATGCTTAAAATCTCTAGCCCGCCCCGAGGCAGTGCTAGCGACTAGAATAATGGCAAGAATACCGACAAATTTAGCTTTTTTTATGTACTTCATATAAAGTCAGTTGGTGGTCGTTGATACGCTGTTATCGGCAGCAAGGTGACGAACTTTACTGATAATTTTTGGGTTTTCATCATGGTTTTAGATCACTACGGATACGGTCTTGGGGGATGGGTCCCCGGCACTGCGATGGATTATCAGTCAGGGTTTACCGCTGGCTCTGACTTATACTGGATGGCAATGGCGCTAGCAGAGGGAATGAAGGCTGTTGGTAAGGCGCCTCCCAACCCGATCGTGGGCTGCGTGTTTGTGAAGGATCAAAAGCTGCTTGCGAAAGGAGCTACGGAGGAGTTTGGTGGTCGTCATGGGGAGCGTGTGGCGGCATCTCGGCTTAAAGAAGGCGAAGCCCGTGGCGGCACCGTATATGTTACATTAGAGCCTTGCTGTCACACAGGCAAGCAACCCCCCTGTGCCCAGCTTTTGGTGGAACTAGGCATCAAGCGCTGTGTGATGGCTATGGTCGATCCGTTTCATAAGGTTAACGGTCGCGGCATTCGCTATCTTGAAAAGCATGGTGTGAAAGTCGAGGTTGGGGTTATGGCAAAGGAGGCTATGGCTTGGCACCTACCGTTTCTATTCAGTAGCCACTATCGACGCCCCTTGTTGGTAGGTAAATGGGCGCAAACGTTCGATGGCCACCTTGCTGATGACCAAGGCGGCTCGCAGTGGATCAGTGGTCAGGAATCACGCGCGTACACCCATTTTTTAAGGCAGAAGTATGACGCGATCATGGTCGGAAGTGGAACTGTAATTGCGGATATTCCCAGTTTAAACGTCAGAGACTGCCGAGGTCCTATCAATCGCTCCCCTGTAAAAATCATCATCGACCCTAAGGGTCGGATCTTATCGATTGATTCCGAAATTCAGAGACACCTGATTCGGAAAACATTTGCTGGAGAGCCAACCATCTACTGTGGCCCGGAACACAAGAGTTCCTGGTTGAGTCATGTGGATATGGTTCATAGTATCGAACTGAAGGGGCCTATTGATGCTGATTTAGTCGCACGCCTTAACGATTGCTATCAATCTTTAAAGGATCGGCCTCTGCAAAGCATCTTTGTGGAGGGTGGGCCAAGTCTCTTAAATCGCTTAATCGGTCAAGGCCTAATCGATGTATTCCACACCTTTCAGAGACCAAGTATATTAGGGGGGCATGAAAATCGTCTTGGTACTGCAGGAAAGGAACCTCAGCGTAGACTTATGGCAGAAAAACAAGATCTTTATCTCTTAGCATCGATTGTTCTTGGGCAAGACATCGTGGTGGAAAGTCTTAGCCAAGCTTTAGCCAATGACATATGGAAGCCAGGCCTAGAATCCCTGCACCAATCCCATCGGTGAGTGGGAAACTAAGCTCAGAGATCTTTGCCAGACAAGCCTTTTGAGGGCCTGCTCATTCGGGTAGCTGAAAGCTTGGTGGTCGGGATCTTGATGGAAGAACATCCTGCCTGAAACGCCAGACAGTAAAGGCGATGAAGCGATCCAAAGGGGTAACTCAACATTCAAGCTCTGGCTGAACGGGCGAGGCGATAGCCAGTTCCAAAGCTTCGTTTTGAAGTCGCTATTATAGTCTGCTATTGGGCCAGGATAGACCGAATTAATGGTTACCGATCCTGCTGATAGTTGCTCTGACAGAGCTTGCATGGCCAGATAACTCCAAAGCTGGCTATTTCGATAACACTGCCTAGCACTCAATCCGTGACCGGTGGGCGCGTTTTCAATATCCACCATGCCTCGGTTAAGCTCTTTGCTATGAAGGTGAACAATTCTAGCTTGAGGGACTTCTTGCAAGAGGTGTAGCAAACCTAGGTTCAATCGCAAAGGTGCAAGGTGGTAGTTCACAAAAATACACTCGTTGCTTTCCTCTAGTAAGGATTCCTTGCAAGGTAAAACGTTAGAGTGGATCAGTAAGTCGAGTTTTTCTAGCTTAAGATCTACTAATTCGACGATCGTGTTCGCCTGATCGATATTCTTTAAGCTACCATCGATCTGATAAATATGAGGGTTTTTGGTCTGGGCACGGATGCCGCGGACAAGGGTGTCGCGACGAGCGTTTGATACGACGTAAACAGAGTAGCCTCGATAGGCAAGCTCCTTAGCACAGATAATACCATAGTCGTGACTAACATCGGTGACCAGAGCGATCCGGATCATGGAGCCTCCCCATCAGTTGCTCATCTTTGGGCATCGACGGAAAAAGAGCCGTCTTCCTGCACCGAAAAGTATAAATTAATCGGTCGGCAGCAAATCTGACAATCTTCAATGTAAGTGCTAGATCCCTGAGATAAGTCAAAAAACGAATCGTTGATTTCCCCGCAAAATGGGCATTGAAACTGAAAAACTTCCTCCATCGTCCACCTCTATACAAATATTCCAGCAAAATCAATATCTTGAGCTGCAACCGTGATGGCCGTGGCAGGTAGGTCTTGGGTGAGAACCAAGATGCTTTGGTAATAATTACAGTAATCTTCGTAAGACTCTTTCTCGTCAGGTGGACGCATTCCAATGAAGACGAGGTCAGCATCTTGAGAGGTTTTGGTAATAGTGCTGGACAAGCTCTCTTTCCAATCCTCCTGAACAATAATCCGAAGTTTGACATCCAGACGGCCGTTTGCAAGCATGTTTTTCAAGCTTTTCTCGGCTGCAGTTTTTTCGGCCTCAGATTTTACGATGGTATTGAGATAAAGCTCCGCACCCTTCCAGTCAGGGCTAAGTTGTAACATATAGGCCAGTGCCAGCATCAAGCCAGCATTTTGTCGCTCACGTCCCCACCACACATGAATCATTCGATGGCGTTCCCTGATGGGGTTTATCCCTTCTCGAAACATGACGACGTTCTTCTGGTTGAAGTAGCTAAATTGGATGAATTCTGCGTATTTCCTGAAGTTCTCTTCCTTCTCTGTTTCCCCTAGTAAGATCGTGTTGGGAGCGAGGGCGCCCATGCCGTAGGTTTGAACGAGAGCGTGTAGCCCGTCATTGACATCATCAGCTAGGGAAACTTCGACCAAGGCCGAGACCCGGCGCTTTTTTAAATAGTCTTGGATCGATTCTGAAAAGCTGAGCCGTCGTTTGATGTTTGACTCGTTTTTCTGTAGGACGCTGGCAACGGTCAGGAATCCTTTGCCACTAGTGATATGGTGGGCGAATTCAATCAGATACCAGCGGTTTGTCGGAGCACCACTCAACACAAGAAAGTTAGGTCGCCATGATTTGGCGTTGGGCTTGGTTTTACCAAGCTTATAAATGGAATATCGTGCTAAGAGCATAAGGATCCCACGTCGCATATCCTCCCAGCGGGCCACCATGTTCCGGGTTTGCATGTAGTAATAGACCAGAAAAACTGAAGCTGCTGCGAGGAATGTAGCACCTGGGTTGATCATAAACATGGTTGCACTGCACAGAAAAGCGCCGAGCATAGACAAAGCCCAATGGGGCTTGAATTTAGGTCGCCATGAGGGGCTAGCTATAAGTCCTTCGATTCCTGCTGAAAAGTTTAAAAGTCCATAGGACGTGAGGTAGAACATGGATAGCACAGGGGCAATGGCGTTGAGGTCGCCTAGGAGGATGCCCAGTAGTGCAATGATGAATGATACTAACGTTGCAGTACGAGGGTTTTCATCAACACCATAAGTCTTAGATAGCTGCTTGAAGACGACGGAGTCCTTAGCCAAGGCTTGTAGGGTTCTCGGAGCGCCGAGCAAGCCACCTAAGGCAGACGATAGGGTCGCCCCCCAGATGCCAATAAAAAATAGCTGAGAAACCTTCGAGATCTTAGCCATCACCATCAAGTCGCTTTTAAGTACGCTTTCTGGAACAACGTAATACAGGCAAATCGGGATCGTCATATAGATCACATAGCCGGTGAGTACGGCCATGATTGTGCCTAGGGGAAGGGAATGGCTTGGGTCCTTCAGGTCACCAGACATGGCTACACCGGAAAGGATGCCGGTCACAGCTGGAAAAAATACAGCAAACACCGTCCAGAACGATTCCTGAGAAATAAGCTGAGTGACCTGCTCTTCCAGAGGAGGGGGATTCATGGTTCCCCAAAAAAATGAGGCCAGCGATAACAGTATTGCTGCAAGGACGAAAAACTGTACTTTTAAAGCTAAGTCAGCGGAGGTGTAGGCTAACGCTGTGAGGGCGATCAAGCAAGCAACTGCGACCATGGGTACAGAAAGATCGGGAAAAATAGATATAACAGACTCAGCAAATCCCACCACATAAAAGGAAATCCCTAAGGCTTGGGCTAGAAATAAGGGGATGCCAACGGCAGCTCCGATCTCAACCCCCAAAGACCGGGATATCATGTAGTACGCACCACCACCTTCCACCTTCATATTAGTGGCTGTTGCTGAGATGGACAGGGCTGTAACGAAGGTGATAAGAGAGGAGATGGTGACAATGATCAAACTTTGCAGGAGGCCTGCATGCCCCACCACCCAGCCCATCCGCAGGTACATGATGACGCCAAGAATGGTGAGCAAGCTCGGCGTGTAAACTCCTTTGAAGGTTCCAAACTTCTTGGCAACTGACTGTGGCACAAAGACCTCGAAGGTGGTTAAACTTTATGGGGACCCCGTCCATGGGTGAATGCTAGCTGGCGAAGATAGTGATCCATGATCACAAGAGTCGCCATCGCTTCGATCATAGGAACAGCACGAGGGAGAACACAAGGATCATGACGGCCCGCCTTGGGTTTCATGACGACCTCTTGACCTTCACGATCCACGGACGCTTGGTCCTTGAAAATTGTGGCGACCGGCTTGAATGCAACGCGAAGATAGATGAACTCACCGTTGCTAATACCGCCTTGGATGCCTCCTGAGCGGTTGCTGCGAGTGCGAATTTTACCACCTTGATTTTCAAATTCATCGTTGTGCTCGGAGCCAAATAGTTGGGTCGCTGAAAAACCGCTGCCCACTTCAAAGCCTTTGCTCGCTGGCAAGCTCATCATGGCTTTGGCCAAGTCAGCCTCTAGTTTATCGAACACCGGAGCGCCGAGTCCAGGAAGGCAGTTCTTGATGCCACAGAAAATGGTGCCACCAACACTATCCCCCTTTTTCTTGGCTGCCACAATGCAAGCTTCCATAGCGCGTTGGCTTGATTCATCGGGACAGCGCAAGGGAGTTTGATCCACCTGCTCACGGCTAATGGATTCTGGGCTTTGGATGTCGGCCTTGATGTCTTTTACGGACTCAACAAAGGCCACTGTTTGATATCCCGGAATTAAAGTTTCTAGCACTTGCTCAGCGACGGCTGCAGCGGCGACTCTGCCAATGGTCTCTCGGGCGCTGGCACGGCCTCCGCCACTGGGGGCCTTGACTCCAAACTTGGCGTCCGTGGTGTAGTCGGCGTGGGAAGGGCGATAGACCTGAGCAAGGTCCGAGTAGTGATCTTGCTTGGCATCTTTATTACGAACAATGAGGGTGATCGGAGTTCCGAGCGAAATGTTGTTCACCAAACCAGATAGACATTCCACTTGGTCCTGCTCGGCCCGTGGTGTGGAGAGGTGAGATTGCCCAGGGCGGCGGCGATTGAGAAAGTGTTGTACACGCTCAATTGAAATCTGGTGCCCTGCCGGACAACCATCGATCACGACGCCTACTGCGCCGCCGTGCGATTCGCCAAAGGTTGTGATGCGATAGAGCAAGCCGAAAGTATTATCCATGATCTTCGTTCCAAATTCTTTTTACGGGTTGATGAGGGCATCGAAGCCAAACAAGAAGTACATCTCCCAATCTTGCTCAAACACTTGGCCTGCACCAACGCCGACATTGACAGTCACGCCTTTTATATCAGACTGCAGGTCGAGATTATAGCCATGAGCCTTGATAAAGTCGTCGACTGTTGGCGATTCCTGTTGGTCCCAGGCATTTCCGTAGTTGAAAAAGGCGGTAAAGTCGAGTCTTTCTAGATAGAAAATATGAATAAGAGTCTCTAAATGGCGTATTAACGGGAACGACCACGCCCATTTAAACCGGGCTTGGGTGTCACCGTAGGTGGCCGAGGTGAGAAAGCCTGGGCCAAGCAAACCAACATTGATCTCGTTAAATCCACCTCCCGTGCCAGGGACGAAAGTTCGTAAAGGCCGATACACTTCACGGAGGTAGGGGCGGCGTTTCCCTCGGGTGCGACCATAGGTGATACCATAGTTTTGGTTGGTCGACATTCCAAATAGGGAAATAGGAACATTGAAACTAGTGCCGACGGTAAGCTTGTCATACTTGAAGTTATCGTTGATTTCTTCTGGAGCGACCCGGCTAGCCACCGAATAGCTAAGTCGATTGCTGCCCAAAGCCCAGGCTTGGCCGAAGGTTAGGAAGATCTCGTTCACATAACCGTGGGCCAATAAATCCCATATTGCGGAATCGCCGATATAGGGCAGTCGATCTTTGGCAGTGATGCCCCACTGAAGGCTGAGCCCGAGATCGTAGAGGTAGCGGCTGGCGGTGAGTTCGACGCCCCTTTCATCAAAGTAAAATAGTTCGCTAACGGTTTCATCATTTTCAGCTGTATAACTTACGCTGCCGTTCCATGCTTGCCTACGGAATACGCTCGCTGTGAGAGTTGTTTTGAAGCGAGTTGTTGTCAAATCAAGTTGTAGGTTCGGGTAATTGCTATATAGGCCATAGAGAGCTGTAAAGGTGAGTGTTTCATTTTGCATGTGGTCCATGAGGGGCACAGACACCATTCCGAACTGATAGCCCTTGGCATCGGCTCCAATCCATGGGAAGGCAAAGACAGGTCGTCCGCGCCAAGAAGCCTCTTGTATCTGGAACTCACGGCTAGGGTATTGGTGGAGAGCGTCGGTTTTATTCAGCCGCGCCACCATCGGTCCATAGAATTTAGTTGGAAACGTATGCCATGGGTGATTGGCCTTCAGTGCCTGATCAAAACTAGCCTTAGGGTAGTGCATGGCAAACAATAGCGGTGAACGCGGCTCATCCACTATCTGGCAGCTGCGAGATTTGAATCGGCTTAAGTCTGTGCCATAGATCCATCTTTGGGTGCGATCAACAGTGACCAGATAAAGTCGTGAAGGGGTCCCCAATGCGTGAATCATGTGACTCGGGTTGGTGTATTCCTGAAGGCAGCGGCCACCTGGAGTGATCTCTCTCAAAAACTGAGTTGTTCGATCACTCAGGAGTAAGAGAGTTTTTTTACCGTAAAATGCCGCCGATATAGGTTTGCCTCGGAGCTGGTGGGATATGGCCTTGGCCTGATGAGTTTCAGGGTCATATTTGAGAATTCGATAGCGATCTCCGTAGATGGTTTCCGTGGTTTCACTAAGCCAGATCTCGCTGACTCTCTGCTTAGGAGGAGTTGCTTGGCTGAACTTTTCCCCCATAAACGAAACTGTCGTTGGATAGCGTACTGTGAAAGAACAGCGGATATCGTCCGACTGAATTTTGGCTTTGCCAAACAAAACTCTCTGTGGAATGTGACAAAGCCTGGTGGCTTCGCGATTCGCTTCCAACCAAAGGACATTATTCTGGCTAAGGAAAAGGCGCCGGATGTAGCCTTGCCGTTTAAAGCGAGGTCGAACCGATTCCCCACGACCAACACTTATAGTATTGATAGACTCTCGTTCACTATCGGTCTCACGGTGGACAAAGACATCGATGGGTCCGTAGGTGATCCTGGTCGTTAAAGCTTCGTCAGGCATTAAACGGTGTTTGACGCGATCAAACCGGACACTGTTTTCCTTGGATTTTAACTCAACTTCGTAGATGCGATCGTCATCGTCAAAGTATATGACATTGTAAAGTGAGTCTCCTCTTGCTTGTAAGGCTGATGAGGATGAAACAAGATACTGACTCCCGGCTTTCGTGGGACCTTTCTTACGACGCTCTTGCTCATCGCGTATTCCTTCCCGAAGGCTTTTGCCAAGGTTTGCCTTGCGCCAGTGAGCAGTAGCAGCCCGTTTGTATTCCTCATACAGTTGCTCACCAGTTTTTCCGGTAAAATCTACCAAAGCACCATCGAAAGGCATAAAATCGTTAAAGGGAACGAAGGTCCAGGGCCACCACCAGGGCATGGTGTAATCGAAAAAGTCCCCTAAGACCTGAGGTAGTTTATCGCCGTTGTAGGTCCTTAAAATATAGCTGACAAGACCGCCAGAGATTGCGTATCCCGTATAGCTGAAGTCGCCGTTGTAAAGGCTGTGCAGCTTTGCATAGCTGGGCCACCTCCCCGACAGGGCTGCGGTTCGCTCGACGGAAAATATCTGATCCGAGCCAATGGAGTTCGATGTTGCTTCTGCAAGACCTTCAAGCCACCAGGCGGGTAGCCAGGGCAAGTGGAGAATGTTGCCGACGGGCCCAAAGATATTATCGAAGTGCCGATACATCATATTGTGAGTGAATTCGTGCCAGGCTAAGTCCCGACCACCGCGACCCATGGTCTGTAGTTCTAGGGCATCAGTAACGAAATTGGCAAACGAAGCATTGGAAGTGGTTGCGGACATGATCACAGGCAAGATATTTTCTCGGCGAATGGCGAACCAACGCTCCATCACGGGGCGAACCGTTTCCAAGGAGTTCATCACAGCCTGTCCCTCTTGAGGTGTTCTTCGATCGAAGTATAGGGCAAAATTGGGGCTGATTAGCTCGTCATACTCAAGCTCTCGTTGGTTGCGGCCAAACCCGATGGGGAGGGCCAAGGCTTCTGAAGCACAGAAAAGTAGAGTCAAGATAGTCAGGAGACAGTTTCTAAAAACGTTCACGGGCTTCCTCTAGGTCTTCGGGAGTATCGATGCCGATTGAAGCATGTTTCGCTTCAACAGCTAGTATAGCAATCCCATGGCCTAAAGCTCGTAGTTGTTCTAATTTCTCTTGTTGTTCTAATGGATGGGGAGCTAGCTCGCAAAATCGGCGTAGTGTATCTTGGCTGTAAGCATAGATTCCCTGGTGCTGCCAGAAGCCTTCGAATCCGCCGTCTCGATCGTGGGGAATCGACGAGCGCGAAAAATAAAGTGCCACCTGCTGGTCGCTCCGTACCGCCTTTACAATATTCGGGTTATGAAATTCATCGAGGTTCTGGTTCCGGTATATCAAGGTGCCCATCTGAGGGCTCTCTTGGCGCTCCATCGCGGAAGCAAGGCGTTCGAGATCACTCAAGTCAACAAAAGGCTCGTCACCCTGAACGTTGAGCACCAAGGCTCTTGAATGATCCTTTGCGACTTCAAAGACTCTATCGGTACCGCTTTCGTGGCTTGCTGACGTCATGACTGCGGGAATGCTTTCTGCTTGGCAAACTCTCATCACAGAGTCATGGTCTGTGGCAACGACAATCTTTGCCCCCTGAGAGGCTAGGGGCGCAAGGCGCTGATATACCCTAACGATGAGCGCTTTGCCACCTAGGTCCTGCAACGGTTTTTCAGGTAGGCGACTCGACTTCAGCCGAGCTGGGACGACGATCAGCCAGTTGTTCCAGTTAGTCATGGTTTGGTCCTTATTTCAAAAAAGCGATCACCTTTATGTGGTCTTCATGTCTTAGCAGAAACTGCTTTGTCGAGGCGAGGGCCGAATGGGAATTTGTGCGACAAAATAGCCCAGATTCTTGCTTCCGCATGAGAATCATTGTTACCATAGTTGTATATAGGTTGTATGAGATAATTTGAAACAGATCCTGTGCAAAGGGGAGCGGATGCAAGCTGAAACGAGTCCAACGAAGGATCCAGGCCAAGTCGCCTTCTTCGTCGGTAATCTGTGCCAGGAAGCGGATCTTATTTATCGTTTCGGCTATGCCTTGACCCTCAGCGAGGTTGGGGCTGCCAAGCTTGTGATGGAGACCTATCGAAGTCTCATTGGGCAGTTGGATCGCCTGCTGGCAAGTAGCAGTCAGGATATCCGCCTTGAACTAGCGAAAGCGGCTTGGCACATTTTTCAATCTTGGAATGAGACGTTTGAAGAAACAGATTCACTCGTCCTAGACTTCCTTCATAGCCTGACCATCGATATCCGTATCGTGCTAACTCTGGTAGATGCTTTGGGCTTCAGCCCGGAAGAAACAGCGCAGATACTTGAATTAAAGGACGTTGAGCTAAGGCGCTATTTGGCCGAAGGTCGCAAACAGATGATCGGATTTGATTCATAGGGGACTCACAGATGTCACAGGCAGCCCACCTTAGCGACGAAGAATTTTTTTACTCCTACTTACCAGAGTTCCTAGACGACCAGCTCTCGCCTCAGGATCGCAGCCGCTTTGAGGGAATCGCGAAACAGAGGCAGTGGGAGCACATGGAAGCAGACTATGGGATCGCCAAAGGACAATTGCAGCTCGGCTTGCAAAAGCTGTTTGTCGACGAGTATCTGAACCATGAGCTGCACGTTCTCGTCGAAGATGATGCTGAACGAGCCAACCATGAAGCTGGTGATATCGAGGAATATGGTAAGGTAGAGGTCTGGGGCGGAGTCATGCGCGGCACGTTTATCGCCTCGTTTGTAGCCCTTGTTGTCGGTCTAGGTTATTACTTCCTAGGTCCTAAGCGCAAGCCACCATTTTCAGCCTTAGATAGCTTGGTCTATGAGTCAGTGGTGATGATTGAAGACCCGGAAGATCGCCTGGACTTTCCAACGAGCAGCCTTGAGGAACTGCGTGATTACTTTTCGCGCTATCCTGATTTGGGATTTCGGGTTCGATCGATCAAGTCGCCAGGCAGTGAGTGGCTTCTAGAAGGCGGAACGGTGATCGACTACGAGGTGCAAAAGATTATCGCTGCTCAATTCAAAGCACAGGATGAACACTTGTTCATCTACCTGTTTGAAGGTGAGATGGACGACTTTCCTAGCTCAACCCCTGGCAACTACGATGGCCTTCTCTATCGCACCTACACCTCAGAATACTTCAATATTCTCGTCTGGTCTGTAAGCGACGAAGTTGTAGGCATGGTGGTTGGCGCGCGAACTGCTGAGCAGCTGGCCCAGGTGGCGATGGCTTCCATAGGAATCTAGCAGAGCCTGATTGTAGTTTTTTCCTATCCATGATAGGGCCAAGCATTTAGCAATCATTCTGGACTCAGCCTTGCAACGTATCCTCATTATTCAACTGCGACAATTAGGCGATATTATCCTTACCACCCCCTGCACGCGGGAGCTAAAGCGAGCTTATCCTGACGCTGAAATTGATTTTTTAGTTCATAAGATGGGGGGGCTTATTTTGCCTGGTAACCCTTATATAAATCGCATCATTAGTTACTCCGAAAAAGACAGTCTGGGAGAGCAATGGCAGCTGATCCAAACCTTGCGAGGTAAACGCTACGATCTCGTCCTTGATTTTATGTATAATCCCAGGAGTGCCTTGCTAGCCTTTTTGTCCGGAGCAAAACGGCGCTTGGCTTTTCCCTCACGGCGGCGCGTGGCGTACACGGAGTTGGTCCCCCAAGACCCTGAGTCCGATTATATCGTGCGAGAAAAGTTCGCCTACCTTCGCTATCTAGGGCTTTCACCGCAAGACGAATCTCTTATTTTGCCCTGGAGTGAAGCTCACTTAGGACCTTACTTAGAGAATAAGGGTGACCTATTTCCGAAGCTCCAGGCAATGAGGGTCATTCTGAGTCCAACCCACCGGCGAGAAGAACGGCAGTGGCCTTTTGCACATTGGGCAGAACTTGCAGACTGGCTTGTCCGCCACTGGCAGGCTCAGGTGATCTGGATATGGGGACCAGGTGAAAAGGAATTTGTGGAACAAGTGCAGGGGCTTTGCCAAGAGGCAACCCAACTAGCGCCAAAAACCAGTTTTCGAGAGTTGGCCGCGTTTATGGCAAACTGTGACCTCTTTATTGGAAACTCTAATGGACCATCTCATGTGGCAGTTTCGTGTCGAATCCCATCATTGCAACTCCATGGTCCAACGCTCGCCAAGACTTGGTGTCCTTTAAATATGCAGCATCGCGCAGTTCAAAAAGCAGAAATGAAGCAAATCTCCGTGGCGGCAGTTCAGCAAACCTTAGGCGAGATGAAGCCCGTCATTGAAAAAAGAGTGGAGGAAAGACAGAAGTTTGGTGATAGGATGTCTTGGAATTTCAGTACTATCAGCTAATCATGTCAAATAGAAAGGCTAGGGTATGGTGAATATATTCAAGATCGAGCGAGCGTCGCGTACCCGGACGAGGAAACTCCCCTTTTTACCGAGACTTGGTGTCGTCATCGATGTAGGAGGGCGGAGGATTTCTTACCGGCAAGCCCCTCTTCTCGAAACATTCCTCAACCTTCTGGAACGGGGAGCGACACGTTCAAACTTTGACAAGATTATTGCTGAGCAGTTATACGAGATAGCCTTACCGTCTTTGGCAAAGAAAAAGACGGTCAACGTTAAGGCTAAGACCATTTCATCAAAGCCAAAAAGGCTTAGAAATAAGAAGTAGAAAGGCAAGAGTCTCATGGTTCCATTTCGAGTATTTGATCGAGAAAAAAAGCAAATGTGGCAAATCATTAACTACCACCCAAATCAAGGAGCTCAGGGGTCCTACCTTGCCACAAAAGAGGACGATGATGCGACTGATGGCGATATGATGATCATCGCGGCAGAGGACTTAGCAGGCTTTAAGTTCGTCGATTTTCTCGAAGAAGTTGAACCATTTGAAGGATAAGAAAAATCCGTGAAAGAGCTTCAACATAAACGGATTTTGATCGTCGAAGATCTCCCCGATAACCGCCTTGTCCTATCGTATATTTTGCAGGACTTGGGGGCGTTGGTCGACGAGGCCTCGGACGGCCTCGAAGCGCTCCAGAAGATTGCAGTTTCAACATACGACCTAGTTCTGCTTGATATCCATATGCCGGTTAAGAGCGGACTGGAAGTGATGGCAGAACTTAAAAAGTCTGGCAATCATCCGCCCGTTGTAGCGCTTACAGCGACTAGTAAGTTCGATGACGAGGCGGTACAAGAACTTGGCTTTTCGTCGCAAATTCTCAAACCTATCAATCCCTATAAGCTAGCGGATCAAATTGGGAATTTGCTTTAGACTCCTTTGTCAGCCAAAGCCTCTTGCTGGGCTTTTTGAATATCGACCTTAGTCAGGCAGAAAATACCGACCACAAAAAGCAGGCAGATGAAGATCAATGAGTTTCGGCTGCCGCCTGTGAGTTGACTAATAACCCCGAACATCAGTGGACCCAAAATACCAGCGAACTTGCTGGACACGCTGAAGAAGCCAAAGAACTCAGAGGCACGATGTTTGGGAACCATCAGTGCATAAATGGAGCGGCTCAGAGCCTGCGACGCTCCTTGCACCAAAGCAACACCAATAGCTAAAACCCAGAAGTGAAGGGCTGTGGTCATCCAATAAGAGCCAATGGTTAGCACCGTGTAGATTACAAGAGTGATGTAAAGCCCGTTCTTGGGCCCGATTTTCATTGCCAGCGGACCGAAGATAAATGAGCTAGGAACCCCTACAACCTGGATCATGAGTACTGCTGCAATGAGGTGATCGTTTGAAATACCCACTTCCTTACCGTATACAGTCGCCAGCTTGATGATGGTGCCAATCCCGTCGGAGTAAAACCAAAAGCCAATGAGAAAGATGAAAAGGTTGGGGAATTGTCGGCTATCTCTCAAAGTGTGGTAGAGCTGAACCAGCGATTCTTTGACAACTCCGCCGCCGACATTTGATCTTCTGACTCTGGGTTCAGGTTCTTTTACATGCTTGAATAGAGGAATGCTAAACACGATCCACCAGATGCCAACGCTCACAAACGAGGCCTTGATCGCAGCATCAGCATCGGTAAAGCCAAAGGTAGCAGGTGACATAACCCAGGACAAGTTGAGGGCTAGGATCACAGCGCTGGCTATATATCCTAAGGCATACGCTGAAGTCGATGTGACGTGAACCTCATCCTCGTCACAAAGATCCACAAGCATTGCCTCGTAAAAAACATTGCCAAGAGCGAATGATATGTTAGCAAGAATATAGAGAATTGCGGTGAGAGAGATCAAGCCTTCACCTGAAAATGCGAGTGCTGCTGATGACAGTGCGCCACTCACAGTGAGGTAAAGAAGAAACTTCTTCTTGCCGCGAATCCAGTCGGAAATGGTGCCCAGGATTGGCGAGGCCAAGGCAGTAACCAACAATGCAAAGCTGGATATGTACGCCCAAAGGGCAGTGCGTTCGTTGGCAGGAAGCTCTTTGGCTACGACATCTGCAAAATACACCGGCAGAATGGCAACCATGATGATAACGGCGAATGATGAGTTTGCTATGTCATAGTATGCCCAAGCACGTAGATCTTTGCGATGGAGCCCTAGAGTCTTTAATGTCCGAGCCCAGAAACTTTGATTGTTTGACATATTTATCTCATGGAAACTGTTGATGATCTTTGTAAAGGATACACTGGATGAGGGTTTTTGAACAATTTCAGAGCAAATAATTGCGCCGAAATCTGGCTCCTTCGGGCGAAACATGGTAGAGAAACAACTTTGAACTGAATCTCTGAACGAGGCGCGCACTTCATGACAAACCGTCTTAGACAACTTTTTGATGCGATCATGGAAATTTTGGAGTCACTTGGGCTACTTATTTGCCTGCTCCTGTCAGCACCGCTACGCTTTTTCCGGGGTTTTGATCGTGTTTATGCGTGCTTCTATTACGTTCAGGTTCTGGTGCCTCGTGGGCTTTTTGCACCCATGCTCAGGGCTCATTTCGAGGACAAGATGGGCAACCATCAGCAATCTGCCAATGTTCTCGACCAAGTTGCTTATATTCTAGAAGAAGTGGAAAGTGTAGAGCGGCAACCCAACGTGAGCCGCATGCTTTGCGATATTTACTGCCTCTTGTTCAAGCAGTACGTCCTGGCAGGGAATTTAGAAGAGGCGACTCTTACCGTCATCCGGGCCCATCAAAGCACCGGCCTAGATAGGTTGCCAACCACTCCAGGGTTTGACGTCAGGGTAGCTCATGTTGTCAAAGCAGGAATTGCTGCTGGTAAACTTCTCGAAGATGGTGGTTTGGCAACTCTTATGGTTCGTCAAGGAGATGAGCCGATCGTCAGCAAGCCGACTAATAAACGAGATCTTAAGGTTCGTAAGGCTCAAAAGCCTAAAGAAGGCGCAACTATCATTCCTTTCCCTAGTCCTGTCCAGTAAGCTTATCGCAGCAGTTAGCATTAAATCTTAGCCCAAGGTTCACTTTTTGCATGAAGGTGGGAAGACGTCCGATTGCGATCACGCCTTAAGGAAATAATATGAAAAACCTGCTGATATTACTGCTGGCTGGGCTCTATCTGGCTTGTACGACCATTGACGACAGCGACGACACCTACCATAAGTTGCAAGGTTCTTGGTCGCTTAGCAGTTTCTACTGCGAAGATATCGAGCAAAGCAACAAGCTCAACCGGCAAATAAAGAACCAGCAGATTAGTCTGACTATCACCTTCAATCGCCATGACTTTTCTCAGACCGCATACTATAAGTTAGCGAATGGCAAAAAACAGCTGCAATCTAAGGGGGTCTACATCGCCGACTCAGACGGCCTTAGGATCGATGAAGCAGTCGTTGGTACTGGGAATAGGCGTATGATTCGGTTTCTCGATCTGGAAGTCGAAGATGAGGGGTCGATTTCCATCGGCTCGGATGAGCTTTGTGATGGTAAACCAGGAGTGGCAATATTTAAAAGAAGGTCCTAGCGAATGGTGCACCGCGCTTTACCTTGTTTAGAGGGGCGTATCAAGACGGTCAGCTGCTTACCCTTAGGTGGCCTCACTGTTCTAAATGTGCACTTCAGAACTTTCTTCTGTCGGTCTCCAGAGTTAAACGTGATGCTATGCTTTGCACCAGGGGTAAGCTCGACTCTCATTGGAGTTGCACCTCGGAACAAGCCGTTGTCGATATTGATGAAAAGCTTCCGCTCAGGTGCGATGATTTTGACTGGCACCAAATTAGAATGTGCCTGCCGTTTGAGAAATACTTTCTGTAGATTCCTTGTGCCACCAGATTTACCCCGAACCTTTACGACCTCCCTTTGATAGCCAGGTCGGCTAAATTCTATCTGATAGTTGCCTGGCTTGAGAGATATCTTCGCTGGTGTCTTCGTATAGCCATTGTGAATTTTCTTACCATTGATTGCGATCAATATCGACTCAGGTTCGGTGCTGATCTTAAGGTGGAGTTTTTGATCTCCAGGATTGTTTTGGGTTAGAAAAAATATCGCCACACCGATAATCGCGACCAGACTTAGAAGAATCATTCGCCCATCCCGGCGCCGCTTAAAATTTGATTGACGATACACAGGATGGGGAATCGCTCCGCGCCTTTGGGTACCTTGGTTCTTTTGGTTGCCAAACGACCGAGGAGGTTTCGACTTGACTGCGGGCTGTTGGAAGCCGGTGTTGGCGTTTACTGGTTGAACCGTACTGCGATGAATCCCAGTTCCACCATGGTCGATCAAGTTATCGGCACGAACATTGGTGTGGAGGGATGTCGCTTGGTGGACTGGAGCTTGCTGACTCGACTGCATTTGTGAAAGGGTTTCTTTGATATCATCTTGGGTCTTGCCGCGTTTTTTAGCCAAAATACGCTTCAAAAAGTTGCCCAGCTCACTTGATGTGAAGTCTGAGTATCGAGAGTGAAGGTAGCGTAGAAGGTCCTTTTCAAATGCAGCCGCAGACTGATAGCGAAGCTTTCGCTCTTTCGCTAGGCCTTTCATAACAATTTGGAACAGCTCTTCGTCAACGTCACCGTTTAGCTCTCTGAGGTCGTGGGATATTTCGCAGTTTTGGACCTTACGAATACTCTCTACTTCTGTCTGCCCTGCGAACAGCCGCTTCATTGCCAGTGATTCCCAAAGAACAATCGCGAGACTGAATATATCGGATCGACCATCGAGTGGCTTGGCCGCGACTTGCTCGGGACTCATATACGAGTATTTACCCTTCACCACCCCTGGCCGGGTCTCAGTGATCTTGTTTTCCGCAGATGCGATGCCGAAGTCAGTGATTTTAACCTCGCCTTCGTACGACAAAAGGATATTCTGTGGTGAAATGTCGCGGTGAACAATACCCAAGGGCTCTTTGGTGATTTCGTCTGACTTGGTGTGTGCATAGTGCAGGGCGCGTGCGGAGTTGGCGGCAATATAGAGGGACATAGGCACGGTCAGTCTTGTTTTGGCGGCTTCGCAAGCGGATAGCAAGGTGCGAAGGTCACAGCCATCCACATGCTCCATGATCAATGCGTAGGAACCTTCGACCTCGGTGAAGTCGTAAACCTGAACGATATTGGCGTGCTGAAGTCGTTTGCAAATATGGGCTTCATCGCGAAACATCTCAACGAACTCTTTGTCTTGGGCGTAGTGTGGCAGAATCCGTTTGATGGCACAGATCCGTTGGAAGGCCGCCTCACCGATGGCCTTGCCCATGTAGATCTCAGCCATTCCGCCACGGGCTATCCGTTTTCCCAAAACGTAACTGTTCTTCGCCATCTTAGTCCTTGGCTCAGAGATGAAAATTGAAAGTTTGCGTCATAGGTGTTTTCGGACAAAAAAAATCAAAGTGTAGTATGGCGCTGGGATTACTGGGTGGAGCTAGTATAAACTTTTAAATATACTCAATTTTTTTGTGTTCCTAGCACCAGTTTTACAGCCTTGGCTGAGTGTCGAAAATGCAGTGGTACACCGGGAACTTGAAATTGACCTTAGCCAAGTGCGTTGTTAATCTCCAATCTGGTCATTTGCTGGGCAAAATTTGCACATCTGAGGTTGCGTTGGCGGTAGAGCACGGAAAGTTTATCACAGTTGAGGGTGGAGAAGGTGTTGGAAAAACGGTTTTTACCAAGGGTCTTTCGTCCCGTATCAAATCTGCAGGTCTTGGCCTGGTGCAGACTCGCGAACCTGGTGGAACTCCTGTAGCTCAGCAGATAAGACAGATCTTTATGTCTCCTCCTCCTGATGATTCTTTGGCGATCAAGACGGAGCTGTTTCTGGTGAGTGCGGCACGATGTCAGCACCTTGAGAAGCTCATCCGGCCAAACCTGGAGCAAGGGTCTTGGGTGCTTTGTGATCGCTTCCATGACTCCACTCGTGTATATCAAGGTATTGGCGGAGGTGTACCCCAAGCTGAGCTAGAGACCCTGATCACTCTTTCCGTGGGGCAGAGCGATCCAGATCTGACGTTTATCCTTGATTGTGACGTAAAAGTGGCTCTTGATCGGGTGAATCAAAGATCCTCTTCGGATGAGTCAGGTAATCGTTATGACGAGGCGAGCGTAGATTTTCATGAGACTCTCCGCAACGGCTTTCTCGATGTTGCTAGACGTTTTCCAAAGCGAGTGGTCGTCCTCGATGCAAGTCAGGACCCTGATACCGTCATCGATCAGGCGATCAAAGAGATCAACATGCGATTTGGGACAAGCGTTTGAACCAGAAAAATCATGATTCCACAGCTGACTGGCATAAGCTTGTAGGCTTCCAGAGCCCCTTGCTTAAGCTGCAATCCCTTTATACCAGCGGGCGTTTGCCGCAAGTACTACTGTTCGTTGGACGGGAGGGTATTGGCAAAAGACTTTTTGTCAGGGCCTTGACGAGCCTGTTTTACTGCGAAGACGGAACTGCCTGTGGGCAGTGTGGCCCTTGTCTGGACTTAAAACGTGGAGAGCATCAAGAGCTGTTGTGGCTGACCACCGAAAAGACCTTCAAGATTGAGCATGCGCAGCAGCTCCAGGATCATCTTGCTGTTCAGTCGGCTGCCATCCAAGTGAAGGGGCAGTGGCGACGTCAGCCGCGGGTGGTTGTGATGCCAGATATTGACCGACTCAATCATCAGGCCGCCAATCGGATGCTCAAAACTTTAGAAGAGCCCAATGACAACACGTTCATTATCTTTACGACAAGTCGTCCGAAGCAGCTATTGGATACGGTGCGGTCGCGGGTGATCCAGTGGTATCTTATCCCGCCCCCAGTCGCGGAATCTATTGCATTGATCCGGGGGCAAATTAATTGCGATTTAAGTGACAGTGAGCTAGAGCGACTCCTAAGCACATCCGGAATGGCTCCTGGGAAAGTCATCGAGCGAATTCAAAGCCAGCAATTTGATGATGAGCAAGTCATCGAACGATTGATGAAAGACTTGATCTTCTCCCGTGGCACCCAGACTGCCATGGATGCTGCGAAGCAGCTGACCAAGGATTACCAGGTTTCGGTGAATGACCTTGCCAAGCGAATTGAGCTATTATTAAATCAGTACTACAGATGGAGCTTTCAAGGTTCGAAGCCTGATGACGCGTATTTTAAGCAGAGTCAGCCCTCTCTCGATCCCGTTGTCTTAAGGCGGTGGCGAGAAACCTTGCGGACGATTCGGTCCTTCAGCGGAACTGGTGTGCCGTTGAATCCGCAGATGCTTGCGGAAACCTTTGCTCTGACAAGATAAATTGGTCGAGGCCTTTATGACAGGTATGAATATTGTAGGAGTCCAGTTCAGACGAGCTGGAAAAATATATGACTTTAACGCTGCAGAGCTGCTGCTCAAACTGGGTGACCGCGTCGTTGTTGAAACCGAGCGGGGATTGAGTTTGGCTGAAGTGAAGCGTGTTGCTTTTGAAGCAGCTTCAGATCGTGATCCAGATTCTTTAAAGCCTGTTGTACGGATCGCCACCAAAAAAGATCTGGATACCGCTGGTCGGCTCGATCCCGATCATGCTGAGAAATATTCCAAGGAAAAGATCAAAGAATTAGGTCTTGAGATGCACGTGATCAACGTGGAGATCCAATTCGGCGGCAATAAGGTAATCATCTACTTCTCTGCCCCTGGGCGTGTTGACTTCCGTGAATTGGTGAAAGAGCTGGCGTCTGGTTTAAAGACTCGGGTGGAGTTGAAACAAGTTGGAGCCCGTGATGAAGCGAAACTTTCAGGTGGAATTGGCATCTGTGGTCGCGAATTCTGCTGTTCTAGCTTCCTTCGTGAGTTTGTGCCAGTTTCAATCAAAATGGCGAAGAATCAAAACTTAGCGCTCAACCCAAGCAAAGTCTCAGGTGGGTGCGGCCGTTTACTTTGCTGCCTTACTTATGAAGATGAAACGTACTCAGTGCTTAGACAAAAACTTTTGCCTAAGGGAACGCGGGTCAAGACTCCTGAAGACGGGTATGGTGATGTTCTCAAGGGAGATATATTAAACCAAGTTTGCCTTGTAGAGCTGGATACCGGCGATCAAAAGTCTTTGCCTCTCAACGACCTTGAGGTTGTGGAGGCCAAGGAGGGCGTTGACGATGACTGGGGTGATGACATTGACTTTGACGATCTAATGCCTGGCTCTGATAATAGCGATGCCGCAGCGGTTGCTAAACTTGAGCAGGAAGAGCAGGTGGAAAGCGGTAGCAAGCCCCGAGGTCAGGGACATAATCGTGAACGCTCTGGTAATCGTCCGAAACGAGGCCGCGGTCCCCGAGGCCGCGGGCGAAGCAGTGGCTCCGGCTCTGGCTCATCAAGCTCTAGCAGTGATGGTAAGCCTCGTCGCAATCAATCGGGGGATGGACGCAAAGGAGAGTCAAGCAAGCGCCGTGGTCCCCGAAACTCTTCAAAACGCCCATCATCTCCTGGTGGTGAGGGGCGGCGAGACAAGGGCCCGAAGGATCGCCCAGGAAAGCCTAAAAAAGACTCTGACAAACCTTAATCGTAGGACGATGTGATGGCCAAGCTTTACTTTAGATATGGCACAGTAGGAAGTGCTAAGACGATGAACTTGCTCGCGGTGGCCCACAACTACCGCCATCAGAACAAAAATGTGCTGTTATTAAAGCCAAAGCTAGACACTCGGTTCGGAGTTGATGTGATCAAGTCTCGATCGGGCCTCACCATGGATGCGGATGTTTTGGTAGAGACAGATACTGTTCTCACAGAAGATATCCTCGATGAAATCCACTGTATTCTTGTCGATGAGGCACAGTTTCTGGCGAAAGCTTTCATCGATCAGCTTCGGGAAATTTCCCGTCATTGGGATATTCCGGTGATCTGCTATGGCCTTCGCACAGATTTTAAAACCGAGCTATTCCCAGGTAGCCAGCGCCTTTTAGAGTTGGCCGATAGCATTGAAGAAGTCAAAACAACCTGCGCATTCTGTAATCGCAAGGCTATCTTTAACGTTAAGTTTGTCAATGGAATAGCCACTCAATCGGGCCCCCAAGTTGAGCTAGGCGCTGAGGAAAAGTATCTTCCAGCTTGCTCATACTGCTATTATGAGCAAGTCTCGGAAAACCACCTATCGACCCCGCTCTTCCGTGATCCTGTAGACCTCGATCCAAGCTAAGGCCTTTCTGCGAGGCAATAACCTAAAAGATGCTATCAGGGCCTACAGGGATGATTCTCTGTGGGTTGATTGATTCATGAGAGTAGTAATAGTGCCGCTTTATATGATCGAAATGAGTTGTCTGATGGATTGCGGGGATCTTGTATAATCGGCGTAGGTATTCCGAAATATGGGTGTAGTCCTTGATCCGCTTACGATTAGCTTTAAAATGAGTGACGTAGACGACATCGAAGCGAAGGAGCGTTGGGATCAATCTTAAGTCAGCCTCAGTAAGTTGGTTGCCTACCAGGTAGGAGTGGCGACTGAGGTGGCGATCGATTTTGTCGAGCGCTCTAAATAACTCGTTGACTGCGTGTTCATGAGCGGATTGACTTTGGGCAAACCCGCTCCGATAGACGCCATTGTTCACGCACTCGTAGATCTCTTCATTCCAGCTATCGATTTCGGATCGCAGTGCTTCGGGATAGAAATCGACGGAATTGCCTGTAAGTTCATTGAACGCCGAATTGAAAATCCTAATGATCTGCGATGATTCGTTATTGACTATGGTATCGAGCTTCTTGTCCCACAGAATTGGTACGGTAACCGATGTTGAGACGTCCCTTTGTGCTTTCTGATAGACTTCGAAAAGTTGATCGAAGCCATGCAATTCGTCACCTGTAGCACCAGGAAAGTTGCTTGCAAAACTCCAGCCTTGCTCCATCATATCAGGGTGGACGACACTCACTGATATGTGGTTCTCAAGTTCCTTGAGCGAACGAAAAATTAACGTACGGTGGGCCCATGGACAAGCGTACGAAACGTAGAGGTGATACCGACCGCTTTCAACTTGGAATCGAGAGTGGTCAGCTGCGATGGTGTCGAGAAATGTTCTAGGTTGGCGTTTGAAAGAGCCTTCCTCATCGCTGGTGATAAGACTCGATTCGATCCATTTTCCGTCAACTAGTCGTCCCATGTCACGTTTCCTTTCTTTCTTGCTCGTGAACGAGTTGTCCCATCTGACCTGCCTGAAAATCTTGGAATGCCCGTACGATCTCTTCCCGGGTGTTCATCACAAAAGGTCCGTACGCTACGATAGGCTCGTCGATGGGCTCGCCATTGAGGACTAAAATATGAGATCCAATTTCGATGTTCACGGTCACTCGTGCACCAGTTCTTTGAAATAGAACTGCCTGACCTTGCTTGATTGATTTTTCGCCGATGGAGGCTTCACCTGCAATCTGAATGAAGATTGTATTGGAGTTTTCGGTGAAATCGAGTTCTAGTTTGCCTGGTTTTTTTCCGAAGATTTCGAACATAGTGATAGGAGAATGGGTTAGCGCAGGACCTTGTTTGTCGGCAAAGGTCCCAGCGATCAATTTGATCTCCTGCCCCTGATGGCTCAGATGCGGAAACTGGTCCCGGTTGATGGATTGATACCTTGGTTTAGTCATCTTATAGCGCTGGGGTAAGTTGACCCAAAGCTGCACCATCTCGAATTCACCACCACTTTCTGCAAAACGGCGAGAATGGAATTCTTCGTGCACAACCCCTTCACCCGCAGTCATCCACTGAACGCCGCCTGTTCCAATGGTACCGCCTCCACCCCCGGAGTCTCGGTGATCGATCTCACCTTTGATTGCAAAGGTTACAGTTTCAAATCCTCGGTGAGGGTGTTCACCAACCCCATGCTTTTCTTCCGTTGGAGCGAAGTAACGTGGGGCAGCGTGATCGAGCATGATAAACGGACTGAGATACCTATAGTCCTCAGAATGAACTGAGAACATCGTACTCACATAGAAGCCGTTGCCCACCCAATGCCTATCTTTTGGGTCGATAATCTTGTGAATTCGCTTTTCTGGCTTTGGCATCATCCATCTCCTTAGAAAGTAGGGGCTGATTCCCACGAGTCCCACAGCAGCAGCAATTTTCGAGAGCCAGGTTCGTCTGTCTTGCTTCATGAGCGCACCTCCGTACACCCTTACTGTATCGCCAAAGATGGAATAAATTATAGCTCAAAATTAGGTGCAAGATGTGCTAATATTGAAACATGAATGCCATTACACTCGACCAAATCAAATGTTTTTCAGTACTTAGTGAGGAAGGAAGCTTCACTCAGTCTGCTCGTCGACTGTACCGAGCGAAGTCAGCAGTTCGCTATGCCATTGGGCAGTTGGAGGAGCAATTGGGCTTTGCGTTACTCGATCGAAGTGCATATCGCCCACAGCTTACTGCCCAGGGTCGCCAGTTTCTGAAAGCATGTGGACCCTTGCTTGAACAGCATCAACGGTTCCTGAATGCTTGCCAGCAAATCTCAACACAAATCGAGACTCGCCTTGCTATAAGTGTTTCGGGGATCTATGGCCTGACTCATGTTTATCCTCATATCCGAGATCTCATGAGTCGCTTTCCTCAAACAGAGATCATTCTTGAGCGAGAAATACTGAGTGGAGAGCGGATGCTCAAGGAGGGACAAGTGGAGTTAGCTATCTTCGAGCATCTTCAAGATGATAAAAGCTTGGAATCGAAAAAGATAGATGAAGTAAGGCTCCAGCTTGTTATTGCAAGGCAACATCCATTCCTTGCCTTACCGAAGGCCGATCAAACGGTAGACCAGCTACTAGGCTACCCTCAGATAGTGCAGCGCAGCACATTACCCCAGGATGATGTTTCAAAGGGTGTTCATCGTGGAGCATTGATCTGGCGAGTGACCGATACTCCTTCAAAACTGGAGATTATCAGCAATGGACTAGGTTGGGGACGGTTGCCTGAACATGATATCAAGCCCCTGCTTGACGCAGGGGAATTGATTCACCTTTCCCATTTGCAACAAGACGACTCAGTAGACATATTTCTCTGTCGACGCCGCGAAGGCTCTGTAGGGAAAGTGGCAGATCATTTTTGGAACGCGTTTTCTGAAAGATCGATAAGGTAATCACTTACCGTAGAGTTCTTGAATTCGCTCGACGTGACTACTAGATTTCAGCTTGCCCTTTTTCTTGGGTTTTTTGCTGATAGTGGTGCACGAAAGGCTGAAGGCAACGATTAAGCTCAATCCGATTATTGATTTCATGTACAGGTCTCCTCTTTGATAAAAGCCCTATCGGTAAGAATTAAACAAATGTTTATAGGTTTAATACTTACATTTTAAGTCATAGTAAGTTCAGGGCTTACGCCAGAAAAGGCTTTGTAATGCACCTTAGGGAGACATCCCGAACTGTCTCCCTACGAAAACAGCGCCGGAAGCAGTTAATCAAGCGCGCTGATGCCAGGGATGCCTTGGAGGTTGATCATAGAGTCGCCATTTACAAAGTTTAATACAGTGTTGATGGTGACTCTTGGCTTGATTCCGAGAGTTATGTTATCACCGCCACCATTGACTCCCACAAAAAGCATATCGATCGTTTGATTGGATTGGACATTAATGATGTTTTCACTGCCATTGACCCAGACACAAAAGCTACGTAGAGCTTGAGGGAAGTTTAAGTTGATGCTCAGAGTGTTCTGGCTACCATTGACAACAACAGAGCTAAATGTTGAATCTACAATCAATTCTTGCACCAATCCACTGTCTTCCACAGAGAATATTTTCGTAGGGTCTTCTGGTTGACAACGTTCCTGAATAATCGCTTCGTCCTCATCTTTCAAGACGACCTTCGAAACATCACCAACGGACTCGGTAACCTCTCCACCTCCTTGTTCGATGTTATCTTGGATTGGCTCTTCGGCTATCTGACGTTCAACGCCTTCAGTGGGTGAACTAGCGGGGAGCTTCTGACCTTCTATACTATCACTGCAAGACATGATGACTAGCGCGCAGCACGCTCCTTGAAAAATTGACGACTTCATTTGATGGCTCCAATTTGATGGTTTTGATATCATGCCACATATCATGCAAGACGAAGGCCTGGTTTACCTGTTTTTAGCCCTATGATTATTAGGACTTCCAAAAAGATTTCAGCCAGTACCTGGCTTAAGACTCTCATTATGAGGGTCACATTAGTTGATGGCTTAGGCTAAATACCTATAATTAAAACGTATAAGTCTCGTTTGGAAGCTTGCAGCTATAGGTCGCATAGGCAATCTTGCAAGTGAGCGATAAACACCTAAAATTAAATACCTAATAGGGAAGATGAGGAACGGGGAAATCCTCTTTGGCCTTGTTGGTCCTTTGAACCTAGAGCAGTTTCTTCAACGTTAAACTGGCAATGAATTCAAGAGTCTTCAGCTGTCATGAAATTATGTCCAACCTTCAGCTAACACTTCTAACTTTTTCACACTAACTTACTAACTGATTCCTGCTTGTTGATGAGTCTCATCCAACAATCTCAGATCGGGTTCTAAATAGAATGAACTCAAACGGTGTTTGGTGATGAGTCACAAACCTACTAAATTACGCCATTTTCTGCTTTCTAGTGACGGAACATGGGTTGCAAGCCAATGAAGAGAACTGCAATTTCGCTAAATCTCTTACAAGAATTGAAAGGGGATCAGATTGAAAGTTTTTTCATCACCGATGGTGTCCATCACACTGATGGTTTCAAGCCTGCTTCTACTAACTCCCTGCTTAATGGGAGCTGCTAAAGCAAATTCACCAATTCCGACTGTCGATTTTGCTCACGGAGAGCTCGTTGTAGAGGCGCAAGAAACCAACAAAAATTTCGACCTTAAGGAAGACCGTTTGAGGGTCGAAAAGAAAATCCATGACAAGAAAAAAGTAAAAAATGAGGTACATGGTAAGGCTGCTACTGTTGTTAAGAATACGCAGACTCGTGTTTCTCAAAAGAGCAACAAAACCCAAGGCAATGATGCTCTGAATGAGCATGTTAACGAAAAAAATCATGAAACGGAAGCCGATAGCCATCACACTAAGGGTCATCATGAAGCGTTTCCCAAGCCGCTCAATAGTTACCAAGACGAGGGCATGGGCCTATTTCAAAAACTTGGTTTTCGGATTGATGCAGATCCATTTAATGTTGTCGCTCTTCTAATCTTTCTAGGCGCAATATTTCACACATTTATGGCCGGTTCGATTATGAGCCTGTCTCATAAAATTGAAGAAGAACATGCCCAGAGATGCTTAGAAAGTGGTGAGCATAGTGAGTCCATCCTAGCTCAGTTTCTCCATTTTTTTGGCGAAGTAGAAGCTATTTTCGGGATCTGGGTCTTAGTTCTTATGGGGGCCATCGCAGGTTTTAAAGACTGGTCTACGATGGTTCACTATGTAAGCGATACAGTCAACTATATAGAGCCCATGTTTGTGGTTGTAATCATGACGATTGCTGCTACTAAGCCAATTCTGAACTTCTCAGAGAACATCATGAAGCGTCTGGCACAGCTTATCGGTGCGGGAAGCCCGGCAGCTTGGTGGGGAGTCATTCTTACAGTTGCTCCTTTGTTAGGCTCGTTTATTACTGAACCAGCTGCTATGACAATCGCGGCCCTACTTCTTGTAAAGCAATTCTACAAACTAGAACCATCCACGAAGTTTAAGTATGCAACACTCGGCCTTCTATTTGTTAACGTATCTGTTGGTGGAACCCTTAGCAATTTCGCGGCTCCACCGGTTCTTATGGTTGCTCAGCCATGGGATTGGTCAACGACATTCATGCTCGTGAACTTCGGCTGGAAGGCAGCAGTCGGAATCGTTATTGCGAATACTCTCTTCTACCTATACTTCAGGCGAGAGCTAGCTAGGCTGGCTGAAAAACGTGATCAATTGAGCCAAGGCGAATCGCAGGAGGATTTATCGAAGGTTCCCTTTTGGATAACTCTTGTCCATGTCCTTTTTATGGTTTGGACAGTGGTCAACGCTCACTATCCTGCCATGTTTTTGGGAGGTTTTCTCTTCTTTCTTGGTTTCACTCAAATTACGGCTCAATATCAATCGAAACTTGAGCTGAAGACTGCTGTGCTCGTAGGTTTCTTTTTGGCTGGATTGGTGAATCATGGAGGCGTCCAAGGCTGGTGGATATCGCCAGTTCTCTCAAGCCTAACAGAAATTCCGTTGATGTTGATCGCGACAGCCTTAACTGCATTTAATGATAACGCTGCCATTACGTATCTCTCGACTTTGGTTGAAGGCTTTTCACCAGCGCTTAAATATGCTGTTGTTGCGGGTGCCGTTAGTGGTGGTGGTTTGACTGTGATTGCCAATGCTCCGAACCCAGCGGGGCAGTCTATTCTAGGTAAGTTCTTTCCAAATAGGGCTGTAAATCCGCTGTTCTTGGCGGCGGGTGCATTGGTCCCTACCATTATAATGGGTCTCTGCTTCATGCTCCTTGAGAGCACAACTCCTGTACTTTATGGAATTTTCAGCTTCCTAGGATTTGGTGGTCTAATTATCTTCATCAATCGAGTGCGAGGCCGCATGAAAGTGAAAACAATCGCATCAGAGCAACAATTATCAGCCTAAGGAGATCTATTTTTAAGCGGAGAGCGACACAGGCTCTCCGGTTCTTAAAAATTTAAGGTGTCGGTGAAATAGAACTGTTGAGAGCTACTATCACCGCAGGTATCAAACCTGATTGAAAATCTACCGTCATCTTCTGAGTCAATTCCCAAACACAAGCCATTTCGATCTTTAATGAGCCAAATATCATCGCCCTGGCGAACGAGTGAGAAGTCTTCATCGGGATCTGCTGCGACGCAACTTGTTGCAGAGAGAGTTGGGCTAATGATTCCATTCGTGTCAACCAATTCCTCTCTCAAACAGAAGCTGCTGCCATCGACTTCAATATGATAGACTTCGCTCACCGTTGAGTACTTCCTAAAGGTAAATGCCAATGCAAGACTTGAAGATGTGCACGGTTCTGCGATGACCTTGCGATCATCACCAATGTCTACTCCAAGGCAGGTGTCATTCAACTTTGAATGAATGGCTAGCACGCGGTCACTAGGGACAGCTAGCCCATCTTGCGGTAGCTTGATAATGGCCTGTGAATCTGAAACATCGCCTAAAATTGCTGTCGCGATCACAACCTCTGTCACTGGCTCTGAAACAGCGATTTTCATCGTTTTCAAAGCCTCTTTGATCGCAGCTTCATCTTTAGACTTTAAAACAAAACTATGATGAAAGATCGAGCTCGCTGAAAGCTCCTGAGATACGATTTCGATTGTCGAATCTGAAATGGTGCCTCTCCATTGGTAGCCTTTTGAGCGAACTATTTCGTCTGGTATACCTGTTGATGCAACTTTACATTGAGCTTCGCCTTCAAAAAAACTATCTTTCTCGACTAGCTTGTCCGAGCAATGAATCAGATAACCCGGAACCCCTTCGGACTCTTCACTTGGCCTTGTACTCTGATTGAAGCTGCTGCCTGCGTCTCGACATCCATGGGATTGCCAAGACAGAATGAAAGTAAGTAATAGCAGTATATTGCGGTGAAATCGTATCGTCATGGTTTGTAACTCTCGTTAATCGGGTAACTTAAGTGAGTTAGTCAATACTGATGAAGACGAAACTTCTTTACGGATATCCGGGTATGAAAGTTGAGTTCTTTTTGAGTAAGATTTGCCATCCGAATTACTATATTTAATGAGCGATAATGGTTCAGCTTTTAGCTGTGCTTCTGACTTGGGGAATAACATGATCGGAATTAATTAAAAGAATCGAGGTGCCTCAGTCCCGATTAAGTCGGGCTGAGGCGAAGAGGGTACATTCAAAGTAGGGATACTAGAGATATGAAACTCTAAGTACTGGATAAGGCTTTAGTCGAGAACAGCTCTCACACTGGAGCTAGAATCAAGCAATATGTTGTTCAACCTTCGGTTCTCTAGGCGAGGTTGCACAATGTATCGAACTGACTCTACTGCCAGAATCGCGGCAGGTAATATCAAGCATAGAATACCTAGCAACTCGACACTCACAAGGCTAAAACTAGCAGTCATGTGAATGATCAACCAAAGAGCTAGGTACCGCTTTGCTACTGATTTGCCATTGAGTAGAGTATAGAAGCCTGTGATAATAGAAATTGACCCCACCAAGCCGAAAATAAGCAAGTCATCCATTGACCCTAGACTCATGAGGCTTCCGAGTTCGAGTTCGAAACCACCAGCAAATGTCATAAAAGTCTGCATGAGAAGCTCAACACCCTGAAAGGTGAACAATACGGCGAGGAATAAAACGTAGTTCTTTTGAGTACTAACCCAGCCATCTTCAAAGTTATTTGGCTTCGCCAACCAGTAAACCAAGGATGAAGATACCATGAGTAGTATTGAGCTGGAAGCGAATTGATAGCTTAGCAAAACTGAGCCTAGTTCGATAGAATTGCTTAAAAGTAGCAAGACGGACAGGGCAGCATTGACTCCGTATAGCCAAGACTTCTTCAAAAAAAGCCCACCCGTAGCGGAAAGTAGGAGCGAGATGTTGAGCAATATAAGCACACTGCTTTCAGGGTTACTGATTAAACTAGAAAGGCCTAAACCGCCAAGGTCAATATTTGCCTGACTGAATAGAGAGTAAGACTGGAAGAATACCAGCAATTGAGCCAGCATGATAATGATTGTCTTTGTTAGATTTGAGAGGTTCTTATGCATTGTGCCATTCCTTATGTCTTATCGATGATGTTATGTGTCCCTTCCCCAAATATTAAGCAAGGTCTGGGCCAGAGAACGACAACCTTGAATTCCACGTGGTGCTTGTAATGACTACACTTTTCGCTAACAGATTGCCGAGTGAAATAACAGTGATTGAACGATTATGATTCGATTCTCAGATGCCAGAGAATATCTAGGTGAAACTAGAAGAAAAACTGTGTGGAATGACTGTAACACGGATTATGCCGCAGCATAATTCTACAATGGTTCTGCAATGTATGGTAATTAATGATTAACTAGGATTGGTGAAAGCTTGAAAGGACTGTTAAGGGGGTAGCAACATCTGATCTTTCTCGTGAAGCAGATACCAATGTTGCCACTCTTGATACTACTAAAAGAGCTTCATCTCCAAAATACTTTGAAAATGAAGTCTATTATATACGTATTCGGGTAACATAGGTCTTTCTTTGGAATTACCTTGATTCTTCGTATATCTGTGGATCAAAAGAACAATAAGAAAGGTCATGTTATGCTCCTCGTGGCCAATTTTAGTGTGATTTAGATATATCTCTCTTCTTTCCAATTTCAGAATGGAATTTGCGCTTATGGCTTGTTCTTTTCCTTTTATTTTTTCTCTTATGAGGTTTGGTACTATGTTTTCGGCTAGTTTGTAGACTTCTTGGATGTTTCTCAGTCTTTGAAGTTGATGTTTTGTTAAGGAAAGCACGTGCATCAGAGCAACCACCAATGAATAGCATCGATAGCATCGCCAGATTTATCAACATCATTCGAATCATCAATTTCTCCTCGGAGTGATTTATAGCATTTTTTTTCCGTTATCTTTGAAGCAAAAAGGTCTCCAAATATGGTGAGCCTCTTGCAATTCAATTAAAAAACTTGAGCCTCTTTACAGCTAGGTGTAAAGAGGCTCTTGCACGCTTTGAGAGGTTTTTTAGGGCCCTATGAAAGCCCTGATCTTTGATGAGGTTCCATCCTCCTCCTTTAAAAATTTCAAATTGGATATCCTGAGTACTAAGGCACTGAATCAGCTGTTGATCCCATACCTGATACGTTAAGGTCATATTCCTCTTTAAGAAGCTCAACACTTTCGCGGGTGGTTTGCAAAAATTCGACAAGATCTCCACTTGATTTGGCGATGACGCCGTCGATGGTCAATAAGGTCATTTCGAGAGCTTTCGAAATGTCTTCTGGCGTATTCGCAAGAACTTGAGGAGGAGTTTCGAAATTCTCTGTTCCAGAATCGACAGCAGACTCATTGGGATTATTACCCTCACGGTCGAGTAAATTGTCAATTCGATTAGCCTCTTTATTTTCCAACTCACCTTGCGATTCCGATCCTGATTCCTCTGCAGTAGAAGGTCTATTCTGAGTAACCTGATCCGAGCAAGCCACCAAGCTACTTCCCAAGAGAAGTGCTGTGAGGTTTACTACGATTAACTTATGCATAGCTCTTTCTCCATATTATGCCGTTACAAGGCATCAAGCAATTTGGTTGCCAACTCTATGGAGAATTGCATTCTGGCATAAATTCCCCACATAAGGGCCCATTCAAAGATAATTCTCGATGTTCGGGAATGTAGACGAACTAATAACCTCTAAATCAGATGGATGTCGTATCAAAACTAAAGTATGCAATGAGCTAGGGAAAAGCTTGCTAAGATATGCGACATTGCAGTATTGGCACCTACTATCTTACATCGTGACTATAATTATCGAAATCTAAAGAAAGAATTTTGAGAGTGAGTCTGACTTCAGGGAAGCGTTGTTCTTGATTTGAGAGCTCTGAAGGTTTATATACAAATATCATGCTCCAAATGGGAATAGATTCTGCAGATGTATTTATGCCTGATGGTAAAGTTCCCAGATCCCAAAGGACTACTTGGAAAATACCAACTACAAGATTCTGATTGCTAACCTTGCTTACTTTATATTCCCAAATTACCAAATATAATCAGCGATATATACCTCATAAGGCATTGCGCTACTCTTCTGAATGACATGACTAATTGTCTTACAAATACAAAGTTGAGTCTTATCTAGATAAAGCTCTCAATCGCGTCAAAACTCAAAAATTACTGTGTCCGGATTGATCGTTGGCCTTCATCACAGCTTGTGATCTAAATAAGAGACATTTTTGGAAATCCGAGAAAATTCAGGTATGGCCCTCCTCTTGCTCTATTTCATCTAGCAAATGTATCTTCATCAACTTGTCATCAATGAACTAGATTGATCAAAGTGCATAAGCATAAACCACTGGAAAAATGCTGTTTCCTAAGTTTGGAGAGAAAAATGAGATATCTAATAATGACAGCCAGTTTAATACTTTTGCAAACAAGTGCTTGCAATCAAGGAAGTCCTACGAACAATAATCCCAATAATAGTCAATCAGATTTTATAGCCATAGGAAACCAGGTCTGCTCATCTACAGATATCAATAATCGGGTTTGCTTCACGATGCCACAGTGTATCCAGGATACCACCGGTGATATTGTTCCATCATGTAACAATACTCTCCAGCAAAATACAGTGGTGGTCTCGACCGCTCAGCTATCGTGTGTTCAGCTGAACAACAGTTGGGTGTCCTCGTGTATCGATTCAAATGGTAGCCAAGCTCAAGCGGCGAATAGCCCCCCTTGTATGAGAACCACTTCGGGAATGCTTCCCTATTGCCCATCAACAAATGGGAATAATCAAGGAGTTAATACTCCCGTTCCTCTTCTAAATTCTGGATTTTGGCTATCGCCAACTGCAGAATCTTCGAATTCAGCGTTCTCCGGATGTCGCAGACTTTACGGGTTCAATCAAAGCAAAAATACAGGAGCGTCTATCTTGCGATGCAGCTTGAACGGAAGTCAGGCGTTTCATATTGAGAATGTTTTTAGGTTCACAGTAACGTCAAATGTCAATCAGGGTGTTCAAACGAGGCAGATTAGCTTCGTCTCTGTAGCAGCTTGCAGCCAGAGTATTGCACAAACAGGGCAACTAACGATTTCACCGAATAACGCTACTGGCAATCTAAACTCGCTTGTAATCAATGGTAGAACCTTTTCAGCTGATCAAGTCAGCAACAATCAGACTCTTGATTTGACGCCATATCAGCCGCTTGGTTGCCTAGACCTCCAGGAAGAGATTATCGATACAAATACTGGCAATGCTGTCAATGCCATTAATGCCTTTAGGCAGGCACTATAAGCTTTAGATCGATGGAAACCAAAAGAAAGGAAACGATAAGATGTCAAATATTGATCGAAAGAATGATCATGGTTTGGAGCGAAAATGGATCGCTAGGAGCCTAGCACTGAATGCTGCAGCAGAGAGGCTATTTGACTCCATGCAGGAGTCCGTTGATACCTATAGTCATGTTCTCGAGAAAGAAAATGGTTTTCTTGGAGTCTACACAGCAGATGTTATTCTATCGAGTCTTTTGTTATTAAATATCTCTGCAGAGAGTATTGTCAAGGCGAAGATTATCAAAGAAAAAAATGGCAAGAAGTCATTGAAAAAGTTTAGGTCTCGGCATGAGTCAGTGGTCAGCTACGCGAAGAAGGCAAAGATTACCCTCAGTCAGGAGGAGGAAGAGGTATTGAATAGCCTTCACAGCCTATCCAGTTGTGGTTTCTCTCCTGACATGGAGAAAAATGAGTCTCAAATCATAGGGCACATCGCATCTCACTACACGAAGATGGAGATGTACTTTACAACAGTTAGATCATTCTTGTTTCGAGTCTGTAGATTGATGGCATTTGAATTCAGATCGCCACTACCTGCGAGATTAGCTTAGAAGGAGTATGAGAATGGACTCCCCTGCCTTAGAGCGGGATGCAGCGCCATGATGGGCACTCCATTGGTTTCGCTCCTACTTGAGACGTGTCTCAAGTAGGAGCCTTTGAAAAGGATATAAATGATGGAAAGAACAAAGAGAAGACAGAGTGTAGAGCCATCGCCATTTACGATGTTTGAAAGAAACCTAATGGAACAAAATCGATTGGCGAACAAACGAGTCATGGCTGTTGTTGGGATTGCAGGAGCATGTATGATCGCTGCTCTGTTGGCTATCATTGAATCGATGGGGTCAATGAATAGTAATATAGAAGCGGTTTTTACGGTGAAAGATGCACCAACTAGGATAGAAAGGCTTAAGTGAAAAGTACTAGGACCCATTGAAGTGGAATTGCATAGTGATTTATCTTTCTACTAGAGGAAATGATCAGAGAGAATAGAGTATTTGACAATACTCCTGGAGATTTAGAAATCTGTTCTTAGGCGTATTAGTCTCCAGGACCTAAATATCTCAAGAGAAAGGGATCATATGAAAGTAGATCACGCAATCTTTATGGCTATCTATCTCATGGTGCTGAGTTGTTCAACCGCTGTTATATCAGATGGAAATTTTGAGGAAAATCAGACTAATCAAAAACCAGTTGAGTTAGAAACTGAAAGTGAAGAAGCATCTATTCCACAACCTGTAGCGGGTGCTTACCTTCGCTGTGAGTGGCGTCTGAAGACCAGTGAAGGTAAGCTCTCGTCGTGTAGCATTGAAGGAGAATCTGGGCAGGTATCTTCAGTTCCCAATCATTTGGAGTGGTTGGTGATTGACCAATATGGTGAGGTAGTGAATGGGGTGGATTTTCAAGATAATATCAATAAGTCACTCTCAGAAGTTCGCCTCTGGTTTACAAATTTACAAGTTGAGGATCTCAAAGATGGATTTATCATTTTATCTGACATTGAAGACTTAGATCCTTCAAGTGCTCCATTCAAGGTGAGAATTGGAGATATCCAAGAACAGCCACTCTTGCCTTGTAGCGATTCTTTAATGTTTGACGGCGGCTGTATCCCAATAGGTGCCGACCTTGTATATCGGCGAGCAGGAGTTGTATTTTCTAACTTTTTGATCTCTGGATCTAATAGGGATAGTTCAAAAATCAGCATCGCGAGTCAAGACGATGTACTTCAGGTTTCATTTGATTGGAGCATTGAAGGTGAGCTATCAGATCAAACATGTTCGGATTGTCAAACATTCTTTGTGTATGGCTATTTGCAAGTCAATGCCAATGACGAAAACGTGAAAAATGAAAAGATCGGGTGTGTGGATGCTGGCTTTCGAGATATCGGTCAGTCCTCCAGTGTAACGTTTGAAGTCGTCGTGCCCAACGTATCATTAGGCACAAGACTTCTTTTTAAGGCTCCTCAGGTTGCATTCGTAGAATCATGTGATCTCGCCATCCTCAATTTTGCGAGCGGTCAGGATGAGTTCGGTCAAGTAATCATAAACTAGTGCTTAGTCACATTGAATTCTCGGCTAGGCGTCGAGGAATGATTGAGGAGATAGTACTCCCGTACAGCGACGATTGAGAGACGAAGACAACAACGCCGAGAATTCAATGTGACTAAGCACTAGAGACAATATTGAGAAGAGTGATGTCGAGGGCAAACAAGCAGATATATATCAACCTAGTCGAGGTGTTTGATGAAAGAGAAAATATTTTTTGTTTGTATAAGTTTACTCAATGCGTGTTCCAACGCCAGTTTTACAAACAAAGACACATCAAAAAGAACAGGCGAACCCCAAAGGGTTGAAGGGGCTCCCGAGGTGCGTAATCCTCAAAGCCAGCCTACAACCATGCCGCCTGTTAGCATTGATGCTGCAGGATGGCCACTTGATTTTCTTGAAGCATCTTGCATTTTGAAGGATGGGACATTGCGAACAATTAGGGACGATGACGATAATCAAAGCGCAGGCAACAGCTGTTTTCTCGTTGATCCAAGCATCGATGAGCTGTCAGGAATGACAAGTAGCTACTTCTCGGACGGAATGGTTTGGGTTCATAATGACTCTGGCCCTTCAACAAGCCTTTTTGCTTTGAATCTAAAGGGAGAGCTACTGGCTACTTTAAACTCGGATACTATTTCCAACCTAGATTGGGAAGATATTGACACCTACTACTCGGTTCAGCTACAGAAGCCTTTTATATATCTAGGCGACATAGGTGATGGAGGAAAAAATCCAGGTCAAGTATTTATCTACATTATTGAAGAACCATTGATTAACACAGCGAATCTAGGCCAAGTAGTAAGTAGTCGTAATGTAAGAAGGATTACACTGAATTACAACAGCGGCGAAGTCTATGACTTTGAGTCGCTATTTGTGGACCCATCAAATGGCGATGTCTATCTTTTTAGAAAGGGAGCACCTGAGCTATACGTTGCTTTAGGATCTGATATTTTGGCATCTGATAGTGTTCCTCTGAGACAGGCTATAGCTAGTGGTAATTGGACAAGGGTGCCTTCAGCAGCCGATATATCGCCTCTGCGTAATGAGATTATTATAAGAGATGAGACTCAAGCTTTTCTTTATACGATCCAGAATGGAGAACCAGTAGCATTGGCCTTATCAAGGAATCCTATAATTATCAACCTAGCTTTTGAGTTTAATGGTGAAGCTATATCATATAGTCGAGATGGAAGAGACTTTTATACTGCCAGTGAGAACAAGGATAGTAGTCTAATCTCGCAACCTATACTCGTCTACTCAAGAAACCTATTGATGCCGTAAGGCAATCCCTCAGTGTATTTGGTGTTGGTATATCAGCCTACTCTTTGCAGAGCAGGCTGATATCTTGTTATTTTAACGATAAACTTGATTGAACGAATCAAATCATCGAATTTCATAGTAGATTTCGAGACATGTATCGACATGGATCATTTTCTCTATGCTGCGATGGACATATTACGAATCTATACAATGATACTCTACTAATTCTATAAATTTGAGCGAAATACGCTCAAAATTGAAAATATTCTATATCTGATCCACTCATAGATCACTTCTAAAGACTACAGAGTCAGCGACTTCATCCTACGAAAAGCAGCTGCTTATGAGTTAAATGCTACATCGCATTATATGGTCTTAAATTTGCTTTTAGAGAGAGAAGGTTAATCACAGCAAGGAGAAATTATGTTAAGCCGATGGATCGTTCTAATCATAAGCGCACTATCACTACAGGGGTGTCTCACTTACAAATGGAAAGTCGTAGGTGTACACGATAGCTTGTTTCAACCGTACAAAGTTCCTAGATTTATAGACGTGTCCGAAACAGCAAAGCCCAATCACTTCGTTTTTAAAAACAACAGCCAGTCGACGGTGTTTATCTCCCATAGAAACTCTGTTGCAATTGCGAACGGTCGATCATATCGATTGATTTCAGGGCGTATGAATGTGAACCACCGCGATATGGAGTCGCCAGATATACCCATTGCAGCTGGAACCTCCATTGAAGTAAGTTTTTATTCAGATGATCGAAGCTTCACTAAACTAGTGAATGAGGATCAGCAGATAGTTGACTATCGGGTATTTCTTAAGACACCACGGAAAAGCTACAGTATGTCCCTTCGGAGCGTTGGGAGCACTGAAACCTTTATCACATCTGACGCAAATGACAATGATTCCAATCTATGCTATCTGACGGAAGTATTCTTCTATGGGTATTGCTGGTTTGTAAGCCCCGACGAGGCAGATGAAAGCATGGCCAGGATGAAAGCACAATCAATGTATGGAGATCAAGTCGATGTGATTTATCAGGAGAGAAACGGCTTTTTAGACGATCTATGAGCTTCTAGCTTGGCTGATGTTGGTGACAAGCTCAGTTAGATAATCTAGCTCTAAGAAATTCCTATGCTCATCCGCTCGGATAGCATGGCCTGATGGGGGTTCAGGTCATGTGTCTTTCTCCCTCCTCCCCCGACCGCCTCTAAGAATCATTGGGTTTAGTTAAGTCAACCTAAATATAGCTTTGTTCAATATGTTTTGTCTTATTTCCTGTGTTATTAGCTATTCGAACCCTCAATACCACTAGGATTATAAAAATGAGAATAGTTATTATGGCGGCAGTCAGTTTACTGACAGCTTTTCCAGGTGAGTTACCTGCTTTGAATTCTAATTCTTCAATCGATACCCTGCCTCCAAAAGCAATAAATCCAATTCGACAGTTATCCCCGTACCAAGTAGATGATCGATCAAGAGCGGAAAGGAGTACCTACAGATATTTCTTGATGAAAAATAAGCCTAACCGGGTAGTTCTATCTGAGGCTACCACTTACTCCATATCAACTAAGCCCATACCTTGTTCAGATCCAAAGGAACTACTCGACCTACATGGAGACAGTTTGGTCGATAAAGTAGTAAAGGGTGATCTCAAATCCTGTATCTACGGATTGTATGACGCCAGCTTAGTTGGTTCGGGACATTTCACCGATAAAAAACTTCAAACGATTGTTGAAGCTATCAACCAATATCTCATAAGCTTTGATGGTACCGACGAGTCAGGAGCAGTGGAGGTAGAAAAGCTAGTGTCCTATTTGAGAGCTGCTCATTGGTCCGAATCATCCGCAGGGAGTCAAAGAAAGTTTACAGATGATTACATGTCAGAGTTGCTACAATTATTTGATGGGTACTTTAAAGGAAGCCATTTCATCAAGTTTACTGGTGAATCATCGCGAAACTTCATGCTACGTTATGAGATTTTAGTCCTATTAAATAGTTCCCAGACGGATCGTCTGCAATTCATGCCTAGAATTAGTGAAGCTTTGCTAGGCTATGCTCGAACAGTAGATCATAGTGATAAGGGTGTTGTTCCCTATGAAGAAAGGGGAGTTACTCAGCTACTAACACAGTACTTCTACTCAGTGAACTTTGAGGAGTCGAAATTCGAACGTTTGCTCCTTAAAGACCCAGCAATCATTTTCAATCTTAGAGACTTTGTTCTTCATGAAGGGGTATGGTTGGTTGGTAGGAGCCGAGAGTATCATTGGGCAGACGCGGTAAATGAGCTTGGTCGACTTCTAAAGTTTCATGGCGTTATTGCGAATATCGTTCGACCAGCACTTAAAGAAGTACTTACTAGCTATAGTTTTGGCGGACAAGGGTCTCTAGGTTGGCTCAATGCACAAAATATGGTTCGTCAGTACGATTCACAGAATTGTGCAGACTATGGAGATGTTTGTGACTTTGATCTGGAATCGGAGATTCTTTCTGAGAGCTTTAAATGTAGCGATTCGGTCAAAGTTCGGTTCCAACCGCCCTTAGATCTGAAAAATATGAAGCAAACATGTACGCAATTGGAGAAAGAGAAGCTAGTGTTTGACGCCCGGTTTAAAAGCCCTAACCCTGTACAGAATGACTATAATAATGATCTGGAGGTTGTGGTTTTTAAATCTCCGAAAGATTATCGACTCTACGGCGCTCTCCTCTTTAATATCAATACGGACAACGGCGGGATGTATTTAGAAGGAGATCCTTTTGATAGGAGTAATCAGGCCCGCTTTATCGCCTATCAAGCCACCTGGCTGCCAGACTTTGCAATTTGGAATCTAGAGCATGAGTACATTCACTATTTGGATGCTCGGTATAATCTATGGGGTAGTTTTAGTGATCAGCCTGCGAACGTTGTATGGTGGACCGAAGGCTTGGCAGAGTATCTCTCAAAAGGTAATCAAAACCCTGAGGCCTTGGAACTAGCCTCTGATAAGACGTATTCACTGGGGGACTTATTTCAAACAACGTATTCAAATGGTGATACTGACAGAATCTATCATTGGGGGTACTTGGCAACCAGATTTATGTTCGAGCGTCATAGAGAGAGTATTGAAATAGACCTTCTTCCTACGCTACGCTCGCCAAAATATCCGGTATCAGACGAAATTTGTCCTTTCAATTGGGGTTGGCGTCAAAAGACAGTAGCTATCGAAAATAATTGGTTATGGCGGTACGATGATAGTGAACGTGGCAAGGGATTTTGGGTCTGGACCTGTGGTCAAAGTAGTAAAGATATCGAGCCAGTTCCCCATTATACCCCTTATGGAGAGATTATTCGAAGCTTTACGGAATCCTTTGACGATGAATTTTTTGAGTGGATTGATATTCTCCTTAGTAAGCAAGACCAAGTATCCCACTAGAGGGTTCAGACTTGTCTTGGATATCGGTGGCTATATTAGGCACTAGCCATATGGCTAGTGCCTAATATAGGGAAGATCAGTTACTCAGTACCACTCATTGCCGTGATACTAAAAGCTTGGGATATCGTGTTGTTGCAAAGTTCGAAACTTAACAAATTGTTGCCATTAATTTCGATAGCTGTCAAACAAAGACCATCGCGAGACTTTATTAGCCAAGAACCAACCTCTCCTGACGACTCGATTGATAGCTCACTATTTGCACCTGCAGCTTGGCAGTCAGCCTCCTGTAAAGCCAGGAAGGTTGTATCAGATACAGTTACTTCAGTTTGAACCTGACAAGCGTTTGAATCAACATAGACAAGGTTGAGCTTCTTATTGAGCCCTTCGATTTTATTAAATTGAAAGCGGTCGATGACAGCTGCCTGACAGGCAACGGGTAGTAGAATCCCAGCTAAATCGTCGTCACCTAAAGATGCGCACTCTTTGGTAGCCCTCGACTCGATTGTCAATGGTACATCAATCAAGGAAAATGTTTGAGCATTCTGTCCCAGAACCCGAGGGCTATTAGACGCAGCACGATTTAGAGCCACAGGAGAAACCAGCAAGTCTCCATTAGAGCCGTAGACTGACAATTGAGTTCCATCGAGCAAATCCAAGATGGTCTCGGGGTTGTCGCCCTGGAATGAAATCTTTTGCTGAAACGAGTCGCTTAGTGGAAGTTCTTCTGATTTGACTATCAAAGAGTCATCGGTGTCCACAATCCATTTATACTTCTTGCTGCGAATCTCCTCGGCAGTTAACTGCTTATGATCTACTTTACAGTGAACTGTAGCTGCTGCAGATTGTTGAGTAGGCAATGAAACATACTGACATTGTGCAAAGTATCCTGGAATTCCCTCTGATTCTTCACTAGGACGATCAATATCACTATAACTTTTGGAAGGGTCGCTCGAAACGCCCAAATTTTTATCCATACAGCCTATTTGAATGGAAAATACTATAATTCCCAAACCAAAAGATTTCAGTGCTAGTGTCTTCAATGCGTCTCCTCCCCATTTGTAGGACATGTTAATATCTCAAACTCATTTATATTAAGCCAAGCAATATAGGCTCCAGGGGAGATCTCTTCGAATTGCCACATGATTTTTGGGCGATACACTATAAGGGTCAAGGTGCGAGTGGGGCTTGGTTTGGCCAAGAACTTTCAATAAAAATAAGAGTTTACGCTGCTTTATGGGGTAACATCTAGTTATTAAAGGAGATTTATATGTATCGAAGAGTTTCTAGGAAAAATAGGGAGGTTGGAAATTTCAAGACTTCTGTAAGTAATAGTAACAAATGAAATAATTGAGTTGGTGAAGTCAGATGTAGATTGCGCTAAAGGCTAGACAGATACTAGTGCTTAGTCACATTGGATTCTCGGCTAGGCGTCGAGGAATGATTGAGGAGATAGTACTCCCGTACAGCGACGATTGAGAGACGAAGACAACAACGCCGAGGATTCAATGTGACTAAGCACTAGTAGCAAAATCGCTGCAATCTGTAGTCCAAGAAAAATTAGGTTTTGCTTTTGCCTTCGAAAGTGCTGTCAGCAATGTCTGACAAGACTCCGAGAACGTCCCGGTACTCTCCTCCAACTAGTCTCATACACGATGATTGATATTCTGCGAAGGCGAGTTGAGCAAGTGCATACGATTTGCTTCGTAAGAGCCAGCGGCAGGCTCCTGCCCAAAGTAGTAGTTGCTTGTCTATGTTGAAAAGAAGTTGGCTATTTGCCAAAGTATCTCCAAGATCCTCAATTCTCTTATTTAAGGGTAGTTCATAATCATAGCAAGATTGTAGAACAATCACACTTTTATACAAGGTATCAAGTTTACCTAATCTCATGCTTTTTTTTCGTTTAAGCTGGCTTAGTTTTGGCATCCGATCCAGAAGCTTCTTGCTTTGATGGGCCATGATCCACAGGCAGCACTCTAGTTGGTAGATCGGTTGATCGTGGTTTTTTCCTTTTCGGATGCTAGCGAGCATTTCATTGGCATTGCCAGAGCTGGTCAATTCCCTACAGATTCTCTCCCATTCCAATTCAATTTCAAATCCATCGGAAGTATCTTCTTCCTCAGATACTTTAGTGGAAAGTTTTTCTGATTCACCTATCCGTCCCATGAGTCGCAGAACCCGAATTTGGTTCATAAAACATTGCATTTTAAGGTGGCCAGTGATTCCCATATTTTCAGCAATTTGAAAGTCTCGCAATGCGATCCAGCCGTAACCCAAGCGAAACGCACGGTTCGCCATTGAATATACTTGATAGCCCTCACCACCTGGAGAGTTTTTTCCAGCGACGTTCATAGCAAGTTGCTGATGCCAGGCAGCATGCCAGTGCTGGCCCATTCGTCGATATATCTGACTTCTTACGATTTCTATTTCTGCTAGTAAAAGGGCTTTGATCGAGTTACCTGGCTTCACTCCAGATGCTCTAAGAAGGTTATTTAAGTACTTGATTGTTTGATTTATCCGGGTTGGTGGGAGGTGGTCGTATCTTTCGTGCAACACAAGGGAGGACATCAAGTAAACGAATATTTTTAGGTAGTCCCCTGCAGTTTGACTTTCTTCCAACTCAGAGATTCTTTGGTCAATATAGTCTTGTCTTAGCTGACAGCCGTGGTCTTCTGAAATTTTTTCCAATTCAGATCGAATCTGCATTTTTGTATCGTTAATGAGATTCAGGTTCCAGTTTTCCGAAATAGTTCGGGTCATAGGATTTCCAAAATTTTAGAAGTCTTTCATACTACTCGGTACTTTCATCAGATATATGAGCACCGCCTTCATCTATTACCTAAAGGAAAATTATCTCGCGACATCAGTCACTAGTGAAGTGTCTTATCCGAAATTTCGTGCGAATCCAGCTCATTACCTTTCTTCTAACAATACTGATAAGTCACCATATGACATGTGTGTATCGCAACACACAAGAAGCTCTGTAATCTTCATCTTCTGTTGCAGTCTACGTTAAAATTCATCATAAGGTGCAAACCATTCTTGAAGCGACTCTTCGATCTGTGGGATTAACTAAGTAAATAAGATTCTTTCGAAAATGTGAGTCCTGATTCGCTAGGTTATTCGTGGCATTCATCTTGCTCACTATACACCTGCAACCTGAGTTTAAATCAAAGGGCGATTCAGATGAAACCAATGCTAGTGATAAGTTGCATCTTATTTTTATTAGGAGGCTTAATCGATGCTCAAGCCTTCATTCGAGAGAAGCACAAAAGACATGGGAAGCATAAGAAGCATAGTCAACATCAGAGTCATCATGGTCATCATGGTCATCATGGTCATCATGGTCATCATGGTCATCATGGTCATCATGGAAGTGAATACGAACTCAGCCTATTAAGAATCATCTTTGAAAATAAGTCGGCTGAAAAGTTTGTTGAAGAAGAAGGTGGTGAGCCAGCTACAGAGGAGATTGGCGAGAATCCGTTTGCATTCAATCAACAATCAAAAATTGGCCTTGGTGGTCGATTGAATATCGAGTTTGCCCACCATTGGACAGCCTTTGTGGGAGCTAGCGTATTAAAGACAAGCTTAACGAGTTCAGAACTAACGAACCAGTTTACAGATTATGAACTATCTGGTGGGCTATCATACACATTCAAGAAGATGGCCAAGCGGATTTATCCTTATGGAATCATGGAAGTAGCCCAGGTTAAAAAAACTGGCTTGGTATCTTCGAGTATTTTTGAAATTGAAGAAGGGCTGGAGTATGCCCTCGGTATAGGTGTTAAGATTAAGATAAGCCCGAGATTCTTCCTGGAGATAGAGAATAAAGTCATCAAAAAATTCTTGTTTGGCAAAACAAGAGAGGTGAAAAGCGAAATCGACGAGCAAGGACGCGTGATTCAAGTCGTCGAGGGGCGAATCGCAGAAACTAATCTAGACTTAGATACCTCTGTAGATTTTAGTAATACCACGATAGGCTTTGGTGTAAAGCTCTAGTCAATATCCTCAGTATCCGCAATGTTCCCTCCCCAAAAGCTCCAGTTGATCTGGAGCTTTTCTTTATTGTATTCATCATCATTTAGTTCAAAGTTTTATAGATTAGAAGTCTGAAGATTAGACTTGGAATATTATTATAAGTTGAAGCAGTGGGATAGACGGATCTCGACCTTATACAAGGAAGAAATTTGCCTGCTATAACTACACTCAGGACATATACCGCTACAATCAAATAGCAAAACCTCCCAGAGACGTGTTCTATTTGCTCTATGAGGATATTGTAAGATCCCTGTTTTCAATCGCTGCTAGCTGTCCCTAGCCCGATTTAGATCGCGCTCTAGATAGGCTTGATGCAAACATAGGCCCTTACGGTTCTCAAAATTTACCAAAAAGAATTTTGCAAATTCAATCAAGAGTGGAACAACCCTTGCTTTTATTGAGGCTGAACTATCATTAGGAGTGACCCAATGAACCCAGCATCTTTTTTTAGTAAAGTGATCCCATCGAAGAAATATTCTTTTTTGTCCGATTTGTCATTGAAGCAGATCTCCCATCATATTTCACAAGTTAATGCTGGTGGGGCTTTGCGAGGCAGCCTTTCGGGAAGGAATTTTCGGCTTTCTGAGCAAATATCTGATATTGGGATTTTTAGGCTCGTGTTTCAAGGATGTCTTAGAGAAGAGAATGAAACTGTAGCAGTGAAGGCACAGGCGAGTTTTGGAGCGAAGACTAAATCTGTGATGATGCTAATTGTTGGGGGGATATCTATCTGGATGGCTCATACTCTTCTACTAATGGTCCGGTCGATTATCAATGGTAGTCCTGATTTGAAGCTTGTAACGCTAATTCTAGCGGGCGTTTTTATGTTCCAGGCCGTCAAGCAAGTATCTCTCCTCGGCTGGAATGCTTGTCTTACTCAATCTGAAGGTGCATTTCTAGAAATATTTTAGATCCGAACGACAAATAGGAGAAAGATCTTATGACGCCGACGCTAGCGTTACTCATTATATTAGCTGTCGCAGTTACTGTAGCAGTTGTAAGCCAAAAATATAATTTATCATACACCGTAGCACTCGTGATAGTAGGTGCCGCGCTATCAATCGTTAAATATAAATTTTTTCCAGAATTTGATGTCGGTATTCATCTATCTCATGAGCTTCTTTTTGATGTTCTACTACCGATCCTAATCTTCGAGGCAGCATTCCATCTGAAATTTAAGCCCTTTTTTGCCAATCTCAAGTGGATTTTGAATCTGGCCGGTACAGGGCTTCTTATTGGTATTGCTCTTTGTACAGCACTTATATTCTATGGCTGTGCTGTGTTTGGGATTCATATATCGATCGGTACAGCTCTTTTGATTAGTACAATTGTTTCAGCAACAGACCCCGTTGGTGTTATCTCACTGTTGCGAGCAACTCAGGCTCCTCATAAGTTGGCTGTTCTTATGGAAGGGGAAAGTCTGCTAAACGACGGACTTGCCGTCGTTTTAGGAACTATCGTATTTATTCTTTTAGGCTTTGATCATCACGCATCCCTATCAGTGCCTTGGCTAGTAAAGTTCGTCTTGTTGGAAATAGGAGGTTCGATTTTATTAGGTGGAGGAATTGGCTTTGTCATTTCAGAACTGATGAACGAATCTAAAGATAACTTGGTTCTCATATCTTTCATTTCAATTGCTGCATTCGGAAGTTTCTTGATCGCGGAGGAGATTCATTCCTCAGGTGTTTTGTCATGTCTTACTTGTGGAATGGTCGTTGGTAATATGGGAGCTGAAAGAAACCTAAGTGCATCGTCCAAGTTGGCTGTTCTAGCGTTTCTTGACTACGCAGCATTCGCAGCTAATTCTATAATCTTTCTTCTTATTGGCTTAGACCTGGAGATACAACAGCTTCCCAATGACTTAGGAGCAATTCTGATTACTTGGGTCGCGATGTTGATCGCTCGATTCTTTTTCGTCTGGCAAATTGATATCTGGCTACCAGGTATGCCCAAGGGGTATGTACCAGTTATAGCCTGGGGTGGCGTTCGTGGTGGTATTGCTATGGTTCTAGCTTTAAGTATTCCTCAGGAGTTTGGTTTTAGAGACTTGGCCGTTCACTGCATATTTGGTGCCTCCTTGCTAACGATCCTCATCCAATCAACAACGATGAAATCAGTACTAGGAAAGTATGGCCTGGTAAAAGAGAAGAAGCAGCTGCAGGTGATCGACGTTATCAAAGGAAAGTTGAGTTCTCTTCAGTCTGCCAGATATCATCTAGAAAAGCAGTTTAAGCTCGGTGCTATCTCTGATGAAGTCTACAACCAGTTTTCTCAGGAACTCGCCTACGAAGGTCAGAAGATCGAGAAATGGAAAGATAAGACTGAATCGCTTCGAAAGCAAGCAGAAGAAGAGGAAGCTCGCCTTATAAAGAAACAACTACTAGAGGTTCGAAAGGAAAACATACTGAGTGCTGCGTCTCATGGAAGTCTCGAACAAGAAATCGCTGAAAAGCTGATTGCTGAAATTGATGAAGAGATTCATCATCTCAATGATCATTGACCCTAGAGATTCGGCGGATAGTCCGGTGCTGGCTTCGTTTGCTAAACTTGATGGGCAATCCTGAGGTAGCTTGTAGAAGCGATACGCCCCAGAACGAGACTAGCACTTGCGATTACCGCCCCAGGGTAGCTACTTAGGAAGATGCCCAGGCAGAGTGCAAGAGCGATACTGCTGAGTTCGATTGCTGATGCCCAAGTTACTGGGCTAGTAATTTTACGATGAATCAAAATAGATCGTTGCCAACAAAGAAGCAGTGAAGTGGCAGGAGTTAAGATCGAAATCATAAGTGGGAGTTTTGCGAAAGACGCAAGCTCAGGTCTTAGCCCCGAAACGCCTTCGAACCATAGTGTTGATAAGGGAGTAAAAGCGAGGATTACAAGCAATACCGTCAACGAAGCAGAGATTCCGTAAGCAAAAAACTTGAGAATCTTGCGATTCTCTTCATCTTCACCCAGTAACGTGATAATCACTTCTTGGAAAGAAAGAGGAATCGCCCTGAAAAAGAATACTAAACTGTTTACAACTGGAATCACAGCCAGTGACTCTAAAGGAAAGGCGGCCTTACCCATGGCGAAGGTGACAAGAGGTTGAACGGTGAGTCCAATCATAGCAGTAAGGGCTAGGGGGTAATAGAAGCGAATAATGGCGGGCATCGCAAGTGAATCTAGATCATCGTCAGCGATCCTCAAGAGGTTGTTAACCCTTTGCCTAGCGGCAAGCCGAACAAAGAGACCTTCAGCGGTGACGCCAGCGCTTAGAGCCAATGTACCAACCGCTGCACCTGGTAGGATTTCGCCTTGGAAACCGGCGAAGGCAGTCGCACTCATAGCAGCGAGTCGGATGATTGTTCCTACGGCTACTCGCTTATTGTTCTTATTGGAAATCAAAATACCTTGGTAGAATCGTCGGTAACCGATCATCCCAGGCCAGGCGAGCATGCAAACCATGGCGGGGAGTACTAGGGCTCGCACGTCTTCATTTAGACCAAGGAGGCTCGTAGTCCAAAACTTGAAAGCTGGTGGTATCAACATCAGCATCATTAGTAAGGTGCAGCAGGAACTAACCGCGATATTGAAACGTCTCAGTTGGTGATAGCTATCTTTGCCTTTTACTAAGCGTGCTGATGCTGCCATCATCATGATGACTGGAGCTTCCATGAGAAGGCCAATGGCGAATGTAACCCCGAATGCAGCCAGGTTATAATCGGGCTGTTCCATGCGAGCAATGATCGCTGCAATATAGGGACCTTCGGCTGCCATCATAAACCAGGTGGAGGCAAGCGGTAGCCACGACTTCAAAATCGCAGCTGAGCCAAGACTTTGGTTCATGATCCCTCAACCAGGCGACGGCGATCGGGAGCTTGGTCTAACTCATCTCGGTGCTTAGCAGCCAGCTGACCGCAGGCAGCGGAGACGTCTAGACCTTTTGAGTAGCGGACCGGCGCTGGTATGGATCGGTCGCTGAGGTATTGTTGAAAATTTCGGATCTCATCGCCTGTTGGTCGCTGATAGGGCAACCCTGGATGAGAGTTAAACGGGATGAGGTTGACCTTTGCCCGGAGGCCGTGAATAAATTTAACAAGCTCCTTGGCTTCCCGCTGACCACAGTTTTTCTGATTGATCAGAATATATTCCATTGTAATTTTACGGTTGGTCTCTTTTTGGTAGTATAGAAGAGCTTCTTTTAACTTGCTTAGGTTATACTTGCGATTGATAGGCATGATGCTGGTGCGCAAGTCGTCCCTGGATGCATGAAGGGACAGCGCAAGGGACGCTTTGGTTTCGTGCGCCATCTGCTTGATGCGTGGGACGATCCCAGAGGTTGATATTGTGACATGACGCGCTGCTAAGTTGAATTCGCTTTCAGCAATCATCATGTTGGCAGCACCAACGGCGTTATCGTAGTTGTCGAGGGGCTCCCCCATGCCCATAAATACGACGTGAGAAATCTTCTTTTCTTCGTCTTTGAGGAAGAGGTTCGCGAGATAGAGTTGGGCGAGAATCTCGTACTTTTGCAAGTGAGCAACGAATCCGAGTTTACCGGTTTGGCAAAAGTCGCAGGCGAGTTTACATCCCACTTGGCTTGAAACACAGAGACTTGTACGGCCTTCGTAGCGAAGGATGACTGTCTCAATGGATCGGCCTTGCTGATTGCGAAGCAAAAGTTTGGTGCTACCGTCGTCGGAGGAGATCTTACTAATCACTTCAGGCAAGGACCAGTCTAGCTTTAAAAACAGCTCATCTCGCAAGCCTTTAGAAAGATTGCTCATCTCTTCTGGTGATCGGACATTTTTTTTGTAGATCCAGTCCGCGATCTGCCCGGCTCTAAACTTGGGTTGACCCCAGCTTACCATGAGGTCTTGATAGTCTTGTCGGGTCAGAGATAAAAAGTGCTGTTTTTCCATGTTCCTGCCTAATTTGACATGGTTATCGGAACACTAGTTATAACGTTCTCTGGTGAAATGTCAAAGACATATTCCAGTCGGCTCGTAAACGCTCTGTTTAATCTTTAATTCTCGAATCTTAGAACGATTTTAAAGAAACATTCTTGCAATATTAAAACGTTCCCAAATCCCATAGTAATACTCTTGTAAACCACCGTATAATTAGCGTATAGAGGAAAAATCCTGCTTGATCTTACCGGGTCAAATAGCTAAGTGGCAAAAATTCGTGCAATGACGCCCAACTTTCATTGGCGAGGGATCCTATAATCAAAGGAGTCAATACTATGCGTTTATTCGTTCTTTTTTTCGCTGTCCTTATGAGTCAATATAGCTTAAGTGAGGAGTTTGCTGAACATCCTGTAGACATCAGTCCTCAAGCCCTCCGAGCATCCTATGCTACCGATCAATCTGGCTTTCGGATCGCTCTTGAAAACAATGTTTTTTACAAGGCAACTGCCAATGCTGTGACAGAGTTCTTCGATCCTAGCAGACCAACCTTGGTTTATTTTCATGGCTGGCGCTTGAACAATCGAGATCGTGGTGAAACCGTTAATTTCAATCACGTTTTGCTACCAGAAAATGCGGTTAACATGTGGCGCAGGGCAGGCTGGAATGTAGTTTACTACAACTGGATTCAGTACGCTGACGATCAAAACTTTCTAAGAGCGGAGTGCCGTATCTGGTCGGCTACCTGTAGCAATCGAAATATCACCTGGCTCGATGCGGAAGGCAAGCTTAACTATCTCGACGAACCAGAGTCGTTGTCGGCTCGCATTGCTGATGAGTGGATGGCTGCATTTGGCACGCGCTTGGATATGAATCAAGAACTTCGGTTTCTGGGCCACAGCCTCGGGACTCAGCTTGCCATCGCAGTTGCGGATGAACTTTTGAAAAACTACGATGTAGCCATCGATCGCCTTGCTCTAACGGATCTTACCAGCTCTGTCATCGGTAAGCGCTTTTTGAATGGCGAATGGGTTGGGCGGCGAGCTTTTGAAATTGCGGAAGATTTGATCCAAGCTGGTACGGCTATCGAAAACTACCGCTGCTGGCAAGTCTCACGTACCTTTCCTCTGGATCAAAATATTCCTTTTGATCAGTTGGTGTTGACGATTGAGCGTAAGCTGGATTTTACTGCTGGTGGATTGATAGATTTCTCGGCGCAGGATGCTCAGCACCGAGCCTGCTTTCTTACCTACTTTTGGTCCATAGAGCAGGGTCCGAGTGATGACAATCTAGAAACCTTTACCGGAGCTTCGGTGGGTACGGATGTGGTTCGAGCCAACCATGGGCGCCTATTGAAGCAGATTTCAGGCGAGAGTTCTCAGACTGAGAACCCTAACGATGACCAGTACGAAATTGCTAATTGAAATCTAAGGCTTAAGTGAGGGTGCCCAAGTCGGGCACTTCGACTTCAATGGCCTTGAGTATCGGTTCAAGGCCCATTTTAGTAAGCCCAGCAACGGCTTCGTCAACAATCATCTCACCATTTAGATCGAGAATATTTTTATCATAAGTCTGATAGGACCGGGCTTCATTGCCCTTGTAATCCAGCACCAAGGATCGTACCACAGTAGCATTCATCATCGATGAAATGTGAGCACCGAACGGCATGGTGCAGTCTCCACCCAGTCGCTCTAGGATTTTACGCTCCAAAGTCGCACATCGGTGAGTGATTGGGTCCTTGAGCTTGCCTATTTGGTTAATCAAAGGGTGATCCTCGCGACACTCTATGGCCAAAGCTCCCTGAGCGGCACAGGGCACATACCATTCTGGGTCGATGAAGCAGTGGTGAACGTCAACAATATTAAGGCGTTCCAAGGATGCAGCGGCGAGTATCAATGCGTCCCAGTCTCCCTCCATCAGCTTGCGAAGGCGCGTATCCACATTGCCACGCACCGCTTCGAGTTTGATATCTGGGCTTGTGCCGCGGAACAGAGATTGTCGTCTTAAGCTGGAGGTGGCAATGGTCACAGGACCCATATCCTGAAAGTGGTCCTTGCTTAATACCTGGTCTTTGATATCGAACCTGGAGAAGCTCTCTGGCTTAAAAACAATGGCATCACAGGGGTTGTGGCGCTTTAAGATGGCTGGCAACGCAAAAGGAGCTGGAGTTACAGCCGGAAGGTCTTTTAGGCTATGAACGGCTATATCGACTTCTCCGTCTAGCATCGCCTGTTCAAGTTCCTTGACAAAGACCCCTTTGCCTCCCATTTCGTGAAGAAATCGATCCTGGACCCTATCTCCGTGAGTTTTGATGATCTTTAGTTCGGTTTTGAGCCCTAAATCTTGGAGCAGGGACGATACAAAGTTCGCTTGCCAAAGAGCAAGCTTACTCCCACGAGTGGCTATCTTAATGAGTTCAGTCATGACTTATCTTTATCCTTTGATAGAGGAAAGAGTGTGAGAAGTGATTCGGCCAAGTCTTCTGCATAGACACCTTCAGGAGGGTGGCGCACATTCCGGCTTGCATCGCCTGACATTTTGTTAGCAATTGATTTTAGAAGCATGTCGATCGATTGTCGCTGCTCATCGCTCAATGATTGCAAAGGCCCCTTGCTTAGGGACTTGTTTTTTTCCTGTTCGAAAAGAGTGTCCATGTAGTTTCTAAAGCCAGCGAGGGCTGGCTTTAGTTTCTGGCTACCCATCCATACCAAGAAGTTTTCAGCATTCTCTTGGATAATAGTCTTACCTTTTTCGGCAGCCTTGCGCCGTTCTTCGAAGTTTTCTCCCACCACTTGCTTGAGGTCGTCGATATCGAAGAGGTAAACATCATCTAAGTCGCTGCATTTGGGGTCTAAATCCCGAGGAAGTGCTATATCAACCATAAAGGTAGATCTGCCGTCTCTAATTTGCTGGGAACGCTCTACATGCTCTTTAGTCAAAATAAAGTCATGAGCTGCCGTTGAGCTGATGACGATGTCACAGGTGGGTAGGATTTCATGGAGGTCCTCCCAACCATAGGCATTGCCAAAGCCTAGCTCGTTGACCAGCCGCTCCGCATTTTTTAAGGTGCGATTTACCACGGACAGCGACTTGGGCTTGTATTTAATCGCATATTTAGCGGCGACTTCAGCCATCTCCCCAGCGCCAATGATTAGCACATGATAGTCCTTAATATGACCATAGACTCGATTGGCCAAGTCGATCGCAGCGTGGCTGATCGATACGGGGCGCTTAGAAATGTCGGTCTTGCTACGTACTTTTTTAGAGGAAGAAAAAGACTCCTGAGTCAACCTCTTCAAAATAGGACCCAATGTTCCCTTGGCCTGAGCAGCGTTTGTAGCATCTTTGAATTGGCCAGTAATCTGGGTTTCCCCAAGCACTAAGGAGTCAAGGCCTGAAGCGACTGAAAAAGCATGCTGGGCCGCATCCATGTTCAAAAATTGGTAGCAGTGATTTTTGATCTCTATTTCCAGCTCTTTTTTTGGATTTGGGCTAAATCGCTGCAGATCTACAAACAGGTCGATCAAATGCTTAGAATCAACCTCGCTACGATCGAGAACTCCGTAGACTTCGAGGCGGTTGCAGGTGGATAGCACCATCACCTCGCGGATGCCATGCACTTCCATGACTTTGGGCAAGGACGCATCGATCTCGTCTCGCTCTAGGTACAGCGTTTCACGAAAATCTAAGCCCGCTGACTCATGATTGGTGCCGACACAAAACAGCACCGGAAGTTTATCACTCAATGTTGCTGTTCCTAATTCGTTAGGAGTCCAAAAAAACCGAGAGCCATAATGCCGAAGCCAACAAAGGTCATCAAAGCAACTTTCTTGGCTGCAATCTTAAAAACGTTCTTTGCCAGTAGGGTTAAAAGGTACCAGGTCCACACCAAAAGCGCCCAGACAACCTTACTTGTAATTTCTGTTTCACTTCCCGAGTAAAATTGGGTCCAAACAGCACCGAGCACGAGGCCAGTGGTGAGAAAGATAAACCCTGCCCAGAGGCAAAATAAAAGGGCCTTCTCTAATGTACTGATACTCAATGTTGAGCCAAGTAGGCGATGAAGCTGCTTCTTCTTCATGGCTCGCTGTTGAACGATAAATAATATTGCAATTGCCATCGCTAGAATGGCAAAGGCTTGGCCTGTGACGCTAGTATAAATGTGGAATGCTAGCAAACCCTGAGGCCCCTGTTGAGGTGCACTATGGGGGGATGCTGTGAGCAAATGAATGAGTGTAATTAGGGTAATAATAGGAGCTATAAATGTGCCTGCTGTTTGAATCCGGAACAGCATCTGAGCCAGCAGTGTGATCCATGCTACGATCGTGATCAATAGAAAGCCACTTGCCACGTTGTGTATACCTTGCTCGATAGACATGATGGAAACATGGGTCATAAGAAATGTGGCGAATATAAACAGACTATAAGCGATCTTATTAAGCAGCTTCTTATGCTTTTCCGTTGAGAAGGCATGTAGGTAGCAGCCAGAAGCAATGGCAAATGAGACGAGTGATGTAACAATCGAAAAATGGCTTGGATTCATGACAGGCCTCGTGATTCACAGTAGGGACCTTAACGGCTTTGGCAAACGTCTGTCAGTACTATTGTATAGCATCTTTGTGGGAAAAAGTCGCCCCTCCATCACAGAGGAGGGGTGTCATAGTTTTCAAGTGCCTCTTTCATAGCTGCCAAATATTTGGCGCCGACCTCGCCATCGATGACTCGATGATCGAAAGTCAAACTTGCCATCATCTGAGGCCGGATGGCGATCATATCATCGACAACTACGGGGCGTTTGACAATGGTTCCGACCCCTAGAATGGCTACCTGAGGCTGGTTGATGATAGGATTCGAAGTTAAGCTACCGTAGCCCCCTGGGTTGGTGATTGAGAACGTGCCTCCCTGAACTTCGTCTGGCTTTAACTTTTTCGACCGTGCCCTAACTACCAAATCGTTGAGCCGTCTGGCAATCCCGAGTAAGCTAAGTTCCCCGGCCTTTTTAATCACAGGAACGATCAAGCCGCCATCGAGAGCCACAGCACAGCCAATGTTGATGTCTTTCTTAAGAAGGAGGTCGTAGCCATCCAGTGAGCTGTTCACGATGGGAAACTTCTTCACTGCTTCAACTGCAGCATGAATCAGGAATGGAGTGTAGGTAAGTTTGAAGCCTTCTTCCTTAAAAAATCGATCCTTATAAGCCTCTCTCATACGAACGACTTTATGCATGTCCATTTCGAAAACGGTCGTTACATGAGGGGATGTGCGTACTGATTCGACCATATGATCGGCGATTAGACATCTCATCCGAGACATGGGCTGGCGCTGCACCTCTACGCCTTCTAGGTATTCTCGACCCTGATCATCAGTGCTAGTGCTGAGGCCGGGGTGAGCCATAGCAGTGTCAGCAGGGACTGCCGCTGGTACGGGAGTGCTGCTTTTTTGAGTAGGCACTGCGGCAGGAGCCGATTGCTGCTCTTGATGGGCTAGGACATCTTTCTTTGTAATTCGGCCGTGGAGGCCCGTACCGACCACTTGAGCCAGGTCAATACCTTGCTCTTGAGCGATTTTTCGCACCAATGGTGAGCTTTTGATATTGCTTTGGTCGGCAGAGGTCGCCGCCGCTGGATTACTCGAAGCTGTGACATTGCTAGGGGTTGGAGAACTTGTCACGGCTTGAGCTTGTTGTCCCCCAGTGCTTTGCCTAACTGATTCATCTCTATCATCAGCAATAATACCTAGCACCTGGTTGACTTCGACCGTATCGCCCTCTTTGACAGATGCTTGAATAAGAAAGCCGTCTGCTGGAGCAGGAATCTCGGTATCGACCTTATCAGTCGAAACCTCAAGGAGGGGAGCATCTTTTTGCACCCGATCGCCCACCTGCACCAACCAACTGGATACTGTAGCTTCGTTGACTCCCTCGCCCATCAAGGGAAGGAGTACCTCCGTTGTTGCCATATCTGCCCTCCGATAAGTCTGCCCGAATAGGAAAGGGTCGATAATCGACCCTTTGTTGTTTTACATGTGAATGGCGCCGCCGGTTGCTGCATGAGCAGCTTCCATGATCGTTTCTGAAATGGTGGGGTGTGGATGGATCGTCATGCCGATTTCATCGACGGTTGTCTCTAGAATCTTGCCGAGAGCAAATTCCGCGATCATTTCTGTGGCCGTTGCGCCGATGATATGTACCCCTAAAATCTCGCGATATTTTGGTTCGAAGATTATTTTTACGAAGCCAACGCCTGCATCTTCAATTTTTGCTTTTGCCATGGGCGCAAATGGGAATTTTGCAACTTTATAATCAAGGCCCTTTTCCTTACAAGCTTCTTCTGTGTGGCCAATGCTTGCAACTTCTGGGTAGGTGTAGATCGCGTTGGGGTTAGCCTCATAGTTGATGACCTGTGGCTTATGCCCAGCAATGACCTCGACTGCATGGTGAGCTTCGGCAGATGCCGTGTGAGCCAGCGCTGGAGTCGCGATGATATCGCCGATGGCATAGATATTGGGAACGGCAGTTTTATAGTGCTCGTCGACCTTGATGAATCCACCTTTTTCTGCCTTCAGTCCAACCTTATCAAGGCCGAGATCATCGGTAACAGGCTCACGGCCGATGGAGAGAAGAACTTTATCAAACTCACGATCGTCTTTGCCTTCGCACGAGACCTTAACCTTTTTGCCTTTGTCATCAAGCTTACTTAGTTTGGTAGCTGTGTCGATCTTAATTTTTTGCTTTTTGAGATTTCGTACCATTTCCTTGACCACTTCACCATCTTCTGTGGGAAGGATCTGAGGGAACAGTTCGATGATTGTAACATCGCTGCCCATCCGTGCAAACAGTGACGCAAACTCAGTGCCGACAACGCCGCCACCTACTACGGCCATGGACTTAGGAACATGGTCGATGGAAAGAATGGTATCAGACGTCATAATGTTTTTGCCGTTTGACTTGGCAAATGGTAGCTCTTTCACCCGAGAGCCAGTTGCCAAAAGAATATTCTTCGTGTTGACGTTCGTCACCTTACCGTCGTTACCAGTGACAGCAATTGAGGTTTTTCCGCTGAGGCGAGCGTGGCCTTCGATCACGTCGATTTTATTTTTCTTCATTAGGAAGCGAAGACCTTTTCGTTGCTGGTCCACGATCTTATCTTTGCGCTCCATGATCTTAGCCCAGTTGTAGGAGATATCTCCGGTGGTGAAGCCTAGTTCGGGGGCTTGTTGAAGCTTTGTCCAAGTTTTTGCAGAAGCGAGAAGAGCTTTCGTTGGGATGCAGCCAACATTGAGGCAGGTGCCACCAAGATGGGCGCGCTTTTCAATCAACGCCACTGATAAGCCTAATTGTGCGGCACGGATCGCTCCGACTTCGCCGCCTGGTCCTGCACCAATGACAACTAAATCATAAACCTTTGACATACGTTCATCTCCCAAAAACTATCGAAACAGCGGCAAAAAAGGCTGTTAGAGGTTAGAAGATATACCAATAATTGAAGATATTTAAAGTAATTATTTGGTATAATTAATGGGGGCGGGCACTACATTCCGATATAGTAATAATAACCGTTGATTGGAGCTTACTATGGGAAAGGTCATAAATCTAACGCCTAAAAAAACGGCGCAAGATCGTATGGCAGAAAAGATGGTCGAGATCGCAGAAGAAATCGACGCTGTGATCTTAAAGCACCTGCAAGATGACAACATCGATCCGAGGGACCTTGTTGGCTTGCTGAGCCATCGGCTTGGCACTTTGATGAATCACCTCGATGAAAAATCAGAACTTTGGTTTATCTGTGAGAGAGTGATGAAGCGCCAAGCTCAGATTCCTGACTGAGTCAGCTGTTTTCGTCTTCCACCTGTAGATGGGGGTCAAGCACAAGGGCTTTCAATTCTGCTATACCCTGGTTCTTGGTCGCTGACGTTTCGATAATCACCTGATAGTCGATTCCGAGTTCGTCCATTCTTTTCTTCAACTTTTCTTTTTGCTTACGAATTTCATTGCGAGTCGCCTTATCCGTTTTGGTGAGCACCAAAATGATGGGTAACTGTCGCCCCAACATGAACATCAACCGCTCGTCCAGTTCTTGAAAATTACGTCGGCAGTCGTGGAGGCATAAGAATGCTGTGATGTTAGGGCGACGGACGTAGGTGTCGACCATTGGTTGCCAATGCTTGGCTACATCGCGGCGGGCGACGTTATACCCATAGCCAGGTAAGTCAGCCAAAACGACTTTATCGTTGACGGAAAAGAAGTTGATCATTTGGGTTTGCCCTGGGGTTCTACCGTGGCGAGCCAAGCTCCTACGACCCAGCAAGGCGTTGAGAAGAGATGATTTTCCAGTGTTGGAGCGGCCGATAAACGCTAGTTCAGGAAGATCGAAATCGGGTAGCTGTTCAGGTTTTGCAGCGCTAGTGATATATCTGGTGTCCATGTTTTGTTCCAAAGGTGTGAAGGGTGACAATGTCAAAAGTACATTTACTCGATGATGAGCTGATTAACAAGATCGCAGCGGGAGAAGTGGTCGAAAGACCCGCCAGTGTCGTCAAGGAGCTAGTTGAAAATGCCGTAGATGCCGGGGCTAGTCAAGTTGAAGTAGAATTGCTCGATGGTGGCAAGGGTTTAATCAGCGTCCGAGACAACGGTGCTGGAATGAATAGGGTCGATGCCATCATGGCGATCAAGCGGCATTGTACTTCAAAAATTCATAACTTAGACGATCTATTTCAAGTTGGGACGATGGGGTTCAGAGGAGAAGCTCTTGCCTCCATTTCAGCTGTGAGTCGTTTTACGATGCTTACGCGCACGGCTGAGTGCCAGATAGGCAGTAAGATCGGCTTTGAGGATGGTGCCGCAGACGACCAAGACTGGAATGGTGATGTCGGCACTCAAATTGCGATCAAGGACATATTCTACAACGTTCCAGCCCGAAAGGCCTTTTTGAAGTCTGGTAGTGCGGAATTCGCTCAGTGTCATGAATTGATGCAATCTCTGGCCTTGAGTCTACCTCATGTAGGTTTTGTATTGAAACATAATGGCAAAGAACATTTGAGGGTCAGTCCAGCGAGCGCAAGCAAAATTGATGATCTCGTTGGGGAAGCGGCTTTGCGGCAGCGAAGTGAAGATGTCTTGGGCCAACAAAAGAACATAAAATTTTGCTACCTTCATCATCAAGATAAATACGGCCAGGTTGAAGCCTTGATATCACCACCGGGCTTCGAGCGATCAACTGGCAAGCATATTTTTATGTTTGTCAATGGGCGATACGTGAAAGACCGTAACATTCGATTCAGCATCCTTCGTGGCTACCATAGCCACCTTCTCAAAGGGCGCTTTCCTGTATGTGTCCTTCATTTGACCATGGATCCAAGTTTGGTGGATGTCAATGTTCATCCTAATAAGGCCGAAGTACGGTTTCAATATGGGCAGGAAGTTCAAAGTTTGATTGCTGTGAGCATCCGTGATCGTTTGCGGGCAGGTGATTGGGCTAGCCCATCGTTCGATGATGATCAATCGTCGCAGGCTATGCCACGGTCATCTTCATCTCCGTCAGTAGAGGCCAAAAGGCAGGATAAGAGTTCAACGTTTGCAGCTCCCTCCGCCCCCGCTTCTAATAGTGGTCGGCAAGGTGCAAGAGGAATCGACCCCCTACCTCGATCAGCAAGCTTTGGTAAAAAAAGTTCTGCCATTGAAACTGATTTTGACTTGAGCTTTAAGCCGGATCGTGGCCCAACAAAGCCCCTCAGTACAGTAACGGAAAGCAGCGGGTCTCGGCAGCCTTACACGCCACCAAGCCTGAAAACCAAAGTTGTCTCGTTTGAAGGTCAGGCTGAGCCCAAGCCTTCAGGCCTTCCATGGGAGATGGCCTTAGACCCCAAAGAATCACCAAAGCGTGAGGCGGAAGCGAAACAAGACTTGCTGCCCTGGGCTGACATGAAATTTTTGGGGGCCTTTGGCAAGTGCTACTTATTCTTTGAGTGGGCCGATCGTCTCGTAGTTCTTGATCAACACGCCTTTCATGAGCGGATTCTCTACGAACGGCTAAAAAGAGATCACTCGATTCTAAAGCAGGTGCAGCCATTGCTGATGCCAGAGGTTATTAGCCTGAGCCCCAGCTTAGTGGAAAAGCTAAAGGAAGCTCAGGAGCCCATCGAGAAACTTGGTTTTAGAATGAGTGTGATGTCAAGTTCAGAAGTGGAGCTTGGGGCTGTACCAAGCCTTCTTAAAAAGGCAGATTGGGAGGCTGTTTTAAGTCAACTTGCAGATTCGCCTCAACTCCAAGGTTCTGCTGATGAAGTCTCTGAATTAGCTCATGATGTCTTATCCACCATGGCTTGTCACGCTGCGGTGCGAGCTGGGGAAGAACTGCCAGAAGCAGAGTTAGAGTATTTGTTAAATGAAGCCCACGATGTAGACTTTTACCAGAACTGCCCCCATGGACGCCCGGTTGTCAAAATCTTTAAGAAATCTCAAATTGAAGGGTGGTTCGAGCGGTGAGTTGGAAGTATATCGTGGTCGCGGGGCCTACGGCTAGCGGTAAGAGTGGCTTGGCCCTTCAGCTAGCACAAGCCTTAAACGGCGAAATTGTGAATTGCGATTCGGTGCAAATTTACCGTGGCTTTGACATTGGGGCTGCCAAGCCAAGCCAGGCAGAGTTTGATCTCGTGCCCCATCATCTGTTTGATATTGCAGATGCTGGTGATGATTTCGATGCGGCTCAGTATGCTCGTCGGGCTCGGGGTGCTATTGAGGATATTCGAAGCCGTAGGAGCATCCCCATTGTTGTTGGAGGAACGGGGCTCTACCTTCGATCACTTTGGGGCCAAGGGTTTCATAACTTGCCTAAGGATGAAAGATTACGTGAGGAGCTTAGCAGGCTTTCTGCTGACGATCTGATGGCTGAGCTTAAATCAAGGGACCCCGTGCGAGCCTCAGAACTTCACATCAACGATCGCTTTCGCCTTCAGCGAGCCGTAGAGCTCTCGCGATTACTTGGCCACCCCATGAGCGATCTTGAAAAGTGTTCCGATGCAAGTGATGATGCTTTCAAAATCAGGATGGTTTTGGATCGAGCGGGGCTCCATAAGCGAATCGCTCAAAGAGCTAAGCTTATGCTTCAAGAAGGATTTATCGAAGAGGTTAAAGAGCTTCTTGCTACTGGAGTTCAACCTGATTCAAAGCCGATGCTGAGCATCGGCTACCGACAGGTGGTGGAGTATCTTAGAAGTGGGGAAGACCTCGCAAAACTCCAAGAAAAAATTACCATTGCAACCCGCCAATACGCAAAAAGGCAGGAAACATGGTTTAAAAAAGTCGATTTTGACTTCGCTTACCAAAAAGGTAAGCAAGAAGAACTATTGGAGACTTTAAGGGAAACGATGCCTAAGGACTAAACAACCTGGATTAGGCCACGTCACAGTTCTGTGATGAATCGGAATTTCAAGGGCTAAGCTACTATAAATATGTATAAATCAGTGGGGACCTTAGGTTTTTCCAGAAATCCCCCGATACCCATCAGGACGGAATTTATTTTTTAGGACCGCTATGGGTTGCAACGGCAAAAGCATTCTTCGCCTGATTCTCATGAGTTTTTTGCTCTTGGGCTGTAAGGATATTGTCGTCAAAGTTGGTAAAAAAGAGAAGCAGGCCAACCTTGATCAGGAGGCTGCAAGTCAGGGAAGTAGCTCCCTCGATGCCACCATGCAGCCTCGCGATCTTGAGTTCTATCTTTATAATCTAGATAACCTTCGCAATACCCCAGGGGACAAGCTCATTGAGCGCCTTGAGCAGAACTGGCGACTGATTTTCAGGCGGGAGTTTCGCTCTTTGCGAGATAGTCTCTTAGCAGTTGCAGAACGAGAGCATAGCTACCAGGAAGGGATTTACTTCAATGTCGGCAGTGAGTGTACCGAGCTTACCCAGCTTGATATTGCACCGACGAAGGGGCTCGACTACCTACCTAAGATTTTAGAGGGCTCCTTGTTGGCTTTTATCAGCTCGAATGATGCCAAGCGGCTAAATCCCGATCTTGAATCGGCAATCGATCTGAGCGCCCACCTCATTCTTTTTGAATTGGGTATGCGTGGCCAAGGTACTTCCGAAGTGGAAGAAAAGGACGGCATTACCTATTCGAAGTCCCGAATTGTTTGGAAGGTGGATTCCGAAGTTCAGGATCCAGCTGAGGACCGTGTCAACGATCACCTCTCGGTGAGCCTGGACTTCATTCGCGGTCTCAAGAGTGGCAAGCCAATTAACTTCTCCCTGGTGATATCCATAGCAGAAGGCCTGTACGAAGGGCAAGTTGTTGGTCCCCTTCATCGCATTGAATTACAGAGCGAGTGGGATTATCCCGAACTGGATGGGATGCATGTTAGCAACAGCGTTCGCATCTTCCGCGATGACAAAATTCGCTACAGTCGGCAATTTTTCATGGAGCAGACAACCAAAGTCTCTCAAGTATTTCTTTTTCGGGATACTATTCGCTACGGATTGCCAGGGGAAACCTCGCGTCAGGCATTTGTCGACTTTACCAAGCTTGAAAAATGTGCTGCTGAGAACAGTCAAATTCTGGTTCCTGGCGTCGTTGGAATGAGTGCTGACCAAGCGGGGAGTTTCTTGGAAACCCTTGGGTTTGAAACCACTATTTCTCAAGATCTTACAGGTGGTGATCCTAGTGCTAGAGTCAGAGCGCAAAAGCCATCAGCAGGTTCGTCGAAGCCTTTCGGCTCTGAAGTTCAAATCATTCTCGATTGGCCTCAGGATACTCTATTTGACGATTTGAAATCAGCTGATCCCGGCTCTGATTCGGGGCCCCCGGCTGATGAGGTGCTACCGCCTGAGGAGCCGCCACCAAGTGAAGATCCTCCAAGTGAGGAGCCGCCACCAAGTGAAGGTCCTCCAGGTGAGAACCCGCCTGCGAGCCTTAATTAAAGCCCTGCCCTTTAAGAACGAGGGGCAGCCCTGCAGACACCATCACCACAGAGCGACACTCTTCAGCCAGATAGCAATTGATTCTACTAGTGGCTTGGCGAAAAGCCCTCGCTGGTGCTGACGGAGGAGTGATTCCTGCTCCCACTTCGCTTGTGACGAGTACCAAGCGTTTCCGTGGGCCAAAGCCCCTTACCACCTTGCATAACTGGCGCCCTTCATGAAGGAGACTGTCCTCCAACTGCTCGGCAGACAGCTTTCCTGCCCGGGATAAGGTCAGCTCGGCAATCCATTGGTTGACCGAGTCAAAAAGTATTTGATCGTATCCGTGCTGCGCTGACTCCAAGTGGTCGAGAGCATCCTGCTTGGGCTCGACGTGTTCCCAATGTGGTGGTCTCTGATCCTTAAGATCCTGAATTCTTTTCTGAAAATGATTGTCTTCAAGTGAACCAGTGCCAATAACCAAGGCTATTTTGTCAGTGTCGAGAGCACGGTTTGCTAGTTCCGATTTCCCCGTGAAGGCAGCGCCAATAATCAAGATAGGGCTTTCCAAAACCTGCAAGTCGGGAAGATTTTTTCCAGAAGGTCGCGGGACTTGGAGCATTTGAAACCTGCCTCTTGTTCATTGAGACCTAGCTTGGTATCTAGATACTCTGTGATTTTGTGGGTGAACCTAAGTAAAAGGATATCGTAGATATGGGTTTTGTTGAAGTCATGAAAGAGCGTGGGATGCTAGCGCAGGTAACCCATGAGGAAGAACTGGTCTCTCATCTAGCCGAAGAACCACGCACCGCCTATGTTGGCTTCGACCCAACCGCCGATAGTCTTCATGTTGGGCATCTTCTACCTGTACTTGCCTTGCGTCGTTGGCAGCAAGCTGGTCATCGAGTGATTGCCTTGGTAGGAGGAGGCACAGCCTTAGTTGGTGACCCCACCGGCAAAACAGAAATGAGAAAGATGACCAGTGCTGAAGAGATTGACGAGCGCATCAAGAACTTTAAAGTGCAGCTGGGGCGTTTTTTAGATCTGAACGACCCTAAAAAAGGACTTATATTAAACAATGCGGATTGGCTTAGACCTCTTGAATACCTGCCGTTCCTAAGAGAGATTGGCAGTCAATTTTCAGTCAATCGCATGCTGACCGCTGAGTGCTTTAAGCAAAGGCTTGAAAAAGGACTCTCATTTTTAGAGTTCAACTACATGATTCTCCAGAGCTACGATTTCTATCATCTCAACAAAGAGTTTGATTGTAGCGTTCAGCTTGGGGGAGATGACCAATGGAGCAATATGCTCGGCGGTATGGACCTTGTTCGCCGGAAGTCACAGCGCCAAGCCTATTGCCTCACAGTACCACTCTTAGTCAATAGCCAAGGCAAAAAAATGGGTAAAACAGAGAGTGGCGCTGTGTGGATCGATGCTGATAAAACTTCGCCGTACGATCTGTTTCAGTATTTCCGCAACATCGAAGACGATATGGTAGAAAAGTGTTTGATGTATTTCAGCGACCTTCCTGTCGAGCAGGTTAAGGGGCTCGCAGCTCTTGAAGGCCAAAAGATCAATGAGGCGAAGGTAACCTTGGCTTTCGAGGCAACGAAGTTGATCCATGGAGTTGATGAGGCAGAAAAAGCAAAGGCGATGGCTCAGAAGCTATTTGAGGAAGGGGCTGGGCAGCCGGATGCGCCTGAAGTGATCATTTCTGAGAGCGACGTAAGTGATGAAATGGGTCTCCTAGACTTCCTGATGCTGAGTAAGATTTTCCCAAGCAAGGCAGAGGTGCGGCGGCTTGTTCAGCAGGGTGGTATCAGTGTCGACGGAGAGAAATTAACGGATCCCAAGGGAACGATTCGCAAAGATCAATTCGTGAAACCCGACGGAGTTCTTCTGAAAAAAGGTAAAAAACATTACTTTAATATAAAAGTTCAATAAGTCTAAGTTCTTCGGGTGACGTTCCGAAAAGAAAAGGGTCTGTTCCTATTGTGATCTACACGAGAAAGAGCGGGCCCTTGTTTGTTGGATTCCCAAGGAGAAGTGCTGATGAAACATCTTCTTAGCCTAGCAATTGTTGTCGTATGGCTCGTGGGCTCGACGACCAGCTTTGCATCCACTTTGAAGGTAAAAAAGTCGGAAGCGAAGATCTATGCCGAGCCTAAGAAAAGTGCATCGGTGGTCACGACCATTAAAAAGGGCGATACGGTGGAGAGTCTGGGCCGCAAGGGTATGTACTGGAAAGTTAAAGTGGGTGCCGATAAAGAGGGTTTCGTATCGGTCATGAGTGTCAAGCGACAGTCTGGAAAGGCGTCGAAGCTTCGCAGTGTGATCCGCAAAGCAGCACAGGATAATCGTGATCAGGGGAATACATCCAGCATCCGATCTCGATCTGCAGTCATGGGTGTCCGCGGTTTGGATGCGAGTGAACAAGTTGCCTATGCTGGGAACATGAAGCCAGACTTCCGTCTTGTGTTTCGGATGGAGGATCGACTTGTTCCAGAGAAGCGCATTATGAAACTAGAAAGTGCCATTGAGAGAGAAATCTCGCAAAAGATGGAGTGATCGTTTCTGCAACAATATAGCATCATCAAGTTTTACTAATTGCAAAAATTCTACAAACTCCCTTTGTGTCTCCGCCATTAATTTGCCGTAAGCCAGCCTGCCTATGATCTCCTCTTAATTCATTGTATAATCAAAGAGTCTATCTTGGCCTACATTGAACGGTGGCCTTAATAAAGTGAAACCCAATATCTAACGTCGAAGTGATTCTGCATTGTGCCTTTCAAAAGAAGGAATGGTTCATGACTCGGTCATTGATTCTCCATGTGGCAAACATCGCTCTTTGCCTATCGCTGGCATTCATAGGTTCTTGTGCAACCAGTCCTGAGGTGAACGATCAGGACGATGGCTACTCCGAGGAAGAAAAGCGCCTCATCATCCGGGCGAAGAAAGAAATGGAGATTGGTCGCAACATGGCGGGACGCTTGTTAAGATTCTACGGAGTCTATAACGACCAAAAATTAGTTCGTTATGTAAATGAAGTTGGCAACTACGTAGCAAGTCGTAGTCAGTTTGCAGAGCGACGGTTCATGTTTGATATCCTTAATACAGAAGATATCAACGCTTATGCCTGTCCGGGTGGATACATCTTGCTAACTGTAGGAGCTGTTCGCAATGCAAGCTCGGAAGCGGAGTTGGCAGCAGTGATCGCTCATGAAATTGCTCATGTTGGCAAAGAGCATATGCTCAACAAACTGGCTAGCATGAGTGAGGATGAAATGGATGGCAAGAAAAGTGGTCCTCAGAAAAACCTTCCCGAAGAGGTGACTGTTCGGAAGAGACCTGATGCTGAAGAGTCTGCTGCTGGAGCCTTGCTCGCAAAGTATATAGGGGGTAATATCGCTGGCCTCAATGCCCTTAAAGCTGCAAAAGCAGGGATGTCCATCATCCTAGAGAAAGGCTTAGGAGCTGACCTGGAGTTTGAAGCTGACGTTGAAGGCGCTCGCTATGCGATTGATGGGGGATACTATCCCTATGCGCTGACCGACTTTCTATGTCGTATACACATCAAGAAAGGCTTTAGTAAGGAGGATTGTTTCGATGGCAAGCCAAGCAAGAAGTCCTCTAAAAAAGACTCTATTCTGGATAAAACACATCCCAGTGTTCCGCAACGTATAGCTAATATCATGTCTCATCTGCAAAAAATAGATGCTAAAGAGATCGTTGGCGCAAAAGGGAGGAAGCGATTCAAAGCCATGAAAAAACGCCTTCCACCAGCAGCTAATGCCAAGCAAGGCTAAGGAGATTATAAAGTGATTCAACGTGGAATAGTCTTTGGAATCGGATTGGTTTTCAGTCAGTTAGCAAGTGCCGATATCTTCCACTACAATAATCTCTTGATTGGCGAACGAGCGATGGGTCTCGGTGGAGCATTTACAGCTGTAGCTGATGATGCTTCTGGAGTGCTATACAACCCAGCAGGTATCGCATTTGCGATATCCAATGATATTTCTGGTTCTGCCAATGCTTTTTACCAAAGGCGCGTCGTTTACCGATCTACTATAGGGCAAGAGGACTTCACAGAGAAAAGTTCTGGTACCACAGCTCCTTTTTTTGGGAGTTTACTCAAAGTTGATGACCTACTCGATGATGTAGTTGTAGCTTTTGGAGTTTACAATCTAGACTCCGAGCTCAAAAATCAAAATGACTTTATAACTAATGAATCTCTCGGACTTCTCCGATTTCATCGAACTTCAAACGTACGTGCAGGTACGATGGGTGTGGGGCTGGCTGCCGCTCGGAGAATTCTTCCAGGGGTATCTATAGGTTTTGCGATGAATGGCATTGATATCGATGAGTTGATTCAAGAGTACCAGCATGTCGCCTATACCGACGGTCGTTTTCTGGCTCAAAATGTTAGGACTCATTTGCAGGTGAACGCTATAGGTTACACACTTGGGGGACAGATGGCTCTAGGACAGTTCTCTCTGGGGGCTAGCCTTAAATACACAAGTATTATCTCAGAAAGCTATGATGAAGGCATTGATCAGACTAAGAACTTCGATGATATTCTTGGTACTAATGAAATTCTGCCCATACCACTTGAGTATTTCTCAAACGAGCCTGAAACGGAACCCTTGAAAACGATGCCAATTGAACTCCGTCTTGGTTCAGCCTGGTTTGCGTCAGCGCGGTTGCTTGTCACCTTCGATGCCACTTATGTGGGTGCAGCGAAGCAAGGTTCCGGACGTTTTGACCGAGAAGCTGTTACGAACTTTGCAACAGGCGCAGAATATTATATAACTCCCTCTGTACCAGTCAGGGTTGGTTTGTTTACGAACAATGATGCCCGCCCTGAAGTCGTTGAAGGACAGTCAGGACAAGCTGATCATATTGATTATGTTGGCACGTCGCTTTTCTTCGCTTGGGTACAGCCAAACAGCCAGGTCTCCATTGGTAGTGTTTACCAGGTCGGAGAAGGTAAGGCTCAGAAGATCACAGGATCTGCGATTCAAGATGTAGAAGCTGAATCTATTACATTAGCGTTTTCTGCGACCCATAGTTTTTAGAGGTAGAAATGACAACAGAAACAATCCCCTTTACTCCACAGGGGTATGCACAACTGAAGGCCGAGCTAGAAAACCTAAAGAGTGTCCAGCGACCGAAGGTTATAGAAGAGATAGCCGAAGCGCGAGCTCATGGCGATCTTAAGGAAAATGCCGAGTATCATGCAGCCCGTGAGAAACAGAGTTTTATCGAAGGCCGCATCACTATCTTAGATGACCACATTGCACGAGCGAATGTGATCGACTTTTCTACAGATAGTCCAGAGAAAGTGATGTTCGGTGCTTTCGTATCCGTTGAAGATGAAGAGGGTGCAGAGAAAACCTATCGTATCGTAGGTGATCTAGAGGCTGATATATCAGAGAATAAGATATCAACTGGTTCACCTATTGCGAAAGCTCTTATGGGTAAGTCCCTCGATGATGTTGTTGAGGTTAAAGTGCCCAAGGGCGTCGTGGAATATACTATCACTAAAATTTCATATTAAATAGAAAGCTCACAACGACAAGACTGGTCAAGAGATCAAGGCATAAAAAGGAACTTGAACGATTCGGGCAGTCTCATAAGTATGAAGCTTTGAAGCGAAAATCCATCCTAAACGACATTAGGATGGATTTTCGCTTATGGCCGGGGCTCCATTAAGAAATACATGGCTTGGCTTGTGGCGGCCGAAATCTGCGATCCATTGCTCCTTGCTCTGCAAGGGGTGAATGATAAAGTCTCCGTCGTAGCCAGGTGCAAGTGCGCCTTTGCATTCGGATAGGCCTAAGGATTTAGCGGCAACAAAGCTAACGGCAGCAATTGCTTGGGCACAGCTCAAACCGCAATGAAGAGCACCAAGGCTTGCTATCAGTGGCAGATTATCGATCTGGCAGGAGCCCGGATTGAAGTCAGTGGCTAGGGCCACTGCACAGTTTTGGTCAAGAAATCCTTGTGCCTGGGCGAACTTGATCTTGCTGTAGATTGATGTACCTGGAAGCAGTACTGCAACCACCCCTGAATCAGCCATAGCTTTTATACCTTCGACAGATGCTTCTTCCAGGTGGTCCGCACTGTAAGCCTGCCATTGAGCTGCAGCGCCGGCAGCTCGACTGTCGGCGAACTCATCAGCGTGAATCCGTATTTTGAATCCCAGGCGCTGGGCTTCAGAAAAAAAGCGTTCACAGTCTTCAACTTCAAAATAACCCCGCTCAACAAATGCGTCGACCCATTCGGCAAGGTTGTCGGCTTGAATGGTTTTTAGGGCCGCCGTCATTTCTTCGATGAAATGGGTCTTGTCCTGATAGTCATAGGCTTTGGCATGGAGACCGAGATAGGTGATGCTTAACGTTTGAGGGCCCTCTTCCGCCAGCTTCTTTAAGATGCGAAGCATACGGATCTCCTCCTGCGGGGATTGGCCATAACCTGATTTGCATTCAACAGTGGTTACACCGTGTTCAAGGAATCTCTTGAGGTTTCTCCGGCAGCCTTCATCCAGCTCAGTGTCGCTTGCTGTTCGGCTATGCCTAATCGTAGATTGAATTCCACCACCTTCTGCAGCAATGTCTTGATAGGTTTTCCCCGATAATCGAGCTGCAAATTCATGACTGCGATCGCCGCCAAAAATAGGGTGGGTGTGACAATCAACCAGGCCGGGAAGCACAAGGCCGCCACCAGCGTTGAGCTTGGGGTAACCCTGAAGTTCTTCAGGAATAGGACCAGAGCCGAGCTTGAGGACTTTGCCATCTTCAATAGCAAGCCAGGCGTTGCTTAGAACACCCAGATCCTGTTCGACAATTTGGGTGCAACGTTGCTCTTTCGCTAGAGGTGCTAAGCTGACAAGCTCGCCGATATGAGTTACTAAAAGCTGGGACATCTTAATCCCCTAATTTGATCGTCCATTTGGTGCCCTCAGGAGTATCCATGAACTCGATACCTTTGGCTAGCATCTCATCACGAATCTGATCCGATAGACTAAAGTCTTTGTTTGCCCGTGCTTCCTTGCGACGCGCAATCGCTTGGGTAATTTCATCCTCACTTAAGTTTAGTTGAGGCAAAATTTTGGCTTTCAGGCCTTCGATGAATTCCTGAGGTTGCTCTTTCAGGAGGCCGAAAACTCCAAAAAGAGTTCTGAAAACGTCGGCGTAAACCTTCGCGGTAAAGGCCTTGGCAGGAGATTTTTTCGCGTTTTTTAACTCTCTGGCCTTTTTGATAGCCTGGTGCAAGTCGCGAAGTGCGCAGACGGAGGAAAAGTCATTACTCATCTCTTTGTGGAAATCATTAATGAGGCCGGTAGGGTTATGACCTTCCAAGTAATCACCTTTGTCTGCAACTTTTTTACCTAGAAGATCTAGCTCTTCTAGTGTTTCGTAATAGTAAAGCAACCGTTTCAAGCAATTGTTAAAAACCGATTCAGTGAAGTCAACGTTGGAGGTGTAATGGTTTTGCAGGTAAGCAAGGCGCAAAACTTCTCCAGGATAGCGCTTCACAAAGTCTCCGATCAAGATATGATTCCCAAGGCTCTTCGACATTTTTTGCTTATCGATGGTTAGTAAGCCTGAGTGCATCCAATGGTGGCAATAGGAGGAGCCGTTGGCTGCCTCAGATTGAGCGATCTCGTTTTCATGGTGGGGAAACACCAAGTCACGGCCACCACCATGAATATCAAAGGTGTCGCCGAGAAATTTTTTGGACATAGCGCTGCATTCAATATGCCAACCTGGGCGTCCTAGACCCCACGGGCTTGGCCATGAGGCCCCTTCCGTTTCATCGTGCTTCCATAAAGCAAAGTCTAGGCTGTCTTCTTTGTCTCCTTGAACGAGGTCACGGGTGTTGCTGCGCATATCGTCGACCTTGCGATTGGAAAGCTTGCCGTAGTCGCCTTTCTTGTGGACTCGGTAGTAAACGTCCCCCTCACTCGTGGCGTAGGCAAAGCCTTTTTCAATGAGAGTTTCGATCATCGCAACAATGTCATCGATGCAGTCGGATACTTTGGGTTCAAAGTCGGCAGGCAGAACTCCAATAGCTGCCATATCTTTTGAGGACGAATCGATAATCGACTCAGACAGCTCCAGAGGAGGAATACCCAGCTCCCGGGCCTTCTTAATAATCTTGTCGTCGACGTCCGTATAGTTACGTACATAGGTGACGCGGTATCCGGCGAACTGGAGGTAGTTGCGGATCATATCGAAGTAGATAGCTTGCATTGCGTGTCCGATATGGCAATGGTCATAAACGGTTACTCCGCAGGCGTAGATTTTGACATGTCCTTCCTCGACAGTCTTGAGTGGCTCTTTCTTTCCTGTGAGTGTGTTGGTAACCTTTATGTCCTGCACGTTATTCTCCCATATTGGTACGCAAGTCAGTTAAAAATGCACAGTTTTATACCCTATGCAGATTGGAGCTGTCCATATTTTAACAGACAGAACTTAAGAATCCCGAAAGCCGGTCGATAGACATGGCAGGAGGGAAAACAGATGGCCGATGGCAATCGAAAATTCGATGTGCACCAGCTTCAATATTACTTTGATGCCAAACAGAAAGACAGTAAGGACTCCCGCAGCCTGTGTTCAAAGTCTCGGCGCTTCTTAGACCTCCGCGATCGGATGCTCAACCTCTCCGATCAGGACTTCAATCTCGCAATCGATACCCTCAATAGTTTGCTCGATAACAAAGCGAAGTCTGAGGCACAGGAATCTGCTTCTGGGCAAGAAAAGACTCATGATGCATTGGCTTTGTACGAACGCAGCCAAAGCTCAGACTCATCAGCGCCTAGCAAGGTGAGTCCGGTTTAGTGTGACAAAGCCGCACCCGTCCGCTACAATTCAAATACACATCGATAACATTGACGAGGAATCCGCTTGAGCGGCCTAGAATGGAACGACGAGCTCAAATTAGAGCTTCTACGTTTGAAGGCAGAGATCAATCCGCAGAGCCTAAAGGTGCTATCCAAAGGCATTGGGATTGGAAACATCAAATCAGTCAAAGCCAACAATCCAATCTTTGAAGAAGAAACGAAGAGGCATATGAGAGTGGCAAAAGCCACAGTCTCAAACTCGCAAAGACCGAGCTATACTATGCCTCTAAAACCTTCTGAGCAGGCACCAATACCCACTCCCCGCTATATCGAGCAAGCTGCTAACATTCAAAAGGGTAGAGGTTTTAGGCTTTTCTTTCAGTCCCATTTATTAGACATTCTCTTTATACTTTTTTCGATCACCGTTGGTGTACTATTCTTAGGAATCATATTTGACCGCCAACACTTAAGCGCTGGCCACTGGGACCAGTGGTTTCCCTTGCGCCTTGTGGAGGGGGTTAGTTTGGTATCGGCAGCCGCCATTGTCTATGGCTTGTTTGGTATCTACTTCCTGTTTTTCCGCCTGGCAATGGGTATGACTTTGGGAGAGTCCATGTTTTTTCCTCCGAAAAAAGTGGAGAAGAAGCCTAGCGGCTGGGCGGGGTAAGGACTACAGGGATTTTAACCAGGTATCCTTGACAGTCCCAATATGTGGTATGTATAGTTGTTATAAGCCTTTTCAATATGAATTTATCCTTTTCACCAGCGTCATATGGGGCGTCGGAGGAAATTATGAAACGCTCGGGTGCAGCTAAGTTTCCTAATTCGGTGCAGCTTTTTAAATTTTGCCAAAAAGTGATGATGCATCAGAAAGGTGGGAAAGTTCGTGACCAAGAGGTCGGAGCTATCCTGAACTTTAACCCTTCAGACTGTAGTCACTGGAAGCGGGGTGAAAAAAATGTTCGCTCCGTTTTTGCCTTGGCGAAGTTAGCAGATACCCTAGGCGTTGAGATCGGACTGATCCACGACGTTTCTAGTGGCGCTGTCAACCTAGAGGAAGCCTACTTCGAATATCTAGAGTCGCGATCGTTCAAGACGATCTTCTCTAAAATCGAGGCCTCCAGCGCTGATGAAATCAAAGCTTGCCGGGAGAGTGTGCTAAGATTTGTTGAAACCATACAAAACGAATGTGATTTTACAACTCCTCCTCTCTATTTGCCGGAAGTCATGCACGCCTTTGCCTTTGTTTCCACACAGCCCGTAGAGATGCTCGATAAGCTCAGTCGTATCCTAAGGGTCAAGGCCGGTCGCTACTGTATTCAGTTCAAGAAGGGTGATCTGAAGCCTCAGACCCGAATGTCTATGGTTAAAGATCTGGCGCGGATTGTTTTCGAAGGTGAGCGCAGCCGCTTTCCTGAACTGGGAGCCAGATCTGGATTGGTGGCCTTTGAAGAAACTATTTTCACTGCCAATCTTTTAATTCCTAAGCCGATGCTTCTAATGGAGCTATCAAAGCTTGATTCAAGACGTAATGTAGTTTCCGAGCTAGCTGCACTGTTTTGGGTTCCCAAGTCGCTCATAGGCTTTCAGCTTCAAGAACTTCTTCTCGATCAGACCAGCACGACTATGGCTAATATTCCGAACACCAGTTCTGAGGCTGTTGACCAGTTTTAGGCAATTTCCAATAGATTTTACGAGCCGCTCTCAAGGAGCGGCTCTTTTTGTTTTCAAAAAAATATTCATAATTACTTGCGCTTAGGTGAGATCGCAACGGGTTTGCTAAGACAAATGAATCATCTACCGATGCCTTGCTCAGGCATATACATTGGAGGCGGTGGTGAATTTGCAATCCTCTCACCGGGAACCCATTCGAAAAATTATTACAGATGCTGTGAGCAATGCACTGAATCACAGTCCTGTTCAGGCGATTGCAGATGAGGATGTTACCCATTGGTCCGAAACGCTGCTGATAAGTATCCTTGGATTTCACAGTGAAAAGATGCAGGGTTCAGTGATCTTGGGCTGTGATGAACAGTTTTTGAGAAATTCGTGCCCAGGACTAAAAGGCGACGAGGAAAACCCTGAAGCCTTTATCAATGACTGGATTGGAGAGCTTTCCAATCTCATTATGGGACGGATCAAAAATAAGCTACTCCCCTACGGTATTGTACTAAAGCTTAATCCACCTTCGATCTCTGAGTCTACAGAAGCTATCTTCGATTCTTATTCTGGTCGTAAGCCTTCCGAACGAGTGTGGTTTACTACTGATACAGGTGATACCATCTGCTTTCTTATGGCGTGCGATATTGATGATGATATCGACTTCACAGTGGATGCAGCGACCCGAGCTGGTTTGGATCCAGGTACGGGTATTATTAGTTTAAAAAGCTATTCCATTGAAGATCAGGCTGAAGAAGCTCCACAAGCGGAGTCGACTCCTCCCACACAAGTCGAGGAGCCAACATCGGTGGAAGAAGACCCCATTTTAAGCATGGAAGAGGATTTTAGAGAAACCGAGGAAGCTTTGATGTCTGATGTAGGAGACTTTGAGCAACCGATCGACGAAGATTTCGAAGAAGAGCACGTCGTTGATAAAGACTATTCCAATCTTCCGTCTGACAATCGTACTTCGTTAGCCATAGACCGCGAGCAGGCCAGCGAACCAGCGAACCAAGCTACCAGTGAAGGGATGACCTCGGACATGGTAGAACGGTCTGATGACAAGCAAGATGCCCAGGGGCTTAGCTCCATTCGCTATCTTGACAACGGACGCCTTGAAGTGACATTTAACCAAGAAATTGTATTCCAGCTAGAGCTGGAGACTCTTTACAACCGCGGAATTCGCGAGTTTGAAATGCAAGGTCACTGGGTTCACCTGGATGATGAGGGCTTTGGCATCCAGGTTTCCATCGATGGTTTGTCTGTGACGATTTACCGTCAAGAGTCAGCAGCCTAAACAACCGTCAAGAGTCAGCAGCCTAAACAATAAAGCTTGCCGCCAAGCCCATCAATCCTCCGAAAAAACCACCCCAAACCACCAGCCAGCCCAGGTGCTCTCGAATCATTGTCTGAATGATTTCCTTAACCATTTCTGGTGTTAGTTCTTCAAGTCGGGCTTGAACGATTAGTTCTACTTTGGCAAGTAGTTGGTCTAGGTGCAAGCTTTCCGATATGGCGCTGGCAATTTTGGCTTGAATAGTTTCATCGTCACCAAGCTCGTGAATGGCTTGTTTGATTTTGGTTATCATGGGTTCCTTGAGCTGATCCAGGGCTTCTGGTCCGCCAAACATGTTGATCATGGCTCCAAATGGAGACTCTAGAACTCCGGCTTTGAGTTTATCAAACAAGACTTCATAATCGATGGTTTCAAGGAGGGGCTTCAGATCGAAGGAGTGACCTTCCGTTTGCTCCTTGAAGAATCGCTCAATATTTTCTCTCGTGAAAAACTGCTCCATCATCAACCGCCGAATTCCAACCTTAAACTCTTCAAATTTATTGGGGATAATCCCAGAACCATAGAGGCCAGGGACTCGCTCAAAAAGCATATGAATGGCAAGCCAGTTGGTAACAGCACCCGAGAGCGCGTAAAATCCAATGCTCAAGATCTGGTCCCGCCCGTAAGGAGATAGGTAGCCCAGGATGATCACCGCAACGGCGACGCCATTTGTGATTACGCTTTTGCTAATGCCCTTCTTGTTTGTGCTGTGGTCCATCTTTTCTTCCTATGTCGATAAGACTTTTTACCAATTTTATCGGGAGGCCTATCTATAGGCTAACTGAAAATTTTCGCAAGGCAGAATTAGCGCTTGCCTGCAATGCATAAAAATGACATTATGCGTATGTTGATAGTTAATATGCATAAATTTAGCATATTGAGGAGTCTATGTCAGAACGTGATCGGTTAAGTGTATTGGCAGACCTAATCCGAAAGGAGCGGATCAGCAATCAGATGGAGCTGAAGGAGCACTTGCTGGCCCATGGCTACGAGACCACGCAGTCGAGTATTTCAAGGGATTTGAAGAAGCTCGGTGTTGTGAAAGTCGATGGTGCTTATAAGACTCCAAGTATCGCACCTGGAGAGTCGAGCAAGGTCGATCGCTTGGATGCTGTGACAGCTGGCGATAACATGATCGTTCTCAGAACGGGACCAGGTAATGCAAATCGCGCTGCTGTAATTATTGATCGGGCAAACCTGTCAGGACTTCTAGGGACGATCGCTGGAGATGATACTATATTCTGCGCTGTCGCTAACCGCCAAGAGCAAGCGAAGGTGCTGAAGAAAATATTTACCCTTTTTGAATGAGGTTCATCATGAAAGATGACATCAAAAAAGTTGTGCTAGCTTACTCAGGCGGTCTTGATACCTCGGTCATGGCCCGTTGGTTGAAAGAAACTTATGACTGCGAAGTGATCGCATTTACAGCTGATGTGGGGCAAGGTGCCGAGCTTGAAGGGCTCGAAGAAAAAGCTCTTAAAACAGGCTGCTCGCAGATCTTTATCGAAGACTTGCGTCATGAGTTTGTCAAAGATTATGTCTGGACTGCTCTAAAGGCTTCGGCTGTCTATGAGGGGCACTACCTTCTAGGTACCTCTGTGGCAAGGCCTGTAATAGCAAAAAAACAGATCGAAATTGCGAAACAGGTTGGTGCCGACGCTGTATCCCATGGTGCTACTGGTAAGGGCAACGACCAGGTCCGTTTCGAGCTTGGTTACTATGCATTAAAGCCAGATGTGAAAGTGATTGCTCCGTGGCGGTCGTGGCCATTTAAATCGAGAACTGATCTTTTAAACTATGCGGCTGAGCATGATATTCCTGTTACAGCCACCCATAGCAAGCCCTATTCTACTGATGGCAACATGATGCATATTTCCTATGAAGGAGGAATTCTCGAAGACCCATGGGCCGCACCTCCGGAAGATATTTTTCTAATGACCCGAGGGATCGAAAAGACTCCGGATCAACCCGAAGAAGTGATCATCACTTTTAAATCAGGGGAACCAACTCAGATCAACGGTAAAGAGCTTCCGCCAGTGGATATGCTACAGACGCTCAACCAAATAGGTGGGCTGCATGGGATTGGTCGTGTAGATATCGTTGAAAATCGCTTCGTTGGTATGAAGTCAAGAGGCGTCTATGAAACTCCGGGTATGACGATTCTCCACCAGGCTCACCTTGCTCTAGAGACGATCACCTTGGATCGTGAAGTGATGAAGTTGAGAGATTCTCTGGGGACCAAGATCGCTGAGTTGATCTATAACGGCTTTTGGTTCTCTCCTGAATTTAAAGTCATTCAAAATATGGTAAACGACATTCAAGAACCAGTTTCAGGTGAGGTGAAACTAAAACTATTCAAAGGTCAGGTCACCACCCTTGGGCGACGATCACCTCAATCACTCTACTCCGAGGCACTGGCAACATTCGAAGAGGATAATGTCTACAATCAAGCGGATGCAGAAGGGTTTATTAAGCTCAATGCGTTGCGTTTGAGAATGCAACAAGACCAGATATGAAGACGCGAAACACCGAGGTATTGCTATGAGTATGTGGGGCGGTCGTTTTGAGGAAGGGCCGGATCAAGTGTTTGTGAGATTCAACGCTTCTTTCCCCTTTGATAGGAAGCTAGTTTTTTACGATATCCAGGGCAGCCAGGCGTATGGACAGGCTTTGTTTGATGCAGGTGTTCTGAGCCAAGAGGATTTTGATAAAATCACTATGGGGCTAGAGGATCTGAAAGATCGGCTAGAGGCAAACCCGGAAGACCTTGATCAGGCTGTCAACGAAGGTTACGAAGATGTTCATGGCTACGTAGAGGATTCTTTAAGCGCAATGATCGGCGATGCAGCAAAGAGGCTTCACACCGGCCGTAGTCGCAATGATCAGGTGGCCACGGATTTTAGGCTTTATACTCGTGATGCCATCGACCAGCTTTGTGCCGATATAAAGTGCCTTCAAGAAACTCTATTACAGAAAGCTGAAGAAAATTTTGACGCTATTCTGCCTGGCTTTACCCACCTACAGAAAGCTCAGCCTGTTGCCTGGCCTCATTATCTTTTGTCCTACAATGAGATGTTGAAGAGAGACTGGGGCAGGCTTCAGGACACGCGGAAGCGAGTCAACGTTCTTCCCTTGGGCTCAGGGGCCCTGGCTGGAAACAACTATGATCTTGATCGGATTAAGCTGGCCAAGAGCCTAGGTTTTGATGGTGTCACAAGCAATAGCTTAGACGCTACCAGTGATCGTGACTTTGTGGTGGAGACAATCAGTGCTATTGCCTTGACGATGGTTCACCTTTCTCGCCTAGCTGAAGATCTGATCATCTATTGCTCTTCTGAGTACAGCTACGTTGAGATGAGTGATCTGGTGGCAACAGGATCGTCTTTGATGCCTCAGAAGAAGAACCCAGATGCCTTAGAGTTGATTCGTGGTAAATCAGGACGCGTGTTCGGCCATCTGACAAGCATCCTATCAGTGCTTAAGGGCCTACCTTCTTGCTATAACAAGGATCTGCAAGAGGATAAGGAAGGGCTGTTTGATGCGGTGGAAACAGCTTCTATATCTCTTAAAGTGATGACCACAGTAATTGGAACGCTCAAAGTAAAGCCAGAGGTGATGCTCGACGCCTGTAAAACAGGATACTTGAATGCTACCGATCTAGCTGACTACCTAGTGGCTCAAGGGCTTGCTTTTCGTGAGGCTCATCATGTGGTGGGTGAGATTGTCTTGTATGCCTTGCGGAAGGGAGTGGCCATCGAAGAGTTATCTCTTGAAGAGCTACAAACTCATTCTGCTCAAATTAGGGACGACGTCTATGCGGCCATAAGCCTGCAGCAGTCTCTTGCCGCGAAAAAGTCTTGGGGAGGTACTTCGCCAGAGAGGGTTCGTGAGGCCCTTGATTTAGCGAAGAAAATGATGTGAGCCAGTGTTTAAGGCTTTTTGAGCACAACAAGGCTTTCCACATGGTAAGTGTTGGGAAAGAAATCAAAACCGATCCCTTTCTGTATTTCATAGCCATGACTCTGTAGGACCCCGATATCCCGCGCAAGGGTATTGGGGTCGCAACTCACATATAAGATAGCCTTTGCTTCCATGGCGACTAAATCGGAAATAGATTCTTCCAGACCACGGCGTGGGGGATCAATCATTACCAGATCTGGTTTTGCGGATCGCGACGCATAGTCTTTGAGGAAGTCCTCTGAACTCAGACACAAGTAGTCTAGATTAGTCAGCTTATTATGCCTGACGTTGTGTTTTGCGGTCACTATCGACCGAGGGTTTGATTCAATCCCTATGACCTCACAGCCATCATGAGCCAGGTGGAGGCTAAGATTGCCGCTGCCACAGAATAGATCCACAATCAGGCGGGGCTTTAACTCGGCAACATAAGTGGCGATCGTTTCACGTAGAATGTGATTCGCCTTGCGGTTAACCTGCTGAAACTGCCCTTGGTAGGTGAAGTATTGAAGGCCGAATTGCTCATCGTAGAGGTGAAGCTGGGGAGATTCAGTCAGCCGCGATGAGATCGTCGATAGGCTAGGGATTTTTTCAAGAGCTCTAAGAATGTTTGCCTGAACTTTTTTCGGTGAGGATGATTCCATCTTCAAGAATGCCATGATTCGCCCATCGAATAGAACCTGAAGATCCAGGTCAAAACTATAATCTTTTTCAGTAGGTGGGAGGTCAAGACGATTCACTTGCTCCAAGCACTGATTGATGGGGTTTTCGGCTATCTTGCAAGTTTTGATAGCAATTAGTTCATGAGAGCGCTGCCGGTAGTAACCGACTTTAAGATAGCTCTTGGTATAGATGCCCTTTAAAGAAACGCGATTGCGGTAGTGGAGTGCATCAGGAGACGAAAAAAAAGTTTCCAATGAATGGTCGACCTTGGCGATTCTCTTCAGAGCAGAGGTGATGAACTCTTGCTTCCAATTGTCCTGATGGGCCTTCGGTGCTTCCAGCCATTGGCAACCTCCACACTGGTCCGAGTAGATGCATGGTGAAGGCGTTCGAATCTCACTTGGTTCAAGAAGAGTTGTAACATAACCTTCGCCAAAGGTCTTTTTTTCCTTGGTGACCTGCACTCGAACACGGTCCCCTGGTAGCCCGCCTTCGACAAAGAAAACTTTGCCATCATGTTTTAAAATTCCGCGGCCACCAAAGGCTACAGCTTCAATAGTCCCTTCGATAACGGGCTTTAATTTTGACTTGATCATGATCTCGACTACTTTATTCAGACTTTTTGGATACGTCTTCGTCCTTAGGGACAAGTTCTATAGTGAATTGGATTTTCTTGCCTTCGAGCATCTTGGCGAGAGGCTCCTGGAGAAGGTTGGCAGTGGTAAAGCCTATCTCGCGGCAGATGAGCTGCACCACTTCATCTTTGCCTTTGCCGGCCCATGCTGCAAGGGAGCCGAGGAATTCCTTGCCCTTAGAGAGATCTTGGAAAGAAACCTCAGAATTCTTAAGAAGGGATGAAAAAAAGAACTCGAACGGCTTCTCTCTATCTCTTGACATTGCAGGCTCCTCAATCCAGAAGGCAAATGCGAGCTTACCCAGATCCAAAGGTTATATATTGTATTGGGAGCCTGATTACAATAGTTCCATAATGACACTGGCTAGCAGGTTCTTATGGAGAGTCCTAGGGTAGGTGTCTTTCGGGATCTTTTTTTCAATAGAATCAGCTAGGTGAAGGGCTGAGTCATTGCTCTTTAGCAGCTGGCGAATATTCTTGAGTTTTTCTAGAAATTCCTCGTCAGCATGATCACGGCTCCAAGCCAGCTCCTGATAGCGCTTGGCCTCGGTAGCCACAAGCTCTCTTTTGCTACGTTCTACTTCTTGTCGTCGTCGTCTTTGGTGCTCTCGGATCCGTAGTCCCATGGCTTCTCCGTCAAAGTCGGCAGGATCTCTTTGCTGTCTTCAGAAGAAAGAGCCATCATGATGTCGGTGGCCAAGCGAAGGCGACTAAGGCTGGGGCTTTCGTCAGGGATCATCAGTTCGGCGGCTGGCTCTAGAAGGCCTCCTTCGGAGTCCTCACGGGTTTGTGTTGAGCCCGTCCTTAAACCGCCTTTAGCATTCCACTCCACAAACTGTTCATTGGTAACAAGTTGCCAGGCTTCTAGCACGCCTTTGTCATCCCGCCAAAGAATAAGGTCTGTGCCGATGTCTCCATGGTACCACGTTTTCGAGTCATTTTGTTCGTCCATAAAGCTTGCTTCGACTTTATGCAGAGAACCTGCAATTTCCATTGGTAAAAGCAAGCGCTTAAAAAAAACCTTAGTCTCTTTGCTAGGCTTTAGCAGCTCAAAGCCGACTTGGTCATCATTGGCTTTCCAAGCGACTTTAAAAACAACCTCGTATTGATCACCGAGGTAGCGAAGCTGAGCCTCATAGACATCTGCGAGTACGAACTTGTCGTAGGCTCGTTGGGATATCTCACAGGAAAACCCCTTAGCTGAAATATCCTTAACTCGCAGGATATCTTCGTCATTCAAGGCTAGAATATGCTGGTCACTGACATCAAAGCGTTCGAATAGGCGGCGGTTCCTAGATCTTACCCCTTCATCGCGACTGCTATCGTCATCGGTTTCATGAAGCCTACGGCTGAGATAGATCTTAAACAAGAGGGTACACCTGTGGCTATGAACTAAGGAGATCATTTCCTTTTATTATGCCACAACTTGGAGACCCGCTCTAGGCGTGGTCGCTGGGGAGGAAAAAAATGAGGTCCTTAAAAAAGGACCTCACTTCACAGATAGCTCCTTAGGATACTAGCTTATTGAAAAGCGGGAATATCCACGATGTAGGTACCTGCATTCACCTGATAGTATGAGCTTCCCCAGTTGTGAATTCCGACGATTTCTACGATGATCTCGTCGTTTTCATCCCGTGCAACCTCGCTGCTAGCAGTCAGTCGAGGTTTTAAGACAGCTGCGCCGCTGCTTGGAGGGCGTGAGCTGGTATTCACGGGGAGCGACTCAGCTGAGGTTCGATTGTAGCGAAGGGTCGCGTCATCACGGGATTGACTATTTTCTCGTGCCAAGGAAAGGCTTTTTTCATGCTGAACTCCTGCATATATTACGCCTTCTTGAAGCTGACTGGCTAGCCAATTCATTAGCGAGATCTCATATTAATGTCAAGCATGCTTTAATGATTTTCTTAAATTTACTTGGAAAATGGGAAATATTTTCTGCTAAATACGTATCAATGGCCTTAAATCTCACTTACTGCTTAGTATATCTAAACTGAATGTTTTGTTTTTTCTAATATAGCGAACCAAAATGAAGTGCGCATGAAAATAGAACTAAAAATTAGAATTTGTGTGATAATCAATTGGTTAGCTGTGCAAGAATGAACTTGTTTCAAGGATAGAAAGAGTATGCGAATTCTGTTCATATATGCATCGATAGTTTTATCTTCGCTCCAAGGTGTTGCTAATGCTTCCGTGCCTCGCTCTCAAGCATGTCAGCACCAAGCGAACGAGTTTCGCTGTGTCCGCTACCTATCGAATTATGATGGTGACACTATCACCTTTCAAATTGACGGAGTTCATCCCCTTCTTGGCGACAAGATACCTATCCGGTTGAGTGGAGTGGATACCCCAGAGCTAAAATCGAAGCAACGTTGTGAGAAAGAGCTCGCTCGTTGGGCCAAGCGATTTGTCCGTGCTCAGATGAGGCAGGCAAGTACCATCAAGCTTAGTGAGGTCAAACGTGGCAAGTATTTCAGGGTTGTGGCGAAAGTTGATTTCGATGGTAAGGACCTGGGAGATTTGCTGCTCAAGAACGGCCTTGCTGTGCCCTATGATGGTGGCAAGAAGAGCAAGGTTAATTGGTGCAAGAAGCTAGCAATGCGGTCCTCAAGCAGCGCTCGTCGTTGACGATTGGGGGACGATCATTTTGAATTGAAAAGGCATAAATGCTGCGTCTTTTTCAGACAAAAGCTCTATCTCTAAGCATCCACCATAGCTTTCCACAAAACTGCGAACAGCATCAAGCCCCACTCCGCGGCCAGCGATCTGGTCAAGAGTTTGTGCCGTGGACACCCCCGAGTCGAAGATAAAGTCAGCAATTTTTTGTAGCTTACCGGTTTCTTCAGCGTTAATAAATCCTTGTTCCAAGGCCTTCTCGCGCAGACTTCCGATCGCAAGGCCGCGACCATCATCCCGAACAGAGATACAAAGCCCTTCTCCTGTATCTATAATATGAATGCGGATCGTTCCTACTTCAGCCTTACCAGACTGTCGCCGCTCCTCCGGGGATTCGATTCCATGGGCAACTGCATTAGCGAGGATGTGATTGAAGGTTTTTGTCAAGAGCCGCCTGTGTGCTTTATCGATAACGTATTGGTCATTTTCGATCACCACATGGGGAGTTGGTTTACCTAGCTTTTCAGACATAAACTTCAGTGACTTGATATCAGGTTCGATCACCTGGGCCAGGTTCTTTTCAACGAGGAATAATATTTTTTGAGTCAAAGTTCTAAAATCATCGAAACTCTCACATTGGCTTGCCTCTTGGCAGAGGTGAATCAAAGACTGTTTATCAACCCGTACCATGTTCTCCTGACCCAAATTCAGCTTCTTCAAAGCTTGCTCATAGGCTTCTAAGGAAAGTTGGGTCTCCTTCATTTCGTGCCGGCAGGCATCGATTCTGCTATCTTCCCCCTGAATGAGCCGAGCTAATTCTGATTCCGCCTGATGTGAGCTGTCAACGACACCAGTGAATCCATATGTCCTGGCATTGCCTTTGATTGTATGAAGGTTACGGAAGACTATTTTGTAATTTCCATCGTTAAACTGATCGAAAGCCTCTCTGATGAGATCAATTGAAAACTCTACAAAAAAGGAAATTTTATCAACATCCTGATCCATGATTTCGGTGATCATATTCGCAAGTTCAGTTTGCTGCCGGGCCTCCTCTTCTAGATTTCGAAGTTGAGTTACATCCTTTAACGACACCAATATTTTCTCAACCGTACTATCGGCATTAGCAACGTGCTGCCAATCCACTTCGATTACGCGATCGTTGAGACCCATCACATGGGGTAACAGGTGAGAATTAGCCTCCCAGGCGATTTCGTCTTCCTCTAGGGCGCATAGGAGTGTGGTAGCAATCAATGACTTCACATCACTGGATAGGTCTGACTGATTAAAGATTAAGTCGATAGGGTCTTTGCCGATGATTTCAGTTTCATCAAGAATCAATTCCAAGGACTTAGAATAGTCTTCGCCAATCGTCAAGCTGCTGTCTGCCGTGATCTGAAACACACCTTGGGGGAGGTTTTTTAAGATCGAGCGAATATCTCTGGTTTTTTCTTCGACCTTCCCCTCAAGATTGGTATTCAAATCTTTGATCTGATCGATGTAGGAAACCTGCTCTGCACGCAAACGGAAGTAAACTATCGAGCCCATGAAGATGGTTGCTATAGCTATACCTATAGGAATCATGGATTCGATGGGGCTCGGGAACCATGCGGTATAGCGCAGAATATCATGAACGCTACCAATGATGATCGCCAGTATCGCAGCCACAATCAGCTGAGATTCACGATTATTGCGTATCGATCTAGCTGCTGAGTAAAGGTAGAGCGCAAAACTAGAGAATCCAAAAATCGCAAAGATGTGAAGTGCTGGGATTAAGTACCACGGGCTTAGGATGGGCAAAAAGAGAAGTGCAGCTGACCCAAAAAAAAGCCAGCGGGCGATTCGTGACGAGAGAGCCATAAGCTTCTTATGACTGCTGGCGACTTCGTTTAAGAAGCCGAAAAATCCTGAGCAACCTAGCAACAGAGAAACGGCATCAATCCGTGTGGCAAGGAAGGGATCCACCTCAATAAAGAATTTTATTGTTGAGTCTTGATTGACGAACATCCACACCACAGCTGCTAGAGACATACATGCATAGTAGAAGCTGATGTCGATTTGGCGTTTAATCGCGACAACCATGGCAGAGAGAAGTCCAAGAAGAAAGAATATCCCAATTACAAAGCTTGTGACAATCGCTCTTTGACCGACGCTTTGTATGATGGAATCAATGTCTGAACTAAGTTGAGGCACAAACCCTTTCATCAGATAAGATACACCATAGTGGAGGCGAATAAAGATTTCCTTGCCCTGATGCTCCGCACTGAGCGGGACAATATGAAGTGTTTGGGTGGCGACATGATCCCAGCTTGAGTCAAATGAACCGTAGCTGTAGATAAGGTCGTCACCGATGTAGATCTGAATATCTTCGACACCATTGGGATAATACAAATAGGTGGGAGAGTCCAAGGTTCCCAAAGTATTTTTTAACCATACCGTTTTGTTGAAGCCAAATGGAGGAGCGTTTGCAGTCACCGGCTCCCATAGTGTTTCGGCAGTTGCTGTGGCTGGTGTTTCCAAATCGCTACGATGGAGCACCCAGGTCTGCTCAAAGCCTTGGGACTCCGCGGGTAGAGCCATCACGAGCAACAATAGGAAAAACCGTACCAAAAACATCAAAAATTCCTTTCAAGAATTCTTAATTGGTTTTCGGTCATGAATGGCAATGATTGAGCAGGCGAGCTTGGTAGATCAGGAAATACGGCTTATTTTCTTTATTAGTTTAATGGGTAGGAGTTCTTACGAGTCCTGCCTTTTTTCTGAGCTTATCATTGAAACTCTACAGGTAAGCTGAATTCAAGAATCTTTAAGCCTGAAGGACTAACTGAGAGGAGCAGAACCTATTATGATACTTCTCTACGCCCAAAATATTTCCGTCACTTTACGATCTCTACATCTCCTCGCATTTTTTAACCAAGTCTCGTCTCATAGGTTACTCCCCTTAATAGGTCGGCTGAGTGAGAGCCTTCTGAGACGATAGAATCACCCTTTCTGGAAGTGGTTGGCTCAAGGTGTCGAGCATGGAGCTGCGAACTCGATCCATGAAGTCTTCGACGGATTCATGGTCTCGACGAGCCGTTGGGGGCAATACCTCAAGATCAACGTGGGATGGATGAGGCACAAGAGAGTTCTTGGCCATCATTGACTTGGTTCCGCGGATGATGACGGGAAGTACATCGACCTTTTCTAGCTCAGATAGACGAAATGCTCCTGGCTTAAAGGGTTTGAGCTGGCCATCGGTGCTTCGTGATCCTTCAGGGAAGTAGACCATAGAAACACCTTGCCGCAACCATTGGCGACTGCTTTCAAATGCTTGTTCGTGGCTGATCTTGTCTCCCCTTTTTATGGGCACGTAGCCAGCAAGCTTCATTCCCGATCCAACAAACGGGATCTTAAAAATCTCGGCCTTCGAAAGCCAGCGAAACTGAATGCCAAGGAGGTAAAGGGCGCAGATGTCGACGCTGCTCTGATGATTGGCGACCACCACCAGAGGCTTGTTGCTAGGGGGCAGGTGCTGCTGTCCTCGTATCCTATAAGTCCAGCCAGGAGTCATTTTTAGGATACCCCGACCCCATTGACCTGCTAGGTTATGACAGTGATGACTAAGGAGAGGGTCTCTTCTCAAAAAACTAACGAGCGATACGCCCAAAACCCTCAAAAATATGAAGATAGTAAATGTCCAAACTGGTATCCAAAATAATGCAGCTTTTATCAGTTTCATAGTGCCTCCCCCCAAAGTGCCGCTAAAGACTTCCTTCGCGAAGTCTTAATATAATCTTTACAGGCATGGAGAGCAATACCAGGCTTATGAGATATAAGCTCTTGAAAAACCGTGGTTTAGTCTAATCTGGTGTCTGGTGCTTCTTGGCAACACGAAGCTTGCTGGCAATAAACTCACCGTGTTCCAAGCCGAGTAAGTCTGCCAAGCGTCGTAGAATGGATGTTTCCTGGGGGTCAATCACACCGTCTGCAAAAGCAATCTCCCAAAGCTCATCGAGTAAATTGAGCCGTTCATCGCGATCAAGGTGATTCCTAACTTCCCGAGTGATCTTAAACATTCCAGGGCTGTTCAGATGGAGTTGCTCAGCTTCCTTCTGAATCCGCGTATAATCATCTTCATTTAGAGAAAAGTAGCGGAGCATGACTTCCTTAATTTTTGCCTCTTCCTCAGGGGCGACATTGTAATCCGAACGTGCGGCCTCGTAGAGGATTCCATAGATCGCCAGGCGCTTCTCATCTTCCTGGGGAAATTCATCGTTCTCATTGAGCAAATCGTGGAGTAAATCGCGAAGTTTCTTGATCATTATAAGCTCCCGTAACATCGGTTCGTCTTGTCGAGTTAGAGCCAAAAAACACGTAAGTGCTAATATGGCATGCGTTGTTGGAATACCTGCTTGTCCGAGGCAATTTGCACCAACTGCATTTGACTGTATCAATCAGCTGGCAGAACGAAAAGGTCCGATCAGGGTGAATTTTGTCCAAGTGGAGTCTTTTGTGGCTTCAAAGTGGTGAAGTGGTAAGCTCAGCTGAAATTCCAAGAGAGGAGGATTTACTGTGATTTTTGGGCCAGGTGTAGACGTCGAATCATGTGCTTATGTAGACGAGACAGTGCGTCTATTCGGAAAAGTGACGGCGGAGGAGGGTGTGACTATTTGGCCATATGCGGTAATGCGTTCAGAAATGAAGTCCATTACTATCGGGAAGATGACCAATATACAAGACTTTGTCATGATTCATATCGGAACTAAGACAGGTACCCACGTTGGAAAGTATTGCTCCATCACACACCACTGCACACTTCATGGCTGCACCATTGGTGATTACACCCTCGTGGGGATTAACTCGACAATCATGGATGGCTGCGTGATTGGTGATAATTGTATCATTGCTGGGCATACCTTCTTAAAAGAAGGAACGGTGATTCCCGATAACTCAATCGTGATGGGAACCCCAGGCAAGGTTGTTAAAACAACGAATAGTAAGCAAAAAAACAAGCTAAACGCTGTTCTATACTATAAAAACGGGCTAGCTTATAATAAAGGGCAGCACCGCGCCTGGGACGGAATCAACTTACTTCAGGATATGGATAAAACCCTTAAGTCTGCATTGGATTTAACCTAGTTGCTGCAGAATCTTGCAAGCCGGAAACCTCAAGCCTGCTAGCTTACCTGAGAACAGCTCTGTTGAATCGGATCACGATAGCTTCAATTTTTGCTATTTGTGTCCGATAGATAGCTCAGGATTATCGGAGTTTTCATGCCGCTAGCTTGGTTCTTTTGCTTAGGCTACATATTGCTGTCACCCCCAGCAGCCTATGGGAAAAAGCCTCTCGTCATTGAGCAAGATTTTCAATATGAAAACTTTAGCTCACAGTTCTCCTATTATCCAGATCCCGATCACAACCTAACCCTCGACGATATTCTGGAAATGCCATCTGCTTTTACTCCAGTGAAAAGCCAAATTCCCGCATTTGGTTTCCGAGATTCCACTTATTGGTTTTGGGGGAAGGTTGATTATCGGATTAAAGAAGCTCGTAATTTTTACCTGACTATCGACTACCCCATGCTCGATATTATAGAGATTTTCTTTCTTCAAGATGGCAAACTTCACCATAGAGTCCAAACGGGGGATGCTACATCATTCTTTGATCGGCCAATCGATCATAGAAACTTTGTCATACCCCACACATTTGATCCCAACTCACAATGGGATGTCCTAATTCGGGTACGCTCCCACAGCACCATGAAGGTGGGCGTAAGCCTCTATGAGCCTCTCTACTTCTGGCAGCAGGATTCCATCATCAATTCTTTGCACTTTCTCTACTTTGGTGTGCTCCTTGTGATGATTGTCTACAACGCCTTTGTATACCTGGTGGTTCGAGATATTGGCTACGTGTACTATGTCCTCTACGTTTCAGCATTTCTGGTGTTTCAGATTAGCCTCACAGGTTTTGACTATCAATACCTTTGGCCTTTTAGCCCGCTACTTCACGAACGAGCCATTCCATTCTCTATCAGCTGCTCTATGCTGTTTATGTGTCTGTTTACCCGGGAGTTTCTTGGCTTCAAAGGTCGCTATCCATTTTTCGATAAGCTATGCCTTTTCTATGCCAGTGTCTCGGCAGTCCTGATTCCTATAAGTCTGATTGGTCCTTATCTCTGGGTGATTCGGAGTGCAGCTAGTTTTGGTCTTATTGCATCAGTTAGCTGTTTTTTTGTTTCCATGTGTCTTGTGAAGAAGCACGTTGAGGCAAGATATTTCTTCTTAGCTTTCACTATATATCTTGTCGGTGGCATGTTTCTCTCTCTCAGCAAGTTTGGACTTGTTGCAGATGTCTTTCTCGTTGAGCATGGCATGCAAATTGGTTCAGCCTTCGAAGTTGTGTTGCTATCACTTGCTCTGGCTCGGCGCATCAAGAAACTGCAAGATCAGAAAAATGCGTTATTTGAAGAAATTAAAGATATCAACAACAATCTAGAGCAAGAGGTCGCGTCAAAAACGAAGAAACTGAGGTCCCTTCTCGACAATATCCCCCAGGGAGTGATCAGCATAGGGAAGGGGTTAAAAATGGGCGATGAGTTTTCAAAGGAGGTGGAAGCGATCTTTTGTGTTAAACCAAGACCGGGAGAATCATTTGTGGCCTATTTTCTCGATCGTCTCAACTTAGGTGATGATGAAAAAGCGCGCATAGAGAGTTCACTCAAAGCTTCTGTTGGCGAAGCTAGCTACTGCTTTGATGTCAATGTCAGTCATCTCCCTCATGAAGTTGTTCTCCAACGACAAGGGCAGAAGCCTGTGTTATTGGACCTTGATTGGAACTACGAACTTGATAACGAAAGCAACATTAGGGATATCGTCCTGTCGTTTCGTGATGTGACTGAACTGAGAAAGCTCCAGATGGAGGCCAATCAAAATCTGAAGGAACTCAAATTTATCTCTGAATTGATCCAATGCCAAATGGATGTTTTCTTCAAGTTTCTCAACAAAGCCCTGCAATATATTGAAGAAAATATGAGACTTGCAACCGCTAGCGATGACTACCAAGAGTCTCATGGTGATATTATGTTTATCAATATTCACACATTGAAGGGACTATCTAGGCAAATAGGTCTTTCGCTAATCATTGAGAAGACTCATGCTATGGAAAGCTACTATGGCAAGCTAAGGAACAAAAAGGCCCCTTGGTCTCAGAAAAAAATAATCGACGATCTCAAGCAATTGAGAAATTACTTGCGCACCTACGAGGACATTGCTGAGGATAAACTTGGTTGGAGTCAAGTGCGGTCACAGACTACAATTTCTGATAGGGCTGTCCGAGAGTTGATTCAGACCTTGCAATCAATCATGGTGAAAATGCCCGAACCGAATGAGGGCTTGAATCGGATCTATCAAACGTTCTCAAGCATGTACTATGTTCCCCTGCAGAAAGTTATCAATGAAGCTGTTCAAGATATTCCCCGTTTGGCTAAGGATTTGGAAAAGCCGACGCCCGAAATCGCCCTATCGGGAATGGAAATTCGAGTGACGCCACGTTGCACCCTACTCATCCAAGATATTATGGTTCATCTTCTTCGTAATGCCATGGATCACGGTATCGAATCCGAAGCAATTCGCCGTGCTAAGGGTAAAAGCGTTCAGGGTAAAATCACAATTGGTGCCCGAATCGAAAGAGGGCAGTGTTTCTTAGATGTCTACGATGACGGTCAAGGTCTTGCCATTGATCGAATCAACCGTCTGGTAGATCATGGCGATGAGCCCTGGAGTCACGATCAGCTGATCGATGTGCTTTTCAGCCAAGGGCTTTCAACGTCCCATGAAGTGAATGAAATTTCAGGTCGTGGGGTTGGTATGGCGGCAGTCAAGCGCTACCTTGAAGAAGCTGGATGTCAAATCCTAACTGAATTTAGTGAGTTAACAGAGTTCCAAGGTGAGCGATTTCTCGCACTACGCTTTTCTGTGATCCTGACACATGAGCTGTTCGAATCTTCCTCCTTTGAACCTATAAGAACTCTAGTTGGGTAAAACATGCCTGATATTAAGTGATGAATCTTCCGAAGTGGAGGTGCTAAGCTTTATTACAGGTACCTATGATTCTCTTGTCGTTTACATTTAGTATTTTTTTCCTTATCAGTGATACTGTCATTGCTGATAGCAAAGAGGCTGATAGTATCTACAAGGTATCAGATGGGATACTTGATCTTCGCTCTTGGGATCCTTCGCAAGGTGAAGTCAAGCTTTCTGGGACATGGAAGTTTATACCATCGCAGCTAATTCGCGATCCAAAATCTCACTCTTGGGAGGATCTTTGGAATCAGGCAGATATCGCTGCAACAGGTGTTTTTTGGAACAATCACGGCAATCCCGAAGTAAATAACGCTCGTTATGGTACCTATCTGCTTAAGGTACTTTGGCCTCGGGATTGGTCGCAGCCCTTGGCTTGGGGTGAAGCTATGGGAATTAACTCCGCTTTTGAAGTCATTGATTGGCAGTCAGGGCGGCTTTTAGCGCGTTCAGGGTTTCCGGCTGAAAATCTTGCAGATGAAATTCCTTGGTGGATGGAGAGAGTCTTTCCTATCTCAGGTGCTCTAGACTTGCCCGACGAATCATGGTTTCTGATCCCTGTTTCCTGCTTTTCCTATCATGGCGGTGGCATCATGATTCCACCTGTTATTGACCTATATGAAAATTTGTTTCAGCAACTCACATATAAGCGCTTTATAATCCATATCAATGTTGGGTTTCTTTTAGTTTTGGCTTTCTATCATACGATTCTATACTTCTACTTGCGGTCTGAACGTGCCAATTTATATTTTGCTATGATCTGTGCTTCAATGTGCATGCGGCAATACACTACTGAGAGAATTATTGAAGACTTTATTGGTGTATGGGGAACGCATTGGTATTCGTTATTGAACTTTCGAATCGAGTACGCAACCACTACTGTCGGTGTATTCTGCCTGCAGCGATATCTTGAGTGTCTGATGCCTGGCATTATGGGGCGAACCAAGGCCATAAAATTTTGGCAGATTCTCGCGTTGGGATTATTCCTAAGTACGATTTTCATTCCTAACTACGATATGCTATCTAGGATACTGCCACTCTTTCAGATTTTTTACATCATTTCCATAGCGAGCTTCTTCGCACTCCTTCTCAATCGATCTCGATCAATGAATAAAGATAGGATAACAGCGCGCATTTTTTCTGTACTGCTTTTTTTCCTATGGGCATCGGTGTTCTTTGATATCGTGGTACTTCAGTTTTCCATTAAGTCCCCCATGCTCGCTCACTATTCAATTGCTATCTTTTTTGTTGGCCAGAGTATCATCCTTGCCAGGAACTATCAGCGAGCTTTTCGACACGAAAGGAACCTAGAAGAAGCCAAGCAAGTTCAGAAAGCTTTTATGCCAGGGGAACAAAGTATTCCTGACCTAGCCGTAGCGAGTTACTATCAGTCTGCTGAGCAAACAGGGGGGGATTGGTTTGATTATCATTATGACCCTGGGACGGGTAATATTTATGCCTTGGTTGGTGATGTTACAGGGCACGGAATCGCTTCGGCCTTGATTACTGGAACTGCCATCGGAGCTGCTAGAAGTAGCATTCATTTCATTCGAGAACATCAGATGGGGGTCGAAGAAGGGTCCATTCATATGGTGCGTACTATAAACGAAGCTATTATTCCAACGGGACATAAAGTCAGGAAACTTATGACAATGGCCTTGGTCTCTTGGAACATGAATACAGGGGACGGTTGCTATATCAATCTGGGTCATCAACCACTGATTAAAGTGAGTCGTAGGCTAGGGCCAAAGATTGTATTAAAGGGTGGGCCAATATTAGGTTTGGACCAAAATATCTCCATCGAAGCTCAGCCGTTTACTCTCGAAAGTGGTGACTACGTCGTACTCTTTTCAGATGGACTTCTAGAAAACCCTGGTATGCAAGGTCAGGTATTGAAAATGCGAAAAATCATCAAATCCTTACGACAAGCTGACAATCCGCGACAGGCTATCGACAGGATTCAGTCGATGACGAAAGAAATCTGGCAAGATCGCGATATTGAGGACGATTGCACGGTTTTGGCGCTAGGAAGATCCGCCTAATGTCAAGCTCGGTTAGGCAAGTGCCTGTCAAAGACTGAATTGTTACCTCTAGTAAGTCGAATATCATCTTGTAGCTGAGGCTCTACAAGTCCTGAACAGAGCTAGATTTAATTGGGAGAGTCATCCTGTCAGCCCGACTGTTTTGGCGTTGGTGTTTGCTGTTATCAAAACAGTAAGTTGCTTGATACGAATCAGGTTTATGGAAATTCAATCCGAACCTTCGGAGATGAACTTGAGGAAAGGAGCACTTACTACATGAAAACGATTCATAGAAACCTCGCAACAAGTTTATTACTTGTAGGTATAGCTTGGCTTGGGGCCTGCGGTGAGGAAGACTCAGATTCAACTGATGACGCGACTACAAGTCTCAATCCAGAAGCCACGGCGGCAGCGGCTCAGTTGACAGCTGCGGCACCGGCGACCTTCATTAGTACTTCTCAAGGGGCATTGCAATCCGCCCAAGTCGGAACAATCAATGTCACGACAGGATCTCTGATACAAGACTCTGCAACATCTCAGAGTACAAATGATTCCCTTTGTAGTGAGTACGGTGAACCTTGGGACTCTACTACAAACGCTGTGAAAAACGATGGCGACGACTACACCTCACATCTGTTTTATTGTAAGGTCAATAGTAATGTCATCGAAAGCTCAGATACCATTCCTGGGACTTTGACCCAAATCAAATCGATTCTTTGTTCCATGGAAGAAAACTACAGTATTACAGTAGACGACTACACAACAGCCGGCACGGAGCACATCACCTCAGATAATGGCACGATGACCTTGTCTAATACCTGTTGGCCTCAAGGACAGCCGGATGGCGGGTCGATAACGTCAGTGCCCATGGATAGTGTTATCACAACCTCGCTGGCAGAAGATTCAGGCTGGCAGTATTCCCTATATTTTAAATCCGATGCTATTAGCTTGGAGTACACGCTAAAATTTTTCACGGACAATGGTGTTTTTGGCTTTACAACCTATCAGCCTAACGAAGGTGGTTTAGGCCAGATGATGACCATGACAATCGATACAGGCGCAGGAGTCTTACTCTTCAGCGATCTTAACGATCAAGCCAATGGCGATGATAACACTTTCCGTGGTCATTCTCGAATCAGAGTCAAAGGGACTATGAGTTCAGATCTTGACTTTAGTGAAATTACAGAAGGGCGTGGATTTGTCTATATTTCGGGTCCCGATTACGACGGTACTGCGGATCAGGATCACACTTATTCCGTCTACACAATAGACGGCAATAGTACGACTGGTTGGCAATCAAAGCAGCTATGGACGAATGAAACCCCAGGTACGTTGGAAGAAAGGAGTTCAGTCTGTAGTGATGGCGACGAAACATGTAGTGATTCCAGCGACGTTGGAACAATCAGCTGTGGCTGAGGCCTACTTCAAAGGCCCTACAGCGGTGCGTGAGGCATGGAGTAGCTTTGGAACATCAGGGAAGCCCATGTGTGAGCCCACCGATGGTAGTAATTCAGACATTGTCTACGAGGCGACGCCAAGCAATGTAGGAAACCTAGGTGTTTGTTCGGATTAGAATTAATAGGTAGCTCACCGATGGGCTACCTTCTAAGTAGCAGCAGCAAGGGTGCTATCGCGAACAGGGCGCTTGATCTTATGTTTGTTGAGTAGCACCAGAACTCGTTCCACTACATCAGTTTCGAAGGCTTTTTCGAAGCGGCAATCTAAGACATAGGCTTTTGCCCGTAGTCGAACAGCAATTCGCTCGGCGATAACAACCTCGGAAAGGTCGACGTTGATCGTTTTTTTACGGAAGGCGAAGCGACTTGTCGCGACCACCTCATGAATGAGACGCTTGGCCAGGCTGAGGTCAGCATCGATGGCAACATGAAAATCAAAGACAACCATCATATCAAGAGCCCCAGAGTTGCCGCTAGAGACCACATCGGTAAGGAATCGTGCATTTGGAATGGTAATCAGATTGTCGTCCAAAGTATTAAGCTTGACAGCACGAAGTCCAATGCCAACTATTTCTCCATAAACACCAGCAAAGCTAACCCGATCACCAACCTGAAAGGGACGGTCGAAAAGGAGGATGACGCCTGCAACTATAGAGGCTACCAAGTCTTTCAATGAAATACCAATGGCGACCGCGGCGCTACCGGCTACGGCTAGCAACACCTCCCGCGGTGGCTGAAGAATCGAGTAGACAATTAGCGTACCACCACCAATATAGAGGCCAAAATTGACAATCGTTGCGACCTGTAAGTAGAAGATCCGCCGCGAAGGATATCGTTTCTGCAGATTCTGGCTTAGCCTTTGGATCGAACGTGCGACGAAGATAACTGCTGTGAAGGCCAACAGAACGGCAACGATGCGTTCGAAATTGAGGATACTTGTCAGGGCACTAATTTGTGAAACTTCAGTTGAGTCCATAGATAAAATTCTTCTCTTTTAAGCTTTTGATGAGATCATGTTGAAATGTTAGGCCTAGCCTATAGCGTCTTTGGTGATCACGATGGAGGAATCGTTCTTCCAGAACAAGCTTTATGGCATGGTTTACAGTGCCTAAATTCAAATTGGTGGCATCGGCTATTTCCCCGCGGGAAGCATTTTCATGGTTCGTTACAGCGGCAAGAATAAACCAGACGTTGTCATCCATTGTTTTTAATCGATCAGTTTTAATCCGTTCGGGAAGATTGACTTTTAAATTATCTTTTCGGAGCAATGTTAGGCTTCTTACCCACAAGTGCAGAGCAACCCGTGGATTGCCACGGGATTGTTCCCAAAGTAGGCGAAAGAATTGCTCTTCAGCGTATTCTATGGCCCCTGTTTGTGTCGTCGTATTGCGCAGAGCTAGTACTAAGCGATCGAACGATAGTTTATATTTTGAAAGACTGTGGCGACTCATGATCAGCTTTCTAATTGAAAGGTCCGACCAGCCATTAAGGTAGACTTCTGTTCTAAAGTATTCAGCGTTGCCGAGTACGCCTTTGAGGTAGGACCAGGAGAATTCATTGAAGCTAACGCACCAAAAAATGTTCTTACTGTCTAGGTTCACAAGATCAATCAATGCCTTTAATGCTACAAAACCTCCCACTTCTCCAAGGAATAGGTTGTGAGCGTTGTCCAAGAAGATAATAACTTTCTTCTCAAGACCGTGATTGAAATTCATGATCTTTCTTTCCAAGGATTCCGTCGAATTTAGCCCGAGAGAATCACTTATAAATGAGTTCAAAGACTCCAAGTCTAGAGTTTTTGCGGGAGTATCCAAGAAGTAGTGGTCTAGTTCTTGAAAGTCTTGGCTTAAACGCTTCATGAAACTCGTTTTGCCAATTCCTTTTTCGCCATATATGACTAGAGATTGGTCCCCCTCATCCTCCTGTAGCCACTTACGAATTTCGTCTTTGACTTGTTCCAGCTGTTTGGCATTGGCGTCTACGGTTTGTGCGGCCTCTATATGGAAGTCCAATGAAAATAGTTTGCTGTAAGTATCAGGTGGTGGTTCACTGGCTGTTGAGCTGGTTTTGGAGTCCAGTGCCTCGACTCGCCGTCGGTAGATCTTGGCAAAGAAGATTTTTGTAACTTCCCATTCTTCCATGATATCCCAAAAAGCGCCGATTAATATCTTGACAAAAACCAGAATAAACGTTGGTAGGCAGTAAAAAACGGAGAAGCGTCCGAGGCACTGTTGCTCCAGGAACTGCCCGATTTTTCCTGGAAAAAGAGACTTCACAGCCGGTGATAGAACCCCCTTCCAGCGGTGAATTGCTAGTGCCCAAACGATAAGACCCAAACCCTGCAAAACGATACTTGTGAGATTATAGATAAGACCCTTATCAACAGTGGCTACAGTGAGGGCCATTGTAGAGAAGGAAATGAGGTAAAAGCGACCGACGAGCTTACTGGTAAAATCTACGAGGCGTCGGACTTCAGTTGGGTTGATGGAAACCACACCCTGTAATAAGGAGATGGTATCCTCGATAGCAAGCCGGAAAACCTTATAAACTAGGTAGTAGCGTAGCAGCGGTAGCAGGAATCGTAACTCACCATAAAAAGTACCTTCAATATAGACGGCTACAAACTCCAGAACCACAATGTAGAGCAGAAGGGGAATATAGGGCGTTGCCCTCTGGATGCGGAGCGCCCAGCGATAATTCATCTGGTCTTTTCGAAAACGGAACTTCAAAACCTTAGCCCGATAGAAGTCGAGCTGACGGATGATCCATTGGGTCGTCTTGCGGGCAAGCCAAGGAATGGTAAATAGGAATAGTAGCAGGCAGAGATTATTCAGAAGATCCCATGCCCCGGCAAGGCCATTAGACAGGTAGGATTGGAACTCTATCACCCGTTTGTAAGCAATACCGAGAATTTAACGGGGATAGCGAGTACCTCGCGGACGATGTCGTCGAGATAATTTTCCCCCTCTTTCAGATAAAGGTCTTTCCAGCCCAAAAGCTCCATAGAGCGTGCGCGAGCTGCAGAAATTTGGCCCAGGAGGCTGAAATATTCCTGGCTCTTTAAGCGAAAAACATCAACCCGGCTCTGTGACAAACTTTCGTACTCCTGCCGAGCCTGCTCCCAAGTCGCTTGATATTGCTGCCTTCTATCGGCTGATGCTTGATTGATGAGGTTTTCTGGTGCTGGAGACACTAAGGCAGGAATCTCTTGATGATAGGCTAGACGATAGATTTCAAAGCCGTCGTCGATGATTTCTACCCAGAGTTCGCGGATCTTTTGATAGAGCTTATAGGCCTCCTCTTCCGAGAGCTGGCTTTCATTGAGGCTGTTGGAGAATTGCTCAAGTTCCTGACGCGTGCTCCTGTACTTGGCAATAATAGATTGCAGCTGGCGAAGGTGAGAGTCGGTAACTTTCGAGAGGTTGAGGCGATAGGCTTCAAGTGCTAGTTGCGCTTCAGCGAGCGATCTATCGGCCTGTGTGACGGTATCACGAACTTGCTGACGTGCCAATGCTTCCTTTGACTCTATCTCTTTTTGGCGTTGATCTTCAGCTTCAATTTTCGACTCGATGCGTTCTAAGGAGCTGGCTTGCAGTTCGTTGGTTTCGCTCGCTTGGGGGCCGGAACTAGCTGTTTCTGGAGTTTGTTCGGATGTGAGGCCATAGCAAATTGTATGCAACATCCAGAAAGCAATAAAAAATCTAATCAGCAACATAACCTCGCTTGTATGAAAATTCAGCTTTAGTTTAGATAGCAGTTGCTGTGGCATTGGTGCAACAATCCGATTGAGCTGAGAGGATGCTTGAGACAAACGTGGGCTTAGGCAGCGACTCCGAAGATTTCTTCGATAAATCTAACTTGCTCCATATGAGAGCCGTGGGCAACGATTGTTGTGTGAGCCATCGGAAGACCTCTTTCTGCCATGATGTCAGTCAAATCGCGATAAGTCAGGGCATACCTTAAAATACCATCTGACACACAAAAGGAAATTTCAGATCTGAACTGTTTGTATTTGAAGAGGCTTGCCTTGGATGTCATGTCAGATTTACTTTTCACATTGAATAAGCGACGAACCACAATAACATCAACGAGTAATTCTTGTCTTATCCACACTACCTCTTAAGACTTTCGGACCTCTTGAGATAGAGAAGAATGTCTTGTTTATCCCTAGATTTGATCGGATTAGCATGCCGGACAAAGCAGGAGTGAAGTACTTCGGGATGGAGAGCTTTTACTCGGCTCACAACATTAACATTCACGGTACTGCTTTAACCCATGAAGAAAATTTTGCGCTGATTCAGGCGCATTCTAGCGAGCCACAGGCTGATATTCTTGAGTACTTAAAGAGAATCTACGTGAACAGGTTTTTTAGTAACCCCGATAATCATGGTCACAATACCTCATTTATTAAGGACGACGACTCTGTACGTCTATCTCCCATTTACGATGTAGCTCCTATGATGTTTTTTAAAGGGGATCACATTGTTGAGTTAACGCGATGGAGTCCGAAAAACAAACATTCAAAAGACTCTGTACTATGGTTGGTCGACGAATTTGAACTAGACCTTCGAGTTATCAAGGAATCCTGCAAAGAGCTTGAGAACGGACTATCCAAGCTTCACGCGGATTTCGGAACCTTTGGGATTCCTCAGCTTTTCGTTGAAAAGGGGAAACATGACCGAGACGCTGTTCTTTCTGATCTGTCTGAAATTGAAGGGATCTAAGCTATGCCCAAATTGAAAAACCTGGACAAGAGGAAGCAACTACGAACTGACTTGTACCAGAGGTTAGAAGCTGGAGACCGCATTCCCGTGGTTCTGAAGGATTTGCGGCGTATACTTTCCAAATCTCAAGATGAGTTTGCCGCGTTTTGTGGGATTAGTGTTAGTGTTCTTAGGAGAATAGAGCAGGATAAAGGTGGTTACTCCATCGAATCTCTTAATCGGATTTTGGAAAAATTTGATTTTGAAGTTGTTGTTCGGAAGAAGGCGGAGTAGACATCTAAATTTTCGGCTTTGGTGCAAGAATTACTCGTTGATGTTATTGTAGTTCGTCGCTTATTCAATGTGAAAAGTAAATCTGACATGACATCCAAGGCAAGCCTCTTCAAATACAAACAGTTCAGATCTGAAACCATCCGTTTGTGTGTCAGATGGTGTTTAAGGTATGCCCTGACCTATCGCGATTTGACTGATATCATGGCAGAAAGAGGACTTCCGATGGCTCCCACAACAATCGTTGCCCCACGGCTCTCATATGGAGCAAGTTAGATTTATCGAAGAAATCTTCGGAGTCGCTGCCTAAGCCCACGTTTGTCTCCAGCATCCTCTCAGCTCAATCGGATTGTTGCTACAATGCCGTAAATTTCTCCCAAGCGCCAATCTTATCGCGATCAGCTTTCATCAGACTCTTTTTCTCTGCTACAACAAATTTCTTGTGAGCACTTTTAAATGAAATGACGTCTCCTTTTTTGATAGGGCGATCTTGGGCTGTGTGATTCGTTAAGGTGAAAGTTTCCCAACGTCCGGCCTTAGTTGGGGTCGCATCGAGATTTCCATTTTTGTCTGCCCGTAGATAGTAATGTTTCTGAGTCATAAGTGCGACTTTAGATCCGTGCCGAATATCTTTTGGGGCTTTGGGTGCTGGGTTTAGTAGTAGCATGATTAGCCTCTCGTGACTTTTTGCTTGTTTCGCGTCGCCTTTGAGGCCCTTGCCACCTCCATCTTCAGCTCGTACGAACCGTTTGTGAGCAGTGTAGAGTGCAAGATTTGAAACAACGCGAGCATTACACTCTTTAACCGTCTCTTGGTAGGCCTTCACAGATATGCGAGCCTTCGAGAAGACCTCCCGGGTGCGCGTGGGGCCATAGCCATTCATTTTGAGCATGATCGTGATTCTTACGATATCATAGCGAGCTTTGTTCATCTCTCTAGCAACTTTAACATCCGTCCAACCATTCTTGGTGAGAAGCCTGAAGACATTGTCGTCGTTGCCGAGCTTCTTTTCCATGAAAGCGAGCAAGGTCCGAGTCGGACCCTTAGTTTTTGCAATAGCACCTAAGGCTGATTCTGAGGAATGACCCGCTTTTTGAATCTTCTGATACATAAACGAATAGTTATCTGTAACCTTACTTAGATTTTTACAAATTTCATCCGCACTAGGTTTTCTCTTGTGCTTTTTCTTCTTCTTTTTCTTTTTGCTTGAGAAAATTCCAGTAACAGCCTTACCGACATCATCGAAGAACTCTGTAACATCATCGACAGCATTCGATACTGATTTCTCTATGGCGTGTGTATCGATACTTACAGTCTTGAGAGCTTTATCGACGTCATTGCTGCTAATATCAAGTCCAGATATTGCATTAGAAATATCGAGTGGTTTGATATTGATTTTAGATAGAGTTTTGGCGATCTGATTCGGATCGACGTCAATATGAGAAAGTGCTTGAGCAATATCTTCTGGGGCATGACCAACATCAGCTAGAGTTTTGCCGACGGCCTCAAATCCATGACCCACAGCTTCTAGTCCATTAGCAATATCCTTCGCTGGTTTACCAATGTCGGTAAGAACAGCACCGATCTCTTTCGCCGACTGATTAAGCTGCTTATCCAGTGCTTTAGCAATATCTTCTACATCGTGTCCCAAACTGTCGAAAGCATGAGCCACATCTTTTGCGGACTGATCGAAGTGATCTACCAAAACTTTGCCCAGTTTTTCAGTTTCTTCAAAGCCCTTCAAAACTCCCTTGCCTACGTCTTCAACAAAACGTTCCACATCTTCGTAGATGCTTTCGAAGAAATGAGAAACCTCACGAGCTAGAAATTTACCAGCATCATTGAGATTATCCTTACCTGGCTGCAAGGTAACTCCCACCTTGTAGGAATCGCCACACATTTTCAATGCTGCAGCAAGGTGGGCGTACGGCTTACCATTCTTTAGACCCAGCTCAATAGCTCCTGCGATAGCTGTGTCAAATTCAAGAGCTTTCACTCCTGAGAGATAGAGATCAATACTGACCTTATAGGCGATCGCGAACTTGGCAAAGAATTCTTCAATATCACCAACGTTCGCCTGAACTAAAATGTCAAACTCAACTTTTCCTTTGGCGACGGAAGACTTAATTGTGTTCGTAAGCTTCAGGTTAGCGTCGATTTTTAAAGCTTTACTGCTGATTTCCGCGTAGCAATCTACTTGCAAGCCCATCACCTTCAGGCGACCGTTCAAGAACAGATGCGGTGGCCGGTATTCTTTGACGGGATGTTTGGGCTGTGTGTAGGTGCTTACCGATAGGTAGGGTCCTGTTTTTCCCTTAATATCGCTGAGTAGGAAGAATTCTTTGCTTCCAATGACAATTGCCTTGTTGATATAGGCATCGATTGCTATGCCTTTATTAGGGCTGATATCGATACTTGCATAAGCTTCAAAGCTCATGATGCGAACACAAGCAGATAGAAGAAAACCAGGCTGAAACTCATTTGATCCAATGCGAGAGTAAGAAGTACAGATATAAATTTGAGGAGCTTCGACAACTCGAAGTTTGTTGCCAAGCAAATCAATTTGAAACGTCTTAAGGCTATCCCGACGATTGGTTAGAAACCACTTTTTCCCCTTCTTGTTACAGACCAAAAGAATCTCCAACTCTCCATTTGGCAGAGTAAGTCCTCCTGATTCACTGAAGGCAGAGGAAATGGCTTTAAGGTCTTTATTGTCCAAGGATAGGGAGATAGCCTTAGGCATGGTGAACTCTTTGGTACCACGAATCTCGATATTTTTAAGGATGTGCGCAAAATCCTTTCCAATGTCTTCTACCCCTGCAATACTTGTGACAACTTTGTAGGCCGTGAGCTCGCTGATGGAGCCAGCCAATACCATCCCCATGTTGGCCGAATCTAGCAGCATTACCACAGAGCTTTGAAATGCCTTAGTATTGATCCGACCAGCAAAACCAAAACCGGGGATTCCAGCCCAGTTTATGGAACCCATAACCGCCAAGTCGCTGATCTTTAGGCCATGAAGATCGATTGTACCTTGTAGAGATCCCGACATTGCAAAGCCGGATAAAGTGACGCTCACTCCGAGATCCATCAGCATCTTCTGCTTCGAGACACTAATCTCACCACGGCCAGTGACATAATATTCGAGCTTTGCTCCAGACTGCATTCGAATCCCCACTTGCAATCCGAATGGTGCTTTTTCAAATTCTCCTGTTACAGAGGAGAATAGGTGAATCGAAGGTGGACGACCTTTGGGTGAACTGATCTGGATGGTGACAGGCAGACCATCATCAAGCTTAAAGGTATCTTTTAAGAGTTTGTGAATCTTATCCTTTGGATTAAGCACCCACAAACCATAGGCGTTAAGACCTTGCATGACTCCTGAAGATACCTGGGGTAGTTGAAGGCCAGAGGAATTGAGCGCGTGTTGCCCTCCAAATTCAGATCCTGTGGGAAATTGGAACTGTGCATGATCCATTGATGATAGGACCAAAGTAAGATCTTTCAGATGAATCATCTTATCGATAGGAGAAAGGAATTCGAGGCCCTTGATTTTTGAAAGTCTGGGATCAGGGAGGTAGATACCTGATGCTGCGCCCCAACCATCGTTGGTTTTACCAACTTGAAAGGCAAGCATGCCAAGGCCAGAAACTGTGCTCATGGCCTTGAAAAGAAATCCAGTCTGCTCGGCCTTTGCGATCAGTCGAGTATTGATAAGTTCAAAATCAATAGGCGATGAACCCTTGCCTCCAGATAGTTGTTTCTGCAAGTGGGAAAGCTGAATCCTGGGAATGTAGGCATTCATACTAAGATTGTTTGGAAGCTGATAGTTCACTTGCATTGTAAATCCATCTACTGCAATGGTGCCAGTGATAAACCCTTGCATTCGTTGTGAGCTGCTTGGTGTTCTTGCCGTCAGGCGGTTCAGTTCAAATGATATATTCTCTACTTCGACACTTGTGGGCCCTAGATCTACAGACCAAGGGTCCGGTTCGTTTGCAAGGCTGCCGCTGATAGAGATGTAGGAGCCAACACAAATCTCGATGCTAAGTTGATTGATGGTTAGGTCGCAGGGAGCTGGTAGATCGGGAGCAAACTTTTTTAAAAAATCCCTGAATGGAAGTCTAACCTGATCGTCGAGACTTACATCGAGCAGATACTGGCTTCCCCATTTCGTTCCGGTAATGGTAATTGGAATATCAGAAAAAATTGTTCCAGATGTGAATGAAGCTTTGATCGAAGACCGGATACCACCTATCAATTCAAATCGGAACGATAGATTATCGACTACAATATGATCGTCCCATATATTCCAGTTTAAATTTCGAAACCCGACTTTGACCGTTGTATACGTAAGAGACAGACCTGCTTTCTTGTTATCGCTGTTGGTATAGGCGCGAAGTGTGAAGCCTAGGTCGAGTATCTCTAGCTCTCCCAACTCCTTTATGGCACTTTGAATTGGGCTTGGAAGGTGCTCATTGAGGTTGGTTCCTGAATGAGGGCTGACTAATGAGGAAAGATTCTTGATGGAAAGACCTTCGAATCGTGTGTAGACAGTAAGTGCATCGTCCCCTACCTGGCTTGCTATACCTTCAACTTTGATATCTGCATCAGGTAGCTCCAAGGTACCCGTGATAGCTTTTTGAGGTTTATATATCGAGTCGTATGCATTCCAGTCATCCAATGGACAGTAAATTTTTAATTTTGTTTCGCCGAGTCGAAAGCCCTTCAATTCTATATCATGACCTATGCTTGCTTCAAGGTGAACCCCTGGAAGTGTGGCAGCATAATCCCAGGGGAATGCTCGTTCGTTGTGAGCGGAAGTTTTTTTAGCTGGCATACTTTCAGCAAATAGATTGGTTTGGAGGCTTGGCCTGATAATCACTCCGTGTACTATGGTTTCTCGGGATTGATCCAGCAGATGTTGAATCACACCGAGGGAACTATAGAGATTAACACGAGCCAGAAAATTGATCCCAACCACAAGATCTCTTTGGTAGTCTTCATCGAATGTTTCATGACTGCTAACCACTACCTTTGCCTCACGATATTGAAATTCATCGGCATAAGGGTAGCTACCTTTTCCTTGAAACGGAGAGTCGGATGAGGGGTGGCGGGGCATCATCGGAAACGATTTCTTAAACTGCCAATAGTCAGTAGCTTGACCACTCTGAATCAGAGTATATTCTGTTTTCACAGACATACTACCATTATCCCAAAAAACTATGGTCGATTTTATTGGTAAACGAGGAATGTTCATAAAGTCTGAGAGACCTTCAATAGTGACTTCCTGCTCGCCGTTCGTAGTAATAGTTCCCTGGGCGATCTTTAGCACCTCGCCTTCTTGAAAATAGTTCGTCTTCAAAAATTCATCCAGAATGCCAGATGAAAATGATGTATCGATGCAGATCTCGCCATCATTGAATTTTTCTAAGAAGCTATCACGAATAGCAATACCAAGCTTCTTTGCAGTATTTCCCATCAATTGTCTCCCCATTTCTAGTCTGGTTGCAGGGTTCCTTTTCTTAGCTCCGCTAACCTAGGTGTTTTATTCGGTCCGTAGTAGTTATTGTTTTGAGTGTATAAAGGTTGAGCGATTTGGGTTCGACTATCCGGGAGTCGGTGTCCGACGTAGTCATTGCTCACGATACGTCGGATGCGATCCACACCTAGGCGATTGTCACGACCAAAAGTTTCGCTATTGTTAACCGCTCCAGGGATGGGTAGAAAGTTAGAGAATGTGATATCCTTGGCTGCAAGTTTTGTCTTTAAGTCGCCTTCCCAGCCAGGATTAAACTCAACAAGAAAATCGTCTCGGCTACAAAATCTAGCTGCAAAATCGACGAATTCGTCGATCTTATCAATAAATACTTCGGTGTGATAGTTCGCAAGGTCGCTATATTTATCTGGGACAACGATATATATGGGTAGGTCCACGGCATCGAGGCACGGGCGACCGGTTTCGTCACTATGATGGAGGAACTTGCGGCGACGATGATCTGCATTGGCATCAGTTTGATCTGTGTAGTTTTGATTACTGCGACCATCTACTTTGTCACTGCCATTGATAGCTCGAATAATTTTCGTGAGATTGGCAGAGAGATTTCCCATCTCGGTATCTTCAAATTTTACAAAGCTATCGATATTTCTTAGGTTATAGATAGCATCTCGCCCCGGAACACAGCGACGGAAACGAAGGAGATACTGATCAAACCTAAGGCTGTGAAGATAATGACTTTCATAGTCGTCCTCAAAGTTTGTCCACACTCCAAATAGGTCGTAGTCAGCGATCACGGCTCTTAGGTAGTCCGTGCTTTCTTGAAAATCACGGCCTAAAAGAGTGCTGTCATCTTCTAAACCCACAATGGACTGCTGAGTTTTGTAGTCACGCATAACTGTTGGGTTGGCTAGTACCATCAGTCGCTCAGCATGATTGGGTAGAAGAAAATTTGGTACGTAGTACACCTTGTATAGGGCATCTAGCGCTTCTGGATCTTTAGCATCAGTACTAAGGAAATATACATAGTCTTTGATGTCTCGAACCTTGGGGTCAAGTTGGGGTTTTCCAGGGCTCAGTTTGAAAGTTGCCTTACAAGCTATGGTGTGTCGGTTGGGGTTGTTTGCGGATTTTTTGAGCTGTTTAGGAATGGGTGATATCTTATCTTCGCTGATGACGTGAAGATCGTCTCTTAACTCTTTGATGCGGCGCCACTGTAGCGTGAGGCCGATCTCTTCCGCTCCATCATCTTTGGCAAGCTTGAGGTACTTCTTTTGCTTCTTCCAGCCATCTGCCTTAAAAGCTTGCTTACTCAATAGAGGGTCGCTACAGATGAACTCTCTCATAGGGCCGAAATTACAGGATTTGGCTTTTATATGAAATCCCTTGGTTTCGTAGTTTGCGTGGTTCAAACTCGCGTTGTCGGGGCTTACGCAGCGGATCATGATCACAGAATGAAAGTTATCAGCAACCTGTTTGATGCGAGTATGGTTAACGTCGTCGATACCAGCTTTATGCCTTGCTGTTGAGCCATAAGAAACCATTGGTTGGGACTCCTGGAGAATGAATCGGGTGCCTAATATAGTCTTTGCTCCATAAGGCTAGTATGCCGATGGAGGGTACAGGTTGTTCATCGAAGTTTCGTGGGATGGTTTAAGAGTAGAAGAGGGTAAAGTTTGCCGATGAATCTGGGTTGAGTCGTATGGATGACATCGAACGAAAGGAGCAGTGAAATGCTGATCAAGGGGCTGTTGACATCGGTTTCAAACCTCAACAGCCCCTGGCTATTATTCGCTACTTTGCGAGTTATGCGAATTTTTGCGAAACTCAGCAAGTCTTCCGACCAGCCATACAAAGGCCTCAGTCTGTCCCTTAAGTAAGCAGTTTCCTTTGCTAATGCCGAAAAGAAATTCGCTTATATCATGAGTGTAAAGAGTTTCAAGGTAGCGAATATGGTCGAAGGATATAGCACAGCAGGGAATGGTGGCATCTCCATTAACTTCCAGAGAATAGGTACCTTGACGAAAGCAGAGACCAATTGGTTCACAATCTGGGATTATGAACCGTAAATCAAGATCTAGTCCTTTTTGGTGTTCTGTATTGAGAGCAATGACGTGTTCAGCGAATCTAGGGAGCCACAGTCTAAACTTCTGCAAGACAGTGGGGTGATCTGAAAGAAATTTAACTCTATTGTCTGTCTCATACATTTTAAGATCGGCCAGCTTCTCTGCTTCTATAAGAGCTTCTAATGTTTTGTCTACGTCCTCACGGGTGTGAGCTGCGGAACAGATGAATCGCAGACGGCCTCTGCCACTTTCAACAATTGGATAAGTCACTGCAGAGGTCTGAATTCCTTGTTTGAACAACTCATCAACGATTGTAAAGAGCTTATCCTTATCCTTAAAATGTGGAGTGACGATGGGGCCATCGCCAGTGCCTAAGTCATAGCCTGCATCTTGGAATCGCCGGCGCATATATCGGGTCGTGTCCCATAGTCGTTGTCGGAGGTCCGCGTCATGGCTTAACCTGCGAAGGGCAGCTAAGGCTGCAGCAATATCTGCAGGACTTACGGATGCTTGGAAAATATAGGCTCTAGCGGATGCTTTCAATAGTTCAGCGTGTTCTCTGCTACAGGCGACCACTCCCCCTAGACTACCCATGGCCTTGCTTAGGGTTGTCATGATAAAATCGGCTTCGTGGCTGATGCCCTGAGCTGCGCAGATACCCGCACCTTTGTCTCCATAGAAACCAAATGAGTGAGCCTCGTCGACAAGAACAAGGGCTCCGTGCTGTTTCGCTGTCTGAACGATTTCTGCGACTGGAGCTGCTCCTTCACCCATGCTATAGACGCCTTCTATGACGACTAAAACAGTGCGATAGGGAGAAACCACCGCCTTTAAGACAGAAGCTAGGTCTTGGGCACTGTTATGCTTGAATGTACGAACCTCTGCTCCACAGAGCCTTGCTCCATCTACGATGGAGGCATGGCTAAGTTGATCGATCACAACCACATCATTTTCACCGAGAAGTCCAGCTACAACCCCAACATTGGCTGTATAGCCGGTGGGGAATAGGCATGCACTTTCTTTACCAACAAGCTCTGCAAAAGCGGTTTCAAACTCAAGGTGGATGTCAGTGACTCCTGAAGCAGCTGCCGAAGTTCCCATGCCAGAACCATAAGTATCAATGGCCGAACAAGCACTGGCAATGATTTCAGGATCACGATTCAAACCTAGATATAAGTTGGTCGACCATATGATGGATTCCTGTTCCTTACCTGTTTGTTTATCAACCACCACACCCTTGGTACCACTACCCGTTTTTAATACTCTGCTATAAGAACCTTCACCATGGCGTTTCATCATGTCTTGATATTCGCATATAAGTTTAGCCTTGTCCGAAGCGGACCAGGAGTTTGATTTTGCGATTTGAAATGTAGGATAGCTAGCTTGAACCTGGATTTGAAATGAGGTCAATGTTTCAAGTATAGGCTTTGAAAAGCGTGGATCGCCTTCATCTGTACTTTGAACAGTATTGGAAAGAAAGTTGCTAAATGTAGAAGGTGTGTTGTGTGCTGAAATCTCTGATAGTGAAACCACTCTTCCTATACTGTGCGAAATTCGATTCAAGAATTCTAGGCGAGTGAGCGAGTCCAACCCTAGGTCATCAAAGGTGTGATCGGGTGAAAATCTGTTTCGTTGAGCCCCAATAAGTGATTCCAGATTATTTCTAACAAGTCTCATCATTGCATCACTATTTACAGGCGCGGAAGAAGGAATCACTTCCAAGATTTGCGGATCATTATCTTTACCAGATTCCATTTCAGCTATACCATTTCTGTCTAGTTTACCGTTAGGCATAACAGGAATACTTTGCACAGCTGATATGCGATGTGGCACCATATAGTGAGGCAAGCGTTCTTTTAGATAATTCCGTATCTCATCCAAGCCGAGAGCCTCATGTTTCGGTACAATATAGGCAGTCAGTGAGCTTTGTCCTCCTGGGTTTTCTGCAATTGTGACCGCAGCTCGTGCGACACCCTCTATGGATTCAAGGCACGATTCTACTTCTTCTATCTCGATCCTAAAACCCCGTACTTTGACTTGTTGGTCGATTCTGCCTAAGAAAACCAATTCATCGTTGCTGTTCCAGCGGCATAAGTCGCCGCTTCTATAGAGACGACTGTGTTTGAACGTCTCGTTGACATTGACCTCGATGAATCGCTCTCTAGTTTTTGAGTCATCATATAAATAACCTCGGGCAAGCTTATCCCCAGCAAGGTATAGCTCGCCTTCTTGACCTTTTGCCACCGGCTCAAGAGATTTATCAAGGATATAGGCGCAGCTATTTGCAACAGAGGTACCGATGGTTATTTCGTCTTTGTGAGACTTAATTTCTTTAACAGTAGAAAATACAGTGTCTTCTGTGGGGCCGTAGACATTGATGATCCGAACGTGATCGCTAAGGCTCTGAAGTTGCTTCACAAGGGACGGTTTCAAGGCTTCTCCACCTAGTACATAGCAGGCTATAGAAGGTAAAGAATGGTTAGATTGAAGTACAGCCTGAACAGCAGATGGGACCGCGACACATGTCTTTATTTGATGTTTTCCCGGGTATTCAAGTAAGTCGAGTATGTTTTCAACAATAACGACGGTTCCACCTAACGAGAGAGTTCCTAGAATTTCCATAACCGAAGGATCGAAGCAAATGGAGGTTGAGGCTAGTACACCCCCAAGTTCATAGCTTGATAATGTCTCAGACATCGCTTGACTTAAGGCGACAAGGCTTCGATGCTCTACGGCTACACCTTTAGGATGCCCGGTAGATCCTGAGGTGTAGATTACATATGCAAGATCATCGGTTTGAGTTGGCGGTAATTGTGTTACCGGATCGAGTTGCTTGATATCGGTTGTATAAATGATGCAAGGGACACCCTGGCAGAGATCAGATGAGACTTTCCGATCAACGATCACTGCCGATGCCTTGGAGTGTTCGAGCATAAAACGAACTCGTTCTCGGGGGTACTTCGGGTCAAGTGGGACATAGGCAGATCCAGCTTGCAATATGCCAATCATTGCGGCTGCCATCTCCCACCCGCGATTCATGCATAATCCAACCAGTGATCCCGGCTCGATGCCTTGATCTCTGATTTCATTCGCGATGCTACGGGATCGTTGCAGTAGCTGGTGGTAAGATATTTCCAGCTCGCCATCAATAATTGCAATGAGCTCTGGTGTCCGACTAGCTTGATGTTCCATGAGATTACAGATAGTTGTCTTTTGGGATATGGTCTCTTGCATCCAGTTTCCTCACTTGTAGTCAAATTACTTTTCTGGTGGAGAGCAGGGCTTATGAAGCCATGTAGGGATTATCCTGAGGCAAGAGAACTACAGGACTATCATTGGGTCGAATAGTAAATGACTAGTTTTGTAGTTTGTGCACACCAGAGGCGAACAAGCAGTGTCAGGGAACTTTGCCTATGCCAATAATGTTAGTGGTGAGAATGAGAGTTTTTGAGCTCTTGTCGAATAAGTTTAGAATCGATGATAAACTCTCCCTAAGATTTAAGTTACGTTTTTTTGAACTCAATTATCAGTCATTGGCCGTCAATGAAACCCAAACGAACAAGACAAAGGGGACTCGATGGAAGGAAGCATGCTCACCAAGGTTGTCTTGCCGGTAGCCTTATTTGTTGTGATGTTAGGTATGGGCTTATCCCTAGCAGTGACAGATTTCAAAAGGGTGGGAACGAATCCCAAGGGTATCTTGGTTGGTCTCTCCTGCCAGATGTTGATGTTGCCAGCTCTGGGTATCGTGACAGCAGTATCCTTGGGAATGTCGCCACTTCTTTCTGCTGGGCTACTTATTTTATGCCTTTGCCCTGGAGGTGTGACATCCAACCTATTTTGCTATTTGGCAAAAGGCAATGTGGCTCTATCAATCACCCTAACTGCAGTCGTGAGTCTGATTACCCCATTTTCAATCCCAGTGCTAGCAGACTGGGGAATGGCTTACTTTTTGGGCGAAGGACGAACAATACAGTTGCCACTGATGAGAACAATTATAACACTGATCGCAATAACGGTACTACCAGTTGGGCTAGGGATGTTGATCAAGCAAAAACGAGGCCCACTTGCAAAGCGAGCTGAGACTCCCGTGAAGGTTTTATCTATGGTGCTACTTTTTGTGATTATTGCGGGGATCGTTCGCCAAAACTGGGACAAACTTCCTGATTTTTTTGCCCAGACTGGAATTGCTGTTGTGCTGCTCAACATTGGAACCATGGTAATAGGATACTTTGTCGGCAGAATCGTAGCTCTTGATCGTAAAGATAGTATTGCGATTGGAGTTGAGGTCGGCATTCAGAACGGAACAACGGCTTTATTCATTACCAGTACCTTGCTTGCCGATCCTATTTTGTCTATTCCTGCGGCAACCTATAGCTTGGTGATGTTTGTTACAGGTGCCGCATACTCCTATATATTCCAGCGTCAGAGTGCCAGTAGTACTTAAAAAATATAGCACACAGTCAAAGTACTGCTCTCACCAATCTCTCACTCAGAGTCGTATAGACGAAGGGACAAATGGTTAAAGCAAAGCCTGCCCGCCGAAGTTATGACTCCAGAGTAAAATCCTACCGATCACGGGGACTCTTGATAAGCCATATAGGCGCTATTGGTGTGAGTCGATAGAATTTCGGCTCATCGGAATCTCCTTCGAAATTTGATTAGGTTTTGATTGAAATTATGCTAGGACGGACTCCATCGTGATCCCAACAATGGAGTCTTATATGAGAGCTAGTATAGTTATTTACGGTATAGTATCCGCAGTGTTGATCCTGTCAGGGTGTATCCACAACTCTAAACAGAATGATATGTCTGCCGATCGATCGGGAGTGCAACGGATCGAAGGTGTTGCCGACCTAGAGCATCATGATGACAAGAGCCCTTTCCGCTTTGTTCAAGCTTATGGCCAAACAGATCGCTTCGAAATCGCTACTTGGAACATCGAGAATTTTCCTAAGGCAGACACCCTGTCTCATGACCAAGCTGCAGAGATTATCGATCGTATGGATGTGGATCTGATCGGCGTGCAAGAGATCACGTCGATTCAGGATTTCGAGGTTCTTGTCAAGAAGGTTGATGGCTATGACGGCATGATTTCAACCCATCGCTATAGCGATGATAGGGCACAAAAAGTCGGTTTTATTTATAAGAGATCTGAGCTTGAGGTGCTGGAGAGCCGCCAGATCTTTAAAAACAATCGATTTGCCTTTCCTAGGCCTCCCGTAATGGCCAGATTCAGGCGTATAGAGCCCAAACCTGGACTATCTGAGGAATTCATCGCGATTGTCCTCCACCTAAAGGCTATGGGAGATGATAAGAGCCGTATGAGACGAGTCAGCGCGAACAGACTGTTAGAAAAATTTGTCGAGAAGATCCAGCAAAACGAGCCTAAGGCGGAAATCTATGTCCTGGGCGATTTCAATGAAAGCTTTACTAACAAACAGGCTCGCCACGTGTATCAACCATGGCTTACAGCATCCAAGGGCTATCATTTCCCTAGTCAGGGACATGTTCAGCAAGGAGAATACAGCTATATCAGCACCACGGATAAATTTAGGTACTCAATGCTTGACCACATTGTGGCAAGTCCTGCGGTGCGCATTGAAACTCTCATTGTACCGAAGTTCTACAAGGTCGCGCCGTTTTTTCGTGATGAAGTGTCTGATCACCTTCCGGTGATTGGTATTATTGAGCCCAGTGAGAGGGCTTCATCACGTTTTTAGCAGGCTTAAGGGCTGTCAAAGTTTGGAAAACGCACTTTAGCAGCCCGACTGGATGAAACGTCAACAACCCTTAGTCGAGAGCATGAGTCAATTTCACTGCCGCTATCGATTGAGTGGGGATATATCTGAGGTAGTATTCATGTGGTGTTGAAATTAAATCTCAATGACCAAGATTAGTTCAAATATTTCTCTGCAAGATAGGAGTACAACGAAGACCACTCCACATTAGACACAGCTTCGTTGTAGAAAATGGTCTCTGCCAAAGCACCTTGGAAGTAAAGACCATTTGAGGCTGATGACCCATCATGAAAAACAGTCTGATTGTTGATTCCACCAAGGCCAATGGCTCCTCCGTGATTGAATAAAAAGCCAATTCCCGTGGTTTGAAACTCCTGGTCGTTAACTTTTAGTTCTAGAAAGTCTTGGCTTTGGCCGAAACGTCCCAGAACCACATAGTTTTGGTTGGCTGATACTGGAATCTTGGCAAAGCTAGAGCCCCAAGGTGTGGTTGCGCCCCCGTCATCGTTATTGAAGTTGTAGGCGTTCATATAAAGCTCGCCGTTCAGAATATAGAAATTCACCCCACGAGCACTACCGCCCTGCTCATAAATAACTTGGTGACTAGTCACATCACTGCCCGTGCGGATGGCGAATGCATAAGTTTTTCCTGAATAGGGACCGTTGGTATTCAAAGCAGCATCATTATCAATCACAAACAGATCGTCTGTTCCATCAAAGCTTACTCCATCATAGCCGTTCACGATGCCTGCTTGCAAGGTTGGTCTCGCTCCATTGCTGGATTGATAGACTTGCTGGTTTTCAGAGCTTTGATCTATCCAAGCCGATACCAAATTTCCTGAGACCAAACTTAAACCCTGGCTGGTATCTAGCTGTAAGGCCACCTCTCCATTGGGGGAGAATTGCTCATCATCGATGATTGAAATAGTCACGTCCCCTTGATAGATAGCATAGGAAGGGTCATCATTGACGCTCACGGCTATAGTTTCGGTATTTTCCCCTAAGTTATCATCGATTATTACAATGGTTTCACTGGCTGTAGACTCGAAAGCTGGTATCACTAATATGCCTTGTGTCAATTCGAAATCGACGGTTTCTGTTGCTGAGCCACTAACCGAATAAGTCACACTCAGATCGCTATCGCTAACTTCAGTCCGAAAAACAGTTATTTGGGGGTGGATGTTTTCACCCTCTCGTACCGCCTCGTAGTTAGCACTTAAAGTCACAGAAGGCTGATTAAATCCATACTTATCGTTGAAGAATGAAAGGACTCCCAATAAGTCACTTTCATTCTGTCCACTGTTGTAAGCAACAAACTCTGCAATGTGTCCTGCGAAATTAGTATTGCTAACATTGGTACCCATGTCGTGAAACAATGTACTACCAGCTGGACCACCAAGACCGATGTCATCGCTATGGGCGAACAACTTACCAACCCCTGAGATCGATCCTATTTGAGATCCATTGAGGTAGGCACTGATAGATTCATTATTGTGGTTGAAAAATAGCGCAGCAACGTAAACAGTATTTGGATCAACGTTGACGGCGACATATTTAGAAACCCATGGAGTGGTGGCACCACTATCATCGTTGGCATTGTTCCAGCCATTAAAATAGAGTTGCCCTTGATCGAGATAAAGAGACAGCCCTCTCGTGCTACCCCCTTGCTCATAAATGATTTGTCGTCTTGAAATGTCCCCGCTAGTTTGGAAAACAGCGAACAGCGTCTTCTCTGAGGCAGAACTGGCCAAGTTAATATCTGCAGTGTCTGAAATCAAAAGGACATCGTCGATACCGTCAAATAACGCTGCATCTTGCCCCTGCACGCTTGCTGTCGCAAAGCTTGGTTGACGCCCGCTATTGCTCTGAGAAGCGTGATTGTTTTGCCCTGACTGATCAGTCCAAGAAGTGATATCTGAAGCAGATGTCACAATGCTTTCAGGTGTCAACCAGAGTATTTGACTGGTGGGATCGATGTCTGTATCAGTGTCAAAAATAAGTGTCGTCGCAGCTCCATAGTGATAGTATTCAGGGCCGTCCAAGATGGCGACTGTGAGTGTTTCTGTGTTCTCTGCGTAGTTATCATCCACTAAAGTCACAAAGAACTCTACGCCTACCTCTCCTTCTGGAATCGTAACAGTTGTCGGCGGTGTTTGATAGTCACTCCCGAGCTCTGCAGAACCACTGAGTAGGATATCAACATCTAAGGCTGATGAATCAGCCTCAGTAACCTTTCTGAGTAAAAATTTAATCTGGCCATCATTTTCGTTGACTCCACTTGTTGTGGTTTCGATAATCACGATATTTTCGTTGACATCGTAGATTTCTTCTAGCCCTTCGATGCTCTGACTGATTTCAAATGAGATAGTATCCGTATCCACTGTAGGATTTGAAAGCTGTTCTCGAACAGTGACGATTGCTAAATCTCCGGACCCATTGGTAAAGAAGTTCTGTGATCCGGTAGCAGGATTAAACATTCCCTGGAGGTTGTACGTTTGCCCGTTCATATCAAAGCTTTGAACAACTATCGCACAATCAATATCGTACTTGTAAAGGCTGATGGGATCGGCTTTCAATTGAAACACCTGCTGGTAGCCACTGCGACAAGACTGAAGCTCAAGGCTGGCATCGGTTATGGTCTGGCTGAGTTGAAATCCGGAGCGGTATTTCATATTTACTTTTAGTTCAAAGCGTTTCTCAAGATCCAGCCAATGTCCACCCGCGTCGATGGACGCAGTTGTTTGCCGCTCCTTCTCCGCACATGCGTAAGAAAGTAATTGAATGATAACCGCAATGGCTAAACATCGAACCAAGTGCTCTCCTTAGATCTTTCCTTATCTTCAGGTTCGGTCATTGCGGTTGGAAAGTTGACTCCTCTCACGAAGCCTTAATTACTAAAGTTATTTTAGTGTCTTATGCCTAGGTGGACGCAGGTAATATCTACAGGATTAGAGCCCGAATGTTACATATTCTGGCTGGTGGTAAGATTCTAACTTTATTTCGGATATCACACCCAAGGAGACGCGAAGCCAGGGCTAAGGAATTAGGTCTACCGGATCTCAAGTAATTCGATGTCAAAGATTAGGGTGGCATCAGGTGGAATGCGGCGAGCCTTGCCCTTCTTGCCGAATGCCATTTCTGGTGGAATGACAAGCCGCCGCTTTCCTCCAACCCGCATTCCTAGTAATCCTACTTTCCAGCCATCAATCAAGGTCGCGCTGCGCATTGAGTACTTCCTGGACTCATTCCCACTTGAGTCGAATACGGTGCCGTCTTGAAACTTGCCCGTGTAGCGTAGAACAACGGAATCAAATTTACCGACTTCGTCTTTACCTTGCCCTACTTCAATCTCCTGAATTTTAAAGCCGGGATGAATTTCAGGATCGGTACATGACGGAAGGTATAAGAGCAAGACAATCGATGAAATTGTTTGGAGCCACATTACCTTGATTGGCTGGCTCAAGAGCATGTGGAATCTTTGAACTTGGTGATATAGAAGGTGCATATTCACTGTGGCAACATGATAGTTGGAGCCCTTTCAGGATCTTGTTGTAAACGATTTTTTAGATGTCTTCGGATAGTTAGGAAAGATTCAAATGGGTATTTTCTTCCTAAATAGTCATCGCCAACTCGATCTAATGACTAAAACTAAAGGTGATCCAAGCACTGAGCTCTATTCCGATAAAGTATTTATACTTGTGAAAATCGTAATTATTGGAAAGATCCGATGCCATGATCAAGGGCAATGAAAAGACAGATAGTATCGGCAATTAAGAATATATCAGTTTCATAAAAACTGCTAATGTTTGTGAAGAATGACAAAGTTCTTTTTCTTTTTGCCTTGATCTATAAGTGCGTGAGCTTGGCTTGCGGCTTGCAAATCAAAGGTTCTTGCGATAGGCACAATTAGATTTTCTTTCTGGTACATATCCAGTAACTTTTTCATCATAGGAACGAGATCTTCCTTGGCTTTTAATCCCGTAGCAGCAAATAAAACTCGCTTTTTTGGTTTCATAATCTTTCCAACTAGCATGGCCCTTAAGACTGGAAGAGTAAGGACAGGGCTCATATAGAGACCTCGCTTCTTAAGAAGAGATCGCCCCTCATTAACACTTAGCTTGCCAACTGTATCAAAGACAATATCAAAAGCTTCAAGATCGGTTGGAGCTCCTGCTTTATAGTCCCAGAACTCGTCGGCCCCGAGTTTTAGGAGTTCTGCGTGACTGGGCTCACTTCCACTGGCAACAACATAGCAGGATTTGGCCTTTGCAATCTGAATAGCTGCAACACCGAGGGAGCCTGCACCTCCGTTTATATAAACTCTTTGTCCTGGCTCGGCGGAAGCAATTTGGTCGATAAAGTTATAGGATGTGAGAGGGCCATCACAAAAGACTGCTGCTGCTTCAAACGAAAGATCTCCAGGTTTGGGAATGACGACTGCATCGTGACGGATGATGATGTAGTCGCTATTGGAGCCGAACGCGACTCCTGTTTCCCCAAAAATATCTTGCCCTACCATTAATTCTTTCGTGTCGCCTTTAGTCGCAACTATGGTTCCTGAAAATACAGTTCCCAAATAAGGATTTCGTGGCCCACGCAAACCTAAAAACAATCGCGCAAATTTAGGCTCCCCCTTGCGCATCATGGAGTCCGCCGTTGTCAGCCCGGAGCATCGGACAGCCACCAGCATCTCACCGTCCTTTAGGTCTGGGATCTTTCTGGTTTCCACATTTATCTGAGATGCATCTCCGTATCGTCTGGAGGCAAGTGCTAAAGTCTGCTTTGGTTTTATGTAACTGTTCATCCTGTCCTCTTTTTGTCTTTAGGTTTTTTTAGGGTCGACCGATGTCTAGAATGACTCTACCTTACAGTGTATACTTACGGTATAAGGTTGATAATTCTTTAATGCATTTTTTTTGAGACTCCTTAAATGGCTGAAAATAGAAAGAAAAAGGCGAGAGGGAAAAGGAAGGAAAGACATTCTGTCAGCCGAGAAGGAATTCTTCAGCATGCTATAGAAATCGCCAATGAGGAGGGCCTGCCTAAAGTTTCTATGCGCCGAATCGCTAGTTATTTTGGAGTGGAAGCCATGTCTCTCTATCACCATATTCAGAGCAAGGATGAGATTCTAAATGGTATGGTGGATCAAATTCTAGGGCAGGTTAGCTTTGATGGCGAAGCTCCTTGGCAGGACTCCATGCGACAAAGGGCGGAATCGACTCGTCAAGTTCTGATCAAGAACCCCTGGGCTCTAGGAATATTAGAGTCCAGGCCTCAGCCAGGTCCGGAAACTCTCGCTTATCATGATAAGGTTTTAGGGGTTCTGTTCCGCCATGGATTTAGCCTAGCTCTTGCTGCTCATACCTTCTCAGCCCTCGATGCCTATACCTATGGTTTTATCATGCAGGAGCAGGCCTTGCCATTTGATAACCCTGAAGATCTAGAGATCATTGCAGCTAGTATCCTCGCAAGTTTTCCAAAAGGAGCTTATCCGCACCTGAAGCGACTGACACTCGACTATATCTTGAAACCCGAATATTCATACGACAAGGAATTTTTATACGGCCTGAGCTTAATTTTAGATACACTTGAAGCTAGGCGCAAAAAGGAAGAAGACCTAGTCCCTTAGTCAGTTAATGACAGCTCAAGCCGAAACTCTCCCGAAACTAGAGCACCAAATGTTTATTCGAATCTTCCCGTTAGGAAGGTTTGAGAGGTCTGCAAATACCTAAATTTGCTCATTCTATTAAGGAAGACGACCTCTCGTTTGCACTTAGCCGAAGGCAATGCCATGATCCCATAGGACGACTTCGATCTCGTGTCCCGTGGGGTCATTTATATACCAGGACTTAGAATGAGGGTATTTCCATTCATGGTCTATCACCACGTCTTCTCGTTCGATGGTGGATAGCCATTGCTTTTCATCCTCAATGGTGAAGGCTATATGGGCAAAACCATGGATGCCTTCTTGTTTTTGAGCTTCGCTACTTAGAAACTTAGCATGGGGTCGCTCATACATTGCCAGCAATGCATCCCCTGCTCGTAAGATAGCAAACGGACTGCCCGTGTTGCTTGTACCTTGTTCTTCTAATTTGAATCCAAAGACACTTTGATACCAACGAATCGAATCACTTAAGCTTGTGACTGAAAAATTAAAGTGGTCCAGTTTCTTGATCATACTCTTATCCTTTCTTCATCTGAGCAGCAGAGTTAGGCGCTGCATGTTGATATCTTTATATCGGGATACCTGTTGCTATTTCATCATATTCGACAATATATTGTCATAAAGACGAGAAAGGAGCGAACAAATGGAAATGACGGAATCTTACCACCTTGCCAAAAACATTAAGTATATGAGACTACAAAGAAAATACTCTCAGGAACAGCTCGCGCGCCGAGCGGACATCCCTCGCACGACTCTTAGCAATCTGGAGTCGGGTACGGGAAACCCAAGTCTCAGAACCCTAGTGTCGCTTGCAAAAGGGCTGCGGGTGTCGGTGGAGGAACTGCTTTCGCCCCCTCATCGTGAAGTTGAGTTGATAAAGAAACAAGATCTGCCGTTGGAAGAAAGAGGAAAGGTTTGTATCACCAAAATCCTTCCAGAAGTGCGCAGTGGTTTTGCCATTGATCGTGTAAAAATCGAAGCCCGGGGCAGGATGAAGGGGGCTCCTCATAAAGTTGGTACAAAGGAGTATCTTTGTCCTTTGAAAGGTTCAGTAACGCTCTTCCTGGAAGGGGATGCTTATATTGTAAAGGCTGGAGATCTACTAATTTTCCCTGGAGATCATCATCACTCTTATCAAAATAGTGGCGACTCAGTTGTTGAGTTTATTAGTATTGTGAGCTTACCCCATTAAGTTCTCCTGATTCATAAACGAAGGTTCTATATGATGCTCGTGCAGTTGTACTGATCGTAAATTTGAGGGGTCAGAATTCTACAAAATTTAATATTCGCCCCCCTGCCTTGAGGCTACACTTCGTTCTCATCTACATCAACTTCTAGAGCGAGACATCAGATGAAACATGTTGCAACTGGGATTTTTCTTTTACTGGGATCTTTGGGTAAAGCTGAAGCTAGCCCACCCAATGTGCTACTCTTTATCCTAGATGACTACGGGGCTGTTTCAGCCGAATCCTATCAGGATATATTCAGAACAAATCGAACTGCTCCGACTCCCCATATCACGGGAATTTGCCAGAAAGGCATTCGGTTCACCAAAGTCTGGTCGAACCCAACTTGCTCACCGACGCGAGCAAATCTCTTGACGGGCCGCTATAGCTTTCGAACAGGAGTGGGTAGGCCTTGTAGTTTGGGTCAAAACGAAATTGGAGCTGATGAACCTACATTACCTCGTCTAATCGAAAAGTCAGGTCAATCTTATAAACTTGCCAACGTGGGCAAATGGCATCTGGGGCAATCCAATGATAAAGGAGGTAGGCTAGCCCCGAACTTCATGGGATGGGACTATTTTTCCGGTGTTTTGAGCGGAGGCTTACCGAATTACTATAGCTGGCCGAACACTATCAATGGTGAAACGGTGTATACCAGTACCTATGCAACGACTAAGAACATCGATGATGTATTGGGGTATCTCGGAAAGAACGGAGGTAATCAGCCATACTTTGCTTGGATTGCTTTTAATGCCCCCCATACTCCATTACACCTTCCCCCTGGTAACCTTCACAGCTACCAGTTACTCTCGGGAACAAATCGTGACATTCGCAACAACCCTGTTCCCTACTATGAATCCATGGTTGAGGCTACCGATACCGAAATTGGGCGCTTGTTAGACTCGTTGCCAGATCAAAATAGAGATGGCTTGCCAGATAATACCTTGGTCATTGTCATGGGCGATAACGGAACCCAGAACTCTGCAGTGAGAACATTGATGCCTGCACCTTTTGAGAGGGCTTCGGGCAAGGGGACTCTTTATGAGCACGGGGTTCGTGTTCCCCTTTGTATAGCTGGTGACGGAGTTGTATCTCCTGGGCGAGATGTGGAAAGCCCTGTCAACATCACCGATCTATATCAAACGATTTTAGAATATACCAAGTCTACAAGCTTTAGGCCAGATAGTGAGTTTGCATTTGATTCTGTAAGTCTCGTACCATACTTGAAAAATAGTGAAGCGAAACCACAACGACCATGGGTTTTTACAGAACAGTTCAACGCCGACTCTAATGGCTCGGCGAGTGGTGGAATCTTGCCCTCAGGTGCAGCCATTGGTGATCTTCAACACCGCTTTATCCGCTATGATGATGAGAGGGAAGAGTGTTTTGACATTATCGTAGATCCATTGGAAACGAGCAATTTATTGAACTCGGGAACACATGAGGCCAAGCTGAAGTGTAGCAAGCTTAGAGCTACCATGCTGGACTTGGTTTGTTCAGACTCAAAAAGTGCTTGGTCAGAATGGTGTGAATAGCTAGCAACCACCCAAGAGTACTATATGAATCTTCGATCCTGTCCAGCTTGGCCTTGGGTTAATGATTGGGCCAAGTGATGCCGAAGACGGCTTCCTGTTTTTGACAGTTCTTTGCCAAAAATTTGGAAGCCAATATGTTCTTGCATAAGAACGGTTATTACAGATGATGTCTTGAGAATAGGAGTTGTTTAATTGTAGTGAGTCAGTATTAAAAGATTCCTTTCTTGGACCTTGTAAAATATTTGTTAAGGTGAGCAAAATCTATGAGACAAGGCTTGGTTAATAAATGTGAGGAGATAGTACAAATCGTATATTGACGAGTATTTTTTAGGCGTAGCGAAGTATCATAAGTTTTACTCATCTTAATATGTCATTGTCGGAGGCGTTGAGGCAATAGCAGTGAAGATGATTTGGAACTAAAATATTTTTAGAAGTTGGTCTCGTATTTTTTCTTCAAGTCCTTGAGCCCAACTTGGATCAACTTGGTGACAACCTTTAAATCTATACCATCAAGAGATTTCAAATAGAGGCAAGATTTTCCAAGCCTATGAGGACCTAGTTTCTCTAGCAAGGAACTGTAATCTGTATAGCCTGGCATGATATACAGGGTAGGCCCACTTTTCCTTGGGCTAAATCCGCATGCCATAAATTGGCCCTCATCGCCATTAGAACGGTGGTAGGTGTATTCACCAAAGCCAATGATGGAATGGCCCCACATTTTTGGTTTCATGTCAGTGGCGTCTTTGAATAGTTTCAATAGAGTCTTGCTATCTTTACGAAGTCGCTCATCTGAGATGCTGTTTAGAAATGCATTTGGGCTTGCGTTAGTCTTTGATGTTTTTAGCTTAATTTTCTTGGCCATATTCATCTCGATAAAAGTTTAAGATGGGAGATGATCGCGAAGGCGACTCATCTCAATTATCAGATTGTGGCGAGTGAACGTCATCTTGATCTTTGATGATAATACCTAGTAAATGATAACGTGAATACTTTCAGCTACATTCTCATATAGGTTATGATCCCAAAATCTTCTGAAAGGCTGGCCGACTGCTTAGCTTATTCAGATATACTTTGAACTCTTCTAGCAGAGGTATCGTATTAAAGCGAGTGCCCCAGGCAATATGTGAGCCTACATACACGTCAGCAGCAGAAAATTTATCTCCGGCAATATATGGATTCGCACAGACTGCTTTTACCAAGGTTGCGATTGTTGTGTCGTAGTCACCATAGCCAATAGTTTGCTCCTTTCCTTCAGGTATCTTAAGTTCTAGAGACTGATTGGTTACGGCGGCTTCAAGTGGGCCAGCGGCAAAAAACAACCATCTATAGTAGTTTCCTCGCTGGCTTGGTGCGGGGGCTAATTGTGCTTCGGGAAATGCATCAGCTAAATAGGCGCATATTGCCGCGCATTCTGTCACGATTTGATCACCATGGACCAAGCTCGGAACTTTACCCATGGGATTGATGTCTCGATAGGGACTAGACTTCATATCTGAACCGTAGGCGACTTCCTTAATCTCGTATGGACATGCGATCTCCTCCAACATCCACTGAACGATGAGGCCTCTTGACTGGGGATTTGTATAGAGTATTACGTTTTTATCTGCCATGGTTGAAATCCTCATGAATAGTAGCCTAGGGTTATACTGTTGTTCGAATGTTGCCAGTTATTCTTTTCGCTGTCTAGAAGTGGATCAGATCCGATCGGAGCTTAGAAGGATGTCAAGTCTTGTACAATGGTTGCGAAAACATGAGCGAATTCTCCTGAGGATCGCTGCTATTTTTCTGATACTAGCTTTGCTAAGTATTGCTATCTATCAGAGTGACGTATTTGATTTGTTCATGAATCGTGATCGGTTCGACGAAGCAAGAAATTACCTACTGTCGTTTGGATCAGTAGGCTATTTTGTATTCATATTCATAGTCAGCCTTCAAGTTATAATAGCGCCAATTCCTGGCCAAGTTACTGGTTTAGTAGGGGGCTATGTATACGGCCCTTATTTAGGAACCTTGCTTTCCAGCATAGGGCTAGGCATTGGCACAATGATCGTACTGATCTTAAGCAGAAAGTTTGGTCGGCCATTTCTAGAAAAGCTAAATTCTCAAGAGGCTCTAGCAGAAGTCGAAATATTAATAAAAGGCTACTCTGAAAGATGGTTTGATAGATTTCAGAAAGGTAAAGAAATTGGAGACCAGCACAGCCTGTTGATCTTCTTCTTGCTCATGCTATTACCTGCTTTTCCTGATGATATCATCTGCATGGTAATGGGGTTGGGCTCAATTGCAATTTGGAAATTGGTCTTGCTATCGGTTTTGGGGCGTTTACCAGGGATGCTGGCTTTAAGTTTTACTGGTGCAGGCTTGGATCTTCTCCCTGACTGGGCTTTCTATGTGGGATTGTTAGGCATCGCTGGGATGACTATATTTGGGTCTTATATCTTGAAAAAGATTAGAGGTGAACGTTATTGATAGCAATTCATGAATCGACTAAACTATATTTCTAATCCTATGAAGAGGCATTTTTCCCTTTAATCCTAAAAACATTACGCTGCCAAACGCTGCTTGCGCACCTGTTTACTCGCCCGTCTATTATATTCTTGAACTAAGAACATCATCACTCCTGAAATCGATAGGAACAAAAGTAAGAGAGCCGCAGGTAAGAAAATCCAAAGGCGAGCATGATCATGAAAGAAACTACCGTCATGAATTGCTTCTATGATATCCGATCGTCGATAAGCTTCCTGAAGCAGAAGTCCGCTGGCAGCGTCTAACTGTAGTTCCCAGCCATCTTTTAGCCTTACTTTGATTATGCCGCGATCTGGCCTCACATCAAGTCTCGATACGTCAGACCAACTTTCTATTCGGCCATGTTCTGCTTGGCTTCGCGCCTGACTGAGAACATCTTCAAAGCTAATGTCCAGGACATAGGCCTGGGCTCTTTGAGTAGGTGGTTGAATCCAGCTCCATTCCTTTTTGATCTGTAGTAGGAGTCCGCTGATAATTATAGTCAATATGGGAAGCGTTGCTGTGATTGCGACTTTATAGTGCCAACGGCGAGCCCAACGAGACATTCGAATTCGTGGAGACATAGTTAAACCTCTTTGAAGTGATGCATACAGAGCCATGATCTCTGCTAAACTTGCCAATTATTTCTAAACTTGCAAGTCCCAGTTAAACTTTATGTAAATTATTTCTAGTTTTTCATCTATTTCGTGCTAAGAACATGAGCAAAGTCTTAGATCTATCGCATCTCTACCAAATAAGCGAGGTTCACATGAGTTTAAAGCAATTCGCTTACATGTTAACGGTAACCACGAGCATGGCTTTACAGAGTAATTGTCATGCACAAAATCCACCACCAATCCTGGGTAAGGACATTGCGAAGTCCCTTGAACTTCGAGAGTTAGGGCCGGCCTTTATGTCTGGCAGAATTTCCGATATCGCCATTCATCCAAAGCAGCCCCATACTTGGTATATCGGTGTGGGATCGGGGGGTGTCTGGAAAACGAACAACGCTGGAGTCCAGTGGCAGCCAATTTTTGATGAGCAAAGTGTCTATTCGATTGGCGCACTCGCCATTGATCCCAATGCACCAGAAACAATTTGGGTTGGCACAGGCGAGAACGTAGGCGGACGTCACGTGAGCTTTGGAGATGGTGTCTACCGCAGCCTTAATGGTGGCAAAGACTGGCAAAACATGGGTCTTAAGAACTCCGAGCATATCTCTAAAATCATCGTTCACCCTAAAGACTCAAAAACTCTTTGGGTTGCTGCCCAAGGACCATTATGGAGTTCCGGCGGCGAGCGCGGCCTCTACCTTTCTAGAGACGGTGGGAAAAGCTGGAAGAAGACGCTCGGCGATAAAGAGTGGACCGGTGTGACTGACCTTGTGATCCACCCTAAGAACCCTGATATTTTATTCGCTGCTACTTGGCAGCGTCATCGTACTGTGGCTTCCTACATGGGTGGAGGTCCCAAAACAGCACTTTATCGATCGGATGATGGGGGCGAAAGCTGGCGTAAGCTAAGTGCCGGACTCCCGAAAGAATCCATGGGGAAAATCGGTTTAGGCATCTCTCCAATCAACCCCGATATCGTTTATGCGGCTATCGAACTGCATCGCCGACAAGGAGCCATTTACCGTAGTGACGACGGCGGTAATAATTGGCAAAAGATGTCAGACACTGTCTCTGGTGGTACGGGTCCTCACTACTATCAAGAGCTTTATGTGAGCCCCCATAAACTAGACTTGATTTACCTAGCTGATGTTTGGCTCCAAGTGTCTGAAGATGGTGGCAAGACCTTTAGAAAACTTGAAAATCAACAGAAACACTCCGATCATCATGCTCTGGCATTCAAGGACGACGATCCTAATTTCATGCTACTCGGATCTGATGGCGGTTTGTATGAGTCCTATGACAAGGGAGATAGCTGGCGATATGTGGAAAATCTTCCCACGCTGCAATTCTATAAGGTGGCCGTTGATGATGCCAAACCATTCTACAATATCTATGGCGGAACCCAGGACAATGCGAGTCAGCGTGGACCATCTCGAACACTCAATAATTACGGTATTCAAAACGCTGATTGGTCGGTTGTGCTCAGTGGGGATGGTCACCAACCTGCTACGGAACCAGGGACCGATAAGTTTTTCTATGCTCAGTGGCAACAGGGGCAGATTCATCGGATTGATTCGTTAACAGGTGAGAAGGTAAGTATTCGCCCACAGCCTGGAAAAAATGATCCCATTGAACGGGTGAATTGGGATGCACCTATCGTGGTAGATCCCAGCACTCCGCAACGAATCTACTTTGGTTCTCAGAGACTCTGGCGTTCCGATGACAGAGGTGACTCATGGACAGCAATATCACCAGATTTGACACGAAATGAAACTCGCCTAGACCTCCCGATCATGGGCAGAAAGTGGGGCTGGAATGCCCACTGGGATGTTTACGCCATGAGTGATTTCAATACCATTACAAATATATCACCTTCACCAAAGGACCCCAATCTTGTCTATGTAGGAACCGACGACGGAATCATTCAAATCACGGAGGATGGGGGTAAAAGCTGGCGGAAAGTCGATGTGGAGTCACTACCCGATGTTCCAGCCCGTGCCTTTGTCAACGATATCAAAGCAGACCGTTTCAATACCAATCGTGTCTACGTAGCCTTGGATCATCACAAGGAAGGAGATTTCAAGCCTTATGTCTATGTCAGTGATAATCGAGGCCGCAGCTGGCGCAGTCTGCGTGGAAATCTTCCAGATAATCATCTTGCTTGGCGAATCGTACAGGATCCAAAGAAGGCTAATATCCTATATCTAGGAACTGAGTTTGGCTTGTTTGTAAGCCTTAATAGTGGAAAAGCTTGGACCAAACTTGGCAATCTTCCAACGATTTCAGTTCGAGACATAGCTATTCATGAAAGAGAAAATGACTTGATAGTGGCAACTTTCGGTCGTGGAATTTGGGTGCTTGATGATCTTAGTCCTCTCCAAGAGTTCTCGCCTGAGATCAATAAAACAGTCGCTCATCTTTTCCCAGTTCGTGATGCATGGTGGTATATCGAGAAACAGCCTTATGGTTTCGGTAAGTATGGTTTTCAAGGAGCAAGCAAGTTTTTTGCTGATAATCCACCTTATGGAGCGGTATTCCAAGTTTTTGTCTCAGAAGATCTTAAGAGCGCCTCTGAGCTTCGCAAAGAGAACGAGGCCAAGAGCAAGGATCTCAATAAATTCCCAAGTTGGCAAATCTTGGATCAAGAGCTAAGTGCCGAAGCTGAGAAAATCTGGCTTCTGATTGAAGATGAGCAAGGCAAGATGCTCAAGAGAATCCCAGTTCCTGCTAAAAAGGGCTTCCAAAAAGTCTCCTGGAATCTAAAACAGTCCTGGTCTGCTGCGGTTACCAGCCAAGCTATGCTAGATCAGATGAAGAATGCAAAAGCAGATTGGGACAAGCCTTTCGTTGAGCAGATGGCTGCTCCAGGGAGTTATAGAGCTACCTTAATTTTGGAAGAGGAAGGTCAGATCAAAACCCTAGGCAAGACACAAACATTTGAAGTGAAACGATTGCATGAGCCGTATTTAAAGGGCCAAAGCTTTGTAGAACAGGAAGCAGATGTTCGAAAAGTGAGGTTGATGCAAGAATCAGTGATGGCAGCTGGTGCAATTATTGACGAGCAAAAACAAAAAATCGAACTCTGGAAAGCAGCCATCCAAGGGTCGGCTGTTCACCCTAAGACTCTTGCCCAGAAGCTTCACATCATGGCCACGAGTATCCGCAACATGGAACAGCAATTGAGAGGGTCAGCAGCGAAGAGGAATCTTCAAGAGAAGAAGATGCCGACTATCAATGATAGAATGTCTCCCGCTATTTTCGCATTGGCAAACTCTAGCTATGGTCTGACTCCCAATCATCGAAGTGGTTTGATATTGGCGGAAGAGCAGCTTAAGGAGATTGGTACGCAGCTGACTAAGTTAGTTGAGAGCGATATCCCTTCTTTCGAACGTCAGTTGGATGAAGTCGGTGTGCCCTGGACACCGGGGCGCCCTCTCCCTATTATGGGAACGCGGATCTCTCGATCTGCCCAGCCCTAATCGAGCAAGGAAGAGGACACGTCTGCCTATGCCATGGTCGAAATTTAGAAGGACGAGCACTCACGAGATAAGTGCATTGCACGGGATCAAATGTCTTTGGTGAGTGCCTCGATTTCCTCGATGGGCAGCTCAGTAGCTTCAGCAATAAGCATCTTGTCGAGACCTTTTTGAATTAGAGCAAGGGCTATGGCTTGTTGGGCTTCTTTTCTGCCTTTTTCTTTTCCTTTGGCTTCACCCCTGGCTTCGCCTCTTGCTTCACCCTCAGCGATCCAATTGTCGATCTTTTTCGAAAGCATGATTTCAACCTCGTCTAAACTTTTCACTTTAATGGAAGGATCTCTTTCCTCCGCGCGTGTTACAGCAGTAACATAGGCTATGAAAGCTTGAGCTATATCAGCAAACTCAGGAGAACTTTCCAAAACCCGTTTTAGCAGCAAAAACGTAGTGTAGAGATTCTTCTGATCCGCCTGCTCTAGGGCAAATATCGGTGCCACAAGATTATCGGAGCTTATATCTTTCGATCACGTCTAGCTCGTCTTATGGTCGAAATTTAGAAGAACGAGCACTCACGAGCTAAGTGCATCGCACGGGATCAAATGTCTTTGGTGAGTGCCTCGATTTCCTCGATGGGCAGCTCAGTAGCTTCAGCAATAAGCATCTTGTCGAGACCTTTTTGAATTAGAGCAAGGGCTATGGCTTGCTGGGCCTCTTTTCTGCCTTTTTCTTTTCCTTTGGCTTCACCCCTGGCTTCACCCCTGGCTTCACCCCTGGCTTCACCCCTGGCTTCGCCTTCAGCAATCCAATTATCGATCTTTTTCGAAAGCATGATTTCAACCTCGTCTAAACTTTTCACTTTAATGGAAGGATCTCTTTCCTCCGCGCGTGTTACAGCAGTAACATACGCTATGAAAGCTTGAGCTATATCAGCAAACTCAGGAGAACTTTCCAAAACCCGTTTTAGCAGCAAAAACGTAGTGTAGAGATTCTTCTGATCCGCCTGCTCTAAGGCAAATATCGGTGCCACAAGATTATCGGAGCTGATGTCGTCATCGCTCACTGGCACACGTTTTTCATCAAGCAGAAAAAACTGGATCTCGGGCTGGTACGGCTTCAAAGCATCAGGACAATCAGGATGCAGCAAATCAGCCATTGAGACGCCTGCCTTCCACTCCTTTTCTCCATTATATAACACTAAAGGCAGCACAGGCGGAAGCTTATCAGTTATTTTTCCTTCTTTCACAAGCTGTAGAAACAACAAGTTGACGTAGGCGAGAATTCTAACCGGCATGAATCGATCTACAGAACTCTGGAACTCAAGAAATAGGATAATGTAGAGGTCTCTATCATGCCACTTCGCCTTCCAAATGATGTCCGATTCACGCTTTCTGAGCTTTTTCGTGACAAACTTGGGGCTTAGGGTATGGAGGCTATCCCAGTCTATATCATTGACCCATGGCTGCTTGACAAAGTTCACCAGCAAGTCTCTCACCATTTTTGGATAGGAGAATAGCTGGGTGTAGGCTGGATCAAAAGGGGTTGGCTGTGAATCGCTATCATTGTGTTTTGACATAGCTCCTCCAGGACTCTTAGGAAAAGACTTAAGTTAATGTTATCAAGGAGTAAATGCTAGAATAATGTGGGTCAGGATCTCGTCGAAATGAGAGCTGCCATGATTTTGTCCAGAGAGAAGGCTAAAGTTTCTCGGCACTACCGCGGCTAACTTGTTCGCAAAAGCAAATATCGTATGTAGGACTGGATTTCCAGAATAGAGACCTACCATAGTGTGTCCTTACAACCGTTGAATCTTGCAAACTCTTTTAGTCTTGGTGAAATCTGCTTCGAAATATCAGCCGAACTTTCAGAATGAAGAGAATTGACGATCAAAGTCTGAGAGCTTCTATCAGCCTTGCAATCGATTCTCCCGATGGCTTTTGTCCCCTTGAAAATTGGCAGGCAGAAATAGCCAAATTTTCTTTTGGCCTCTGGAACGTAGCACTCCAATTGATAGCTGTAGTTAAAAATCTCTTGCAATCTACTCCGTTGAATCACCATGTTGTCAAAAGGTGAGAGAATATGAACCTTAGATTTTGTACTTGTTTTCAACTCAAGATGTTCAGGGAAAGTAAAGTAGTCTTCCGATAGACCCTTGATATTTATTCTAGTTAGTTGACCATCCATGGTAAGATCTTCAGCGACTTTCTTGACTCCATCGCGAACTTTGCTCTTGTTAAGGTAGGCAATTCCCTTAGCAGTAGCAAATCCTTGGTGACGGATCGTACGATTAATAAGGTATTGGTAGTATTCCTCCTCGGTGGGGAACGATTGATCAATCTCCCCGGGAATGACGTTTTCAGGCAAATCATAGACTTTGCGAAAAGCCTCTCGGCGCGTCACTTCTAGATCACCATCAAGGAAGAGCCTTTCCAATGCTTTCTTTGCTGGCTTCCAATCCCACCATCCAGACGATGTTTTCTTGAGTTCTCTCTTAAAATCAGAGGATTGTAGCGGACCTTCATCTCTGATTCTCTTAAGAACCAGTTTCATCATCTTTTTGTCACGGTTCCAATTGCTTGTTTCTCTAAATTGCCTCTTTAGATACAAACTATAGCGATAGTCACGCATCGGAAGAATAGAAGCAGCGTGGGACCAATATTCAAAAACGACCCTTTGCTCGACTAACTGATCAAGCTCTACAGGACGATAATTAGAGTTTCTTGCCCAGAGAACATGATGGTGGGCTTTTTCCAAGACTGAAATAGTATCAAGTTGAACGTAGCCAAGGTGCTCTATGATGGCCTTCGTGTCCTTGGAATCAGAGTCTAATTTCTGACAACTGAAGATCATTTTTTTCGCTGAGCTAAGTGTCAGAACTCTATTTTTTGGCAACTCATGATTCCTTTATTGAAGCCTAGTTTCGGCGTGACCAGAAGCCTCGATTGTTATGGGAGTTTGGTCTTGATCCGTAAATATTTCCCCGAGAAGTTTAGCACTATCGAATGTTTTATCCCAAGAGATAGCATCGGAGACAGTTATCTTGATAAGGTCTGGATTCTTCAATTGGCGACTCTCCTGAAAGCCAAAACCTGAATCCAATGAGTTCAATAGAAGGCTAATGAGGTTTCCATGGCTAGATAAAAGCAGAGTTCCACTCTCTTCTGATTTCAGCCTATCTATCAATCGAATGATTCTGTCCTGACCTTTGCGGCATGACTCTCCATCTGGATATGAGAAAGTGAAGTCATTCCAGGATCTCTCAAAAATATCCCAGAAATCATTGGGATCAGGTAAAAATTGATGGGTTACATGACATTCATGAAGATCCTGTTCGATTGTGAATGGTCGTCCAATGCTTTCAATAAATGGCTTGATAGTATCAATACATCTTTTGTACGGACTGGAGAATACTTTATCGATTCCCAAGCTATTCAATACGGAAACCAATCGCCTGGATTGCTGCTGGCCCTTCTCAGTAAGTGGCCATTCCTCACTAGGTAGGTTGCTCCGTGGATTTGACTGCGAATGTCGCAGGAGATAAATTGTTAAACTCATAGGACCCCCAATGTTTGATTCATGAAACGCATTTTTGAGCAGCCATTTTGAGAGCTTTCCCACCTATTGCGTGATATGGAGAAGCCAGCAAAAAAGCCCATAATATCAGATATCAATAATAAAACTTTAGCGGAAATATTTTTTCCGAATCATTTTTAGCCCCTAGTGTCATTGGGAACCTATCATGACGCCATGGTCCTGAAAACTCTCCAAAGTGGCTCTGATAGTGCAAATTGTCGTGTAGAACTATTAGAGAGGTCCCTAATGATGAAGCATCTATTTGTTTTAGTCATTCTCATTTTACCAGCTATCTTTCAGAACTGCAGTGACGTTGCGCAGTTTGCAGGGATGAGAAGTGTTGGTGATCCACCATCGGCAGCTGGTGGAGTCGATGACACTGGAATTAAGCCTGATACTGGTGATTCGGATGTCATAGTTGAGGTTGGGCCAAATCCAATCCCATCAGGTGCCTATAAGAACTCGATTCAGTTTAATTGCGGCGATGACAGCGTTCATAAAGAGAGAATTGATCTATCGGAACCCTCAGTGAGTTCTGTTGAGCTTGATATCGAAGGCTTCTTCTGCCCTAAGCAGGTGGATAACTTGCACGTATTGCTACTGATGGATTTCTCTGGCTCCATGGGGCTACACAGAACATCTAGAGACGGCCCCCTTGCTCCAGGGAATGATCCACAAGCAGCTGAGAACTGTGGTCGCCTAGAATCGACAATTGCTTTGTTAGAGACCATCTCAGCTCAGAAAAGCATTGAAGATAAAGTAAAGATCGCCATGGTCCCCTTCGCGGGGCAAGTGGTGGAGGACTTTGTCATAGAATTCGTTGATATGGAGGAGTTTTATCAAAATCTTTCCGCCAACAATATTTGCCGATATATCGTTCAAGACCATAGCTTCGGGCTAGACCCTACCAATCCCGGGGCACTTTCCAGGGAAAGACCCCAGGGTAAAATCGATGCAAGCACTAACTATCGAGCCGCGTTTGAAGGTGCTGAAGAGATCTTAAAAGCTGTAGAGGGTCGTAAAGTGGTCTATATGATATCTGATGGCTATCCAACCTCCGGGGGTAGAGATCCTATTGAGATCAGCATCGATGCAGGCGAAAGGCTTCGCGACAAAGTTTCAAACATGACATTAAATGCAATATTATTAGGCGCAGGAACTCAGAAGGCTCAGGAACTACTTGAGTACGTCGCAGGTTCTAAGGAGAGAGTCCGAGCTGTGGCCTCGGCATCTCAACTGGCAGACGAAATCGTTGTGTTTCCTCCTCCCGAAATAGATCCTGAGACGGCCCTAGCCAGCTATGCATCAGGTCGTGGAGATTGGCAGGATCTTGATTTTACTTTCTTTGAAGATCTAGGTGGAGGGCAGTGGCAATACCAAGTAAAAACTACGACTCTCGATATTGAGGCGGGCACTGACATCCAATCGATTTCAGTTCGAGTTTTAGGCTTCGAAGGTACAAGCTTCGAGCATCGGGTCGAAATTGAGCTGGCTAGAAGTGGAGTGAATGCCCTCTAGATACAGGCCTTCGCTAGCTATAGCTTTACTAGTGGTTTAGTCACGCTCATAGCTAGAGATAATTGTTGTGGCCTCTACTGATGATTCGAAAAACTTGCGTTTTATTTCTAAGTACTCGGGATGGGAGAAAAATGTGTCGCTTTTCTCCTTACTCGGGAAGTATATAGCAAACACTCTATTGATAGGCCTTCCTTCTTCATTCTTCAAGACCTCGGAAACTTTAAAGTCGTACCTGAATCCGCCGCCGGCGTTCTCAAGGAGTGGCTTCATTGCATTTCTGTAATCTGAGTAAACTTTTTCGTCCTTGACTTGCAACCCAACCATCATTTCATAGTTCATTGGTATCTCCTACGCATTAGCCTACCGAGCATACCATCTTTGCTGGCCTTGGGTAGTATGGAATTTCTTTATGGTCGATTTGCAGCCAGTTCAAGTGATTGACAGGATAGTAGTCCAGAAAATTGAAGGACTGGTATCAACTCAAGTGGACTATGAAGCTGTAATTGATCGCTATTACGCTACAGCGTCTCTTTAGCCGTAGGGGGAGTAGGGGCACCTTCCCTCATAACGGACACCTGCCTTGGGTAGCATAAAAATTATCGGTCAAGGCCTTGTCTGGAGGTTTGACCGCAGCATAGTCAAGAGCTTCCCAGCTATTGAAGCAAGACTTAGAGGCAGAAGGACCTAGCCGTAAGCTATTTGCCCGCGCTCCCTGAAATTGTATCAGATGGAATATTGGGTTCGGTCCGCTTTGGCAAAGTTGAACTCCTTAGGAATGATGGTGTTGCCAAATCGGAACCTGAAAAAGTAATACTCCAGCTTATAGATGTCCGGGAAATTGATTCGCCTGAAAAGGCAGATCCGATACATTGGATGTTATTGACTACCCATGAAATCAATAGTTACTCAGATGCCTTGCAAGTGATTGAATGGTATCGAAAACGATGGCACATAGAACAGCTTTTCCGCAGTGCTATGAGATCAGGCTTGAAGCTGGACGAGATTCAAGCCTCTTCGCAAGAACCTATAGATAAGTTAGCTTTTTTGGGGCTTCTTGCTTCGGTAGAAACCCTACAGCTAACGCTATGTAGGGATGGAAAGATCGATAGAGATGCATCAGAGTTATTTTTAGAATCAGAATTAGAGGTCTTGCAAGCTCAATTATCGCGACTGGAAGGTTCGACAAAAAACCTTCAGAATCCTCATCGCCGAAACACCATTGCATGGTGCCACTGGGTAGTAGCGAGACTAGGAGGATGGAAAGGAAAAAGTAAGCATGGGAGCCCCGCTGGCCCCAAAGATATAAAAAGAGGACTGAATCGACTGAGGCAGATAACTGTCGGCTGGGAGCTTGCAACTGGAAAAAATGTGTGCATCACCTGATTGTACTATCTCCTCGTATTTTTAACCAAGCCTTGTCCGGAAGGTTATAATATAAACGACTGCATCGTAAACGACGTTGACGGAATCATATTCAACTGGTTTGCCAACCCAGGAGATACGAACAGAAACGTCTGCCTTTACATCAAATATTGGGATCAACACTGAGGTGTCGCTCTAGTTTTGATTTCGATTTACATGACTTTATGTGATTTCTTTGCCCGATTTTGTCCTCTGTTTAGGTCGTTAGTAACGCTTCTAATTTCTTTTGGCAGCCTGCAGTTTTCTTAATAGTCATCTTAGATATATTTTGGAGCTTCCACTTGATTGATGGATGCTCTTTCGCATCTTTATATTCGTATAGAGACCATTTAGGCTCTTTGGTATAAATCGAGATTAAAAACTCTTTATCATTTTTGTTCAATGAGTCTAGAATCAATGCTTTCAGATCCCATAACTTTTGACAAAGTTCTTTCGGGTCTAGCTCGATACTGCTCATACCTTTGAATTCGGATTGGAAAATACCTGAGATATCTTTTGATGTTGGTGCTAAGACCTCCTCTATTGGTCGATTATGCGACAGCAAGTAAAAGATGAATGCTGTTTTCACTTGATTGTTAAAGTCGTGATGTTCGAAGAACTGATGGACATCAAACAAGTCACGTGGATGCTGGCGATCTAAGGCTGCACAAAACTTTCCTCCCCAAAGATCTTCGATGGAGAGGCAGCTTATTTCTGCTGACTTTTTGAAAGTATCTTCAACTTTACTAGAGGTCGTTCTGTATTCCGTCGGATATACTGTTCCCCGAATAATATAGTTGGGTTCTATTTTAATCTTGATGTGTTCCCGTTCTACGATAAGTCTAGTTTCGCTTAGAGTATGGAGTGGCTTTGTAGGAGTCACACGACAACCTAGTCTTTTCGACAAACCTTCAGAAATTTGTTCTAGACCAGTATGCATCTCAGCAAAACTCCCTTTTCGATCCTTCACAGGAATATAACATAGGTCGATATCGACAGATAACCTAGGTAATTCTGCATAAAATAGATTAAGGGCGGTACCACCTTTTAGAGCAAAATAATCGTGTTGTGCAACAATTGGTAAAGCATCGAGTACAAGACTGACCTGTTTTTTATAGTCTTCAGAAATCATTGGGTTCCTCAAAATAAGTGGTAGGAACAGTAATATTGAAGTCGTTATCTAGCCTTCCGTTCTTGGTTACAACTCGTTTTCCAGACCCTAAGTGGATTGTCGCTAAATTAATCTTTTTGAGGAATGGAAGTTCGAGTTTTTTTGCCAAGAAGAGAAATACTCTTTTTACTTTGATGGATTTACAGTTTTCGAGTAAGAATTGAACCTTATCTGACCTTAGGGTTAGAAGGCCTTGCATATAGTTCTCAGCTGTTTCAAAAGTTTCTGAAAGATCTAGAGAATCAATCAATTCTAATATCGCCTGTTCACGTGAAGAGATATAGAAGTCGATTCCATCTCGGTTATATAAAACTAGTTCTGGTTCAGAAGTGATCATACTGGATTGCTTAACTTTAAGCTCACCATTAAATTCTCCCGATATAGCCCATGATGGGACCTGAGCTTTGTTGCGACTTACAATATTGATGATAGGGTGCCCTAATGGAATGTAGTGACCTTCACCGTGTAGTTCTAATGCTGACTTTCCTGCGACGTGAACGGGCATCGATAAATCACTTTGTAAGACGTTGACGATGCCTTGCCAAGATATTTGGTCATTTGGACGAGCAAAAATTCCTGGTGCAATTTTTTTTAGCGAGCCACTAGCAAAATACTTGTTGGCTGACCTGGGGCTGACTCCAAATTTTGATAGCCATTGGAGGGAGTGGAGTTCCCCTTTATTCCAGTTGCTCAATGCTTGGTTTAATCTAGACAAAAATTCCGACCTTATAGTTCTGATTTTCACTCTATTCTAAACCAGGTAGTGGTTTAATTCAACTTTAATATCGGTACTATAGGTTCCGACTTTTTTAGGAAAATTGAACTAGTTGTAGCTAATGATATCCAAATAGCTAGTGATGAGGGGTAGTAAATAATCCCACCACCAAGTGAACAGACCTGTTGTTACATGCTTGCAGGGGAAGGGGAATGTGAGGTCATCCCCATTGATCTTTTTGATAGGGAGTCAATATTGCGGTATGGCTTGTAGATTTCGTGGCTTTCCAACTGAGTCATAAGCATTCTCTGCGGTTATTTTTCTAACCAACAAATAGAATTTTATATAACCAACACTATTTGCTATTTAATTGTAAGTACTTGAAGTTCGGGTAAAAGATGGTGGGATGACAGGGACTCGAACCCCGGACCAGCCGGTTATGAGCCGGCTGCTCTAACCAGCGATAATTACAATCTTACATAGTTGTAGGTATTTGAATCATCGTGAAAAATATTTCATCTGATCCACTTCCTAGATAGATTTAAGAAGTTGAGCTGGTCAAAGTAGTGAAATGCGTTTAGGTAGCCACTGGGTTGTGAGGAAAGTTAGACCCAGCTTGTTTAGGTTCCAATTCCATCTGCCTTGGGTTTATGAATGCTTGGTCCACCCCTGTAGTTCATGTTCGTCTTGCTCCAAGGAAGCGAGGTCTGTGAATCCAAAATAGGACAGGTGATCCGCGGTTACTTGAAACCTTCTTCCCTGGTGAGTCGCTGAACCGATGTTAAGGAAATACCTCTTGAGTCTATGAGCTAGATTTTGATCGGGAGCAATATAAAGTATCTCATCCCACAGGCCCTGCTTGCGAGCAATCAGATGAGATACCAAAATTTCAGAATACCTTTTCCTGCTTTTTAGAGTCCTCTCCATCTCGATAGCGATACGCTGCCCACCCTCGGTAACCATAATTGCATCAGGCTGTTTTTTCGACTTTGTAGGCATGTCAGATATTCTCACCCAATCGCACTTTTGGTGTTTAGTAAGTAGAACTCTGGCTTTTTGTAAATCCAGGTGATGGAACATAGAGACCAGCGAAAGCTTCGAAGGCTCAAGTGCACGGACATTTTCTTGGAACTCAGAACGAGATATACCTATTCCATGATTTGTGATCCCCCAAATATCAATGCTGCCACCATAAGGTATATCTATTTTGACTTCCTTAACAGCGCCCATTTGCTTCAGCTGACAAAGGGTTTTGACTACTGAATATTTGGACTTTAAACCCAAGTGGTACGCAAGGATATCTGGGTGTGTCCACCTTTCACTTAGCAAGAATGAAAGTATCTGTTGCTGCTTTTCCCTTGCTCGTTGAGACCCCTTTCGGCCCGAAAGTAGGTTACTCATAGTAATGCCCTCCCAATGTCCAAATCCATCTCGTCATCGAGTTTGTTGTCAGGTAGCATCACCGTTAATGCCTTGTCTTTCTCTTTGTCGATTGGGATAGGACAAACATAAGCGAGCTGAGCCACTTTATTGCCGTTGAAAAGAACGGCACATCCCTTGGGAAGCGATTGAAAAATATTTGTTGAAAATAAATTTGACCCTACTTCGGAGTAGCTGGTGCTACTTGTCGGTAAGAAGTGTCCCTGAGTCGTTGCTTGAGTGTGCATGCTTCTGGCATTGACAATTGACTTGCCTGAAAGATTGGAAGCCCACTGAGCTGTAGAAAAATCGGACTGTTGATATACAAGCTTAATGGTCGAGTTATCAAGAATACTTCTTTCAATTGTTATTGGATCTAGATCGGTGGAATCTGACAAATCGCCGATAGTTTGAAAAGCTGCGATGTAGCTCAGCCTTCTATCTAGCACTACCCCAAAACTACGCACAAGAGTCGGGCAAATTAGAAATTTCAACTCGTCACAAAACATTGTTACTTGCTTATGGTCATTGTCAAATTCTCTCTGTGAGATTATCTGAACCGTTCTAATGGCGTAGATCTTATGGAGAGTTTGAATGGTGGTGTTCATCGTATCGCCAGTAATAATTATACTGTCACCTTTGCTGATGACATCCTTGATATCAATATTGCTTATGTGATGAGGTGGAAAGTAATGAGCCAATTCAGAAATACGCTCTATAAAGCCTTGAGCCTTTTTCGCTAGGTCACTATCTATCAAATTTTCAATACTTGATTCTAGATCGCGAAAACTAGGGTTTTTATCAGCCCAGTAGTTGGATAGGATTCTAGCTACCTTCCGGCCAGCAATCCTGTAAAAATCCGATTCTCTTCCTGTGTCGGACTGTTTTAGTCCATCGACAAGTATTTCATAAATATCCTCTCCTGAACAACTTGCAAACGGATTAGGAAGCATAGTGTGCCTGATTCGAACGTGATGAAGATGAATCCCTCTGATACGTGCGGCAATTGCTAGGACTCCTGATAAAAACGAGTCGTGCTTTGGCGCCATAACTACGGTTACAACCCCTCTTAAGATCAGTTGGTGCAAAATCATGCCGCTCCATATCCCTTTCCCAACTCTAGATGGGCCAATTACAAGGGAATGAGTCTGTGTGAATGATTGAAATGAGCACCAAATTGGCTTCATTCTCTCGTCTAATCCTAGGAAGATATTGTCCCTAGCTTTTGAAAAATCGAAATAGGCTAAAGGATTATAAGGTTTCAACCTGCTGAAAAATTTCTGATCATTGACAATATCAGGTAGACCATCTCTGTTCTTGAAAGTGTATCCATACCAATCCATAAATTTCTTTTCCCATTTAAAATGGATTACACCTACTAGAAACAAGCCTAAAAATACTCCGAAGATAGATCCGTAGAAGACTTGATTTTGCTTCGAGTGAAGGTATTCGAGAAAGGTGATTGGATAGAAGAAGCTATTAAGATCTTCTAGATATAGTACCCAGGACATCAGCATGAATAGCGGGAAGATTATAGATAGGAATAGGCCGACTTTTCCCAAAGCTCGAATGCAGTGGACGAGGAAAAGGTGTTCGTTCGAGAGAAGAAACATGACTCTGATAAAAAAGATAATTGTAGAAATAAGAAGTGATGAAGCGAGAAAGAAAGAAATCTCATCATAAGTTATTAGCCATTGAGTGGTAGCAATCCATACTTTGTCAAATTGGTTCATTTTCGAATCCGATGTTAAACTGTTAACTGGGGGATTCGTTTTTTTCCAGAACCATTCTGGGGTTTCACCCTCCTTTATCTCTAATCGGGTATTTAGTAATCGTAAGAGCTTCGTTTAATCGGAAAAAATTCCGAGGTGTCCGCTCTGTTCTATATTATCTTATCCAGATTAGGTCTTCATTTTTTAAGAAACCAAAATCTTGTCTCGTTCCAAAATCAGCTATCTCAGAGCCATCGCAAAGTCGCCAAGCATACTGAAGTCTGCGTCCAATTGAACCTCGTTCTTTGTTGTGAAAAATGTAATCCAAACCACTGTGATAGAAAGGGCCATCGAAAGACGTTGTATTAGTCTTAATTTTTATCGAATTACTTTCGTTTTCTACGTCAACAACACCTGTAATTAAGCATGGAAAATGAACTGAAATTTCGTGAACACCTTTGGGGTCGTTGAATTTTTGAATGGCTTTTTTGAATTTGTCGTACTTGGACGGACCATGAATTTTATTGAGTTTTTGTTGCATTTTTTCTTTTCCTTTTTGTTAAATGAATCTTAAAAATTTGTAATTTGTTGAAGCTCTAGCTTTTTCTAAATTTTCGTAATAATAGAACTCCTATATGACGTGTTAAAAAATAGAGCCGACATGGCTTTTCATTTTTGCTGTGAATGAAGTGTTTGGATTTCTCGGAAGTGTTCGAATTGATAAGCGTGAACAGTCGATACTCCAAACAACGCTCAAGGCTGTGTTTGGGTATCCGCCGCTGCCACGGCTTCGTTTGGGTAGCTTTGCCTTTCAGCACTTTTGTGGTGCTAACTTCTTTACGGAGTCGGCAGAGATGGAAAATAAATTAATTGAAATTTAGTGCAATTTTTTCTACTTAGATATTAATAATTTTTACGGTAAGAATTCAAATTCTTACGTGAGAGTCTCACGATGTAATAAAGGATTGGTCGATACATCTTCTAATGTGTCTTGGAGGTAGAAGTGTAATCTAGGTTGTAAATGCATGATCTTAGTAGGTATCAGCACTCTTCGAAAGTTGCGATACCTACGGTGATTTTTGGTCGCGATGCGTAATATGTCAGGGAGTTTGAGACAATTGGGTATAGCATATACTTACCTCAAAGTGGATACAGATTACCTTACCAGCGGTACGTTTATACCCACAGAGTCAGAGGGCTCTGATAGTGTAGGTCCTGATTTCGGAAACCTATCGGGATGAGCTTCAAAAGCATGCTTGAGAACTTTAGCTCTCTTCTAGACACCCCCCTATCCTAAATGAAAAAGTCATATTTTCCATGCTGCCCGAGTACCTCATCGCACATTGATGCAGACTGTAACATAGAACTCAAAGATAAAAATCATCATCTAGATTTGAAGCACTGCAATAACCCATTTTCAAAATTGTCTATGCTCGGTACTTTTTTACAAAATCAGGACTAAAATTATGAAAAAGTGTTTATGGGTGTCATTTCTTTTACTAGCTTCATGTGGGCAGGACGATGTAAACTCTCACGATCTAAAAATAACCAATGGGCGAGAAGTCTCTGAAGATCTTGCTTCTACCGTAGGCTGGATAGATAGCGACGGTGTGAACTGTACAGGAACGTTTTTAACTGATAGTAAGATGTTAACTGCTGCTCATTGCATTCAATCTACAAAAATAGCCTATTTTGGCAAGTCAGGTACAGTTTTTTCGACAAGAATAGCTAAACATCCAAAGTGGCGAGACAATGGAAGTTCAACTATTCCTGTTGATATGGTGAAGTATGACTTGGCAGTTGTTACTTTCCCTAATAATACGGGACCTGCTAAGGCATTAATCGCTCAGAAGCTCAAGACTGGAGATTATGTAACAATCGCTGGGTTTGGATCAAACAAGTGGGATGGAAATTCAAATTCCCCCAGTAGCGGAGGCGGCGTTTTTCGTGTTGGAGAGAACCGAATCACACATGTATCAGATGGAGTCATTTTTCTGAACGGCAAAAATAGCTCTCCGGATAGTAGCGGAGCGGATGCAGGAGCTGCAAAAGGTGATTCCGGAGGCCCATTATTTATACAAAGAACCCCGTTTAACAAGTATTCTGGTATTGTTGGGGTAGCATCTGGAGCTGAGCCATATCAAGGCAATCGGTTAAAGAACGCCTACGTAGATTTAAATTCATCATACTCAAGATCTTTTTTGCGGTCTCAAGGAATTGCCTTGCCATCTTTGTAGAATCAGATCATACAAACGAGACTTCAGTACCAAGAGGTAGAAGAATATTTTAGTAGTTATTGAGAATTGAGAAACTATCCCTAAGCAAAAGCCTAGGGATAATTTCTTAGTCCAATAAGTCGATCTTCAAAGTAAACTGCTTGCCACTTCGTTCAAACAGGATAGCTGTTGAAGGTCTAGAGAGAATTTTTGAGATAAATTGCTTGCTATTCATTTTATGATATTGATCATCTCCAATAGCAATTATTCTATCAAGATTCGTTAGGCCCAGTTTATAATATATTGAATCTTGCTTGATTCTAATCAATCTATGTGATTTGTGACCTTTGTAGATAAACTCTTCAACAATAGCCCCATCTGTCTCGTTTAAAAGGCTTCTGAGAAATTCTCTACTAGTGGTAACAGCCATTCCCTTTCTAGAGAAACCTTGTTCTTTATGCTCTTCCTTGGTGCGAAGAGCTAAGTCGGAATAGCTCTTAGTTTTGTTGGTACATTGTACGTTCGCCAAAGCTAGTGCTACGACTATCTGAATGAGACGTTTACTCATTGCATTGTCCTTCTACAGTTTGGTCTAGGTTGCAATACGACTAGCAATAGGAATTTCCTGACAGGAAAAGATGTTCGTGCCTTTTAACACCTAATAAAGGTCCTGATCATTTTAGAGAGAATCTATCGCGACACTGAGTCAAGTTTATCTTGCTTATAGACTTTCTCAGCCTCTAAAATTATGAATGTGGAGTTGGTATTAGTAAAGTTCCTTTTTGGCAATGCATATAATGTTTGAACGCCCTCATCAATACTGGAAAGAATCGAACCTTTCTAGAGATTGAGGGAAGGGCGAGTATTCATAAAGTAGACTTATCGAACAGAAAGTGAACTACTTTCAGAGACGACACTAAAAGAACCAGCTAATTTTTCACTAGCTTCGAGATATTCAATCCTCTCAGCTTCTGTAAGCGCATTTACTTGACTCTTGCTAGTAGAAATCATCAAAGTGACACAACTATCATTCCAAGAAAATAGATAGTTAATACGATAAGCTCGACTGCTGTCATCTGTTAAGTCGTCTATATACGTCCTCACAGAAACAGCTTTACTTAGGATTTCTAAATTAGTGTCAGTATAGACGTTAAGGTCCGCATCGCTACAATCTCTTTCTCGTAGCAGAAACCCTGGTTTGATTTTCGATTTAGGGTTCAGAAAGTAGAAGCCGTTATCTTCCATCTTCTCGATCATAAGTCGATCATTTTCAAGCCCGTCTATAAAAAATTCACTTATCTTCGAGGTTTCTGATAGGGACCAATCGTTAAATCCAAATCGATCCTTGGTGTACGTAACAGTTGATCTAAGTGCGAGGATTTTCTTCAAGTTATCAAATTTCGCTTCTATACCTGTTTCAGAAGAATCTTGAGAAATAAAGTTGATTGATAGACATTCATTACTGTCTTTATAGGCAGTGCGCAATACATATCTAGATCTATTGTTGGAATTGAGTTCTTGAAAACCGATCGAACTTTTGAATTGATAGTCTAACAAGCTTGGGTCAGACAACTGTCTATCATAGTCTTCACAATCAATTTCTTTAGCTATCATTTCGAAAGATATATCATTTCCAGATCTATCTTTGATCGATAGAGCGTTTAAAGTTTGAATAAGGTAACCATCATCAGAAACATTTCGAAAAGTCTTTTGTTCTGTTCCGATAGGTGTTGGAATAGTCCAGTGACCGATTCTATTCGATACGACATCAAGTTGAATTGGATCTGATACTGTTATCTCGTCATTGGAGTTTGATTTGCCACAAGCCATGGTAAAAAGAAAGCAACCTGCGATCACGAGTCTCTTATCTAGTTTCATATGAAGTCCTTTAAAATTATTATGAATCTTAATTATAGATTCGTTTCATCTCTAGTTCGATAGTTTCATCGTCCAAACCGGCCATCGTTCTCCCTAGTTTGAAGTGATAGAAGTATGGTCTAGCTTTCCTCAATGGAATGCTGTCTCTCATAAAGATACTAGCTTTCTCTGGAGAGTTCTGAGCTAATACTTGGAATGCTTCCAAGGTGATATTTACCTTAAGTGGATTCACCATTTTGCCCTCTGCATCCCATTCTAGCTTTCGTTTTGCAAGATCTTCTATTACTGTTCGAGAATCAATAGCGTTAGCCTTCGCAAAATACCTAAGCGTATCAAGGTAGCCAATAACTTTTTCAGCATCAGACTTTGATTGGACCGAATTATTTTCTAGCTGCCATAGTTTCTGGCCAAGTGAGTAAGATAATTTTCTCTTTAACTTCCATATGTTGGTCCGAAAGGTTCTCATATTGTCTTGCCGAATTGAACCCATAGAATAGAATTGACGCACAGCTATAACACAGTCCTCTTCAAGTTTTCTTTCCTCGTCAGATAGACCTACGAAACTTTCTAGCCATGCTGGAGTGGGCTCTTCCTGTTCAATAGCGCGATATTTCAGATCGACAACAGAATCGATACGGCTTTGACGCGTCTGTGAAGTAGGAGCTTTAGATTCGGGTTCTCGTTTAGTTAATGATATTGATATATTCTTCTCTTTAAGATTCGACTTCTTCGATTTACTTTCTGTAAACAGAAAGCACAAAGCAGTGATTATTGCTAATAAACTGGCAACTACTATTTTGGGTTTCATGCAATCTCCTACAGGAAGAGGTGGCAAGATACCACCTCTCTTTGGCTAGAAACTAAGGCTGAACAGCATCTTGAATATTCTGCACCCGTTGATCGTACTCTGATAGTAAGTTTTGAAGGATAACATCGCCCATTAGGAGACCATTTGCTACAACTACATGATCCATGACCGTCTGACCCTTGGTGTCGAGGTTGTAAACTGTATTATCTTCTGATGGTAGCATATAAGTAGTAAGTGCAACCAACTTATCTAGCTGACCGTCTTGCGTAACTAGACTATCTCCAACAACAAGCTCCTTGGCCATCTTCAGTAAGTAGTTTCCATCGCTGCTGAGCACAACAGGGTGTTTTTCTGTTAACTCGATCTCCAAGCCGGATTCAGTTAGTAGAGAGAAAATTTCGTTTTCCTCAGGACCAACTGTGAAACTTCCGCGATTCAAAAAATCTGTAGCACGCAACTCCGGGGAATGCTCAGATACTGGTATGGCTAGGCGAAAAGGTTCGTCTTTTGATGATTCGAATAGATCAAGAATGTCTATGGAGCCACGAGTGCTTAGTAGCTTTACACCTGCTGGGAAACATCCGCACATACATCTCATTTCAGCGAATTCAGAATTATCGGTAACTTGATAGAAGAATGCGTTCCTAGGGATATTGTGAGGACCCCTAATTTTTTCATCACCTCCAGCTCCGATTTCACAATTTCTCTTTTGCAAGTTGTTACAACGAATTGCTTCACTATCAGATTCACCGAGAGCATAGGCGTCTGGAAGTTTGCAAAGCCAGTCTGTTTCAGTTTTCCGTTGGCTAAACTTTGCATCATGGTACGCAAGACCTGACTTGCAGTAGCCCCATTCATCATCTGCCAATGAACCATAACTAATCGAACTGAATAATAGTGTAGTGAGCAAAGATAGTATTGTTTTCATAATATTTTCCTATTTTACGGTACTAAAGACTTTTTTAATTGTTGTTGATACAGGCGATATCTCGTTGAAATCTACTTTTTTAGATAGTCGATTCTGAGAGTAGAAAGTAACAAGCATACATCGGTCTTGTGAACGGAATGCCCCAATCGCTCTCAAAGTATATTTTCCACGACGCTCAAAGTGCTCCACGAGAAATTTAAACGGAACTTCGCCTTGGTATTGTTGAGAAGAGGGGTTGTTCTCTACCTCCGCGACATCAGAGCAACTTGCTTCGCGAATTATAGTGCTAAGATGAACAGTCTCACCTGTTTCGGATAGACTAGAGAACCCATCATAGTCTTCCAAGATTGACCCCGAATCTGCTTGCGAGGTAGAAAAGGCAGCTTTGGTCGAAGGGTGTTTTATTTGCCAGCCCTGGAATGAAACCGGATTTAGATTACCAAATGACTCCAACTTTAGATCCTTCTCATTGTAACTTCGAATTCTTCGTAGTTCACGATCCGCTACAGCAATGCAAGTTTTGGGTGTATCGTAACAAGAAATTGAAACACCACTTAGAATTTCTGCGTTCTTGAAGGCGAGATCTTCAATGGATTGAACTCTAGATTTCTGAGAAGAACTTAATTGACGGCTGTAATTGACGAGTAAGTCAGTTGCTCTTTGCTTATTGAGCAGCTCTTTTGTATACTTTCGTTCAATATCACGTCTCTTCTCGCGAACGAGTAGGTCGAGCTGTTGATACCCTTGATTTGGAACTAAATCGAACGCTCCTGATTCATCATAACGCTCCGTTATATACTTGATTGGCTTGTAACGGTTGGGGTCAGATAGCTGTTGCACGACGTTTGTTTTAGCATATCTGATTGCATCATTGAATAGTTTAAAACAAGGTTTAGGGTTTTCTAACGAACACGTAACTAAGGAGTCAGGAATGATAGTTAGCAACTGAAGTGAGTCACCGCCCACCTGTCTTGCTTGAATACTAATGTTAACAGATGACTTACGAGCTTGGTCCAACATTTCTAACTCGCCTTCCAGCTTGAATATGTCGATGCCACCCTCACCGACAGCTAAATCTAACTTACCTCCAATCTCTTCTTTATCGAATTCGTTTGCATAGTCGACTTTCATATTGATAAATAGCTTTGCGCCATACTCAATCTCTTTGACGAACTCGTTACCGCAATAGGTCTGTAGTTGAGAATTTCTATTGTCGCGAATATTTTTTCCTGTTGGCGTAAGTTCATAAGAATTCGTGCGCAAAATCTGTCTTCGTTTTATATTTGACCAAGTAAATAGAAAACTATTAGAGACGTTCGTTGAGGAGTTTTCCATAGCATATTCAGCACCCGCCCCAGCTCGTACCGCTGGATACTCTAGATTGACAGAAATCTTACCTCCGATCTTTTTCAGTGTCTCTTCAAATCCCAATCCAATGCTTAGATCAATCTCTGCAACCTCACCAATCTCGCTTTTTACCGAGTCACCCGTGATACAAGTAACATTCAGCATTTTGTATCTATCGGTATCAAAAGCTTGACCTAGTACAACAGAATTGACAGCTTCTTGTGGGATTTCATAGGTATCCAGCACGCTTGTTGCAGAGGGATCTCCACAATTTACCAAGAAGGATGCACTACCGAGTGCCATCAAAAGTGGTCTCAATTTCATAAATTTATCCTTAAAATTAAGAAAAACTATATTCCGAACCATTCGGAAAGAAAACTAGTAGTCGAAGATTGCAAGTTGCTCATAGCTATCAGTTGCTAAGACGAAACTTGCAAGATTAGATTTATCGCTTAAGCTCATTCGGTATTGTCGTGAACGGACGTACTCAAATAGCCTATTAAATGTATCAATACACGGTTCCATGTCGTTGGTTTTGCAACTTATCTGTCCAGCCGACTTCAGTCGATCTAGTTCCTTGGTGTCACCCCCTATTTGAAGTGCCGAAACTTCTAAGAGACCTTCCTCAGCGAACTCTTGGAATTCTTCGATTGTAGTCTTGCTCTTTTTCACCAATCCGCCGAACGCAGATGCCTTTACTTTCGTCTTGAACCAACGATATTTTTCGGAAGAATTAAACCTTAGATTCAGGGAAAGTAAAGTTTTAGCTCCAATTTCCTGGGAGTGAACAACTCTGTTGCCGCATATCTTTGATTTTTCATCGGGATCTAAGAGTCTTGCTTCATTACCAATCTCGTTTAGACGGGGGTTAATTAACGACTCTACATGGCTTTGATAGTCAATTAGCCATATAGCAGAAGCACTCTTGTTAGTTTCGGTATTGCGAATGAGAAACTCCCGAGAAGCCTTTCCACTTATAATCCCAAGATCAATGCTTCCTCTCAATCGGCCATTGTATCGTTCAATGAAGTCACTAAGACTTTCGCCATATCCAACTTTAAGGTTCGTTTTCTCCAAATCTATTGATATGACTTTTCCTGTTATGCACTCCGAAACTATGCGTTGCTCTTGAACGTTGTAGCCATGACCAAGCCATCTTTGGTTCTCGTTTGGGCTAAGAATATCGGTACCGAATGCGCTTGTAGAAAGCATCATGGCGTAGAATAAGTTTTTAGTCATGATTTCTATCTCTAGATAATTCAGTCTTTAGTATTCACACGCTCCAGCCTCGGGATTACTAGCGTTAAATGTGCATTGAAGTCGTAGTTTAAAGCGCCCTATAGATCTGTCACCCTCCTTCTCACAGGCTTCAAGTTCATACTCCAACTCCCAATCAGATTGTGTATAGATATCGCGCTTACAGTCTCTTTCAACATTTCGAGCTAATGACCTGGGATATATCAGTTCCTCTCCGTCAATGCGGAACCATTCGCCCAAAACAATATTGCCACTACCAGTGCCTCCAGCTCCTCTTCGACAATGTTTTTCTTTTTGTCGGCATGCTTCTAGACTATGGATAAAATCATTTTTTGTTGGTGTTCTGCATGTGTGGTTATATGGGTAGGCTGACGAGGCTTTATCACAGTACACTCGCGTTACCAGCGCACTTGCATCTACTGATAGCAGGAGTGAAAAAACTGATGCTCCAATTCTATTAAACTTCTTATTCATAGTAGTGCTCCAAACGTTTAAGTTTCTTGTGAGAGCACTAGAGCAATCTATATGCCAAGGGACTTCTTTCTGTTGAAGGCCTATCTAAGTATTTGAACTATAGGGAAAAAACTTTTTGGCAGATAGTCGATCAGAGTCTTACACTTTAAATTTCAATCAAATCACATGATCGATTTTCATCAAGAACTGCTAGTTTTTGGCAAGTTGAGTTTGAAAGGAGTTGGAATTAGGAACTACGAGGAAATTCTTCATTTCGACTAATAGGGCATGAAAAGTTTGTGTATTGCAACACTCTGACTGCTTTCAGATATATTCGAAAAGTTTGCTTGTGTATTGGGGTGGGTCGAAACGACTTAATGGATTTAGAAGGGTAAGCTGGTAGCTATAAGTTATGAAAACCTGATTGAACTCTGAACTTATCTGCTTTCTTTGACTTACTGATTTTCAGAAGATTTTTATGATTTCTATCAATAGCTAGAATGGCTTGGTTAAATTATTTCAGTCACTTAAATAGAAAGGATGGACTGGCATTATTCTTGTTTAGGATCAGTCGATCTCAGTGTTAACGCAGGGTCAAACGGTGTATTTTAGCTTTTACAACTGGTTTCATATTGTCTATAAATCGTCTGAAAACCCTAGAGAGGATGAAGCTCAAGGATAACATACCGGCGGGGAATGAAAATGCTTTTTGCTAAGCTGATTGAAAAAATTGAATACAAAGCATTAAAAGCAATCTCGCTACGGAGGCCAATGGCTATCCAGCTCGACATCACTAACGCTTGCAATCTTTCATGCACTCATTGCTATCATCCCCACCATTCCAATAAGGGAGCTATTGGAATTGAAAGCTGGAAAGGTGTTTTGGATGAAGTTGAGAGATTTCTATTAAAATACTCATTCGATCCTGAGTTTATTATCTGTGGAGGTGAGCCTCTATTAAGCCCTTTGTTCAAGCCTATAGTCACTAGAATTGGTGAGCAGTTTAAGGGTGCTAGAATCGTAGTGCTGACTAATGGGACAATCTATCGGAGTTCCCTTTTAGCGTTTTTATACAAATATCCTATAAGCGTTCAAATCTCGTTGGATGGACCGAATCAAGAAACTCATGACCAAGTCAGAGGGGATGGAAGCTTTGAAAAGACTGTAGAGGGGATTAGGCAGTTCAATGATTTTTGCGACGTTTCTATCCTTTCGATACTATCTAGTAGGACTAGACCTTGGATCAAACAGTTCTTTGAAAACGCAAGGTCCCTAAACGTTCACGCTCAGAACTTCACTAGGCTGATTGAGCAAGGTAGCGGGAAGGAAATGACCTCTCAAAACCTTGATAGAGTCTTATCGCCACTTGAATTGAAAAATGCCTACAAAGAGATCATTCTTCAATCTTTTCTGACAGAAGTACCTACTAACACTAGTCAGCCGCTTTATGCGCTACTTGACAAAAGCTTTGGGTCCAGTGGGCTATTTGGTTTTGATGCATTGATAATCGACTATAGAGGGCAGTTGAAACTAACAAGTAGGGCTGATTTTGTGCTGGGGAATATTCTCGAACATGATTTAGAGACGCTATATATCGATAACTTGACCTTGAATAGACTAAGAAATGGGGAGGTAGAGGTCTGTGGAGACTGTGAACTATTCAATCTCTGCGGTGGAGATAGAAATGCAGCCTATGCTGAGTATGGAAGTTTTCTTGCGAAAGATCCAGGATGTTGGAAGTTACAATAGGAAAGGTTTTTGAATGAAGATGTTTTTGAGAAGATTTATTTCTGTCAGTGGTTCAAATAGTCTAAGGTTTGGTGCTAAATCAGCACTTATCGCGACAAGCTTGTTATCAGCTTGTCGAGTATTTGCTGGTAACTCGCCTAGTAGCGGTGTTTTGCACAAGGAATCGCAATTGAGCCAGGAACAGCTTATGTTAATTGAATCACTTCTGGTAGAGAAGTTGAAGTCTCCAGACGTGAGCGAAGTCGACCGGATTAAGATAGATGAAGCTTTGATCAAAGTAGAGCAGAAGTACGAGCTATTTGAGCTGAAAGAAGAAAGATGAAGAGAATAGGCTTCTATTTAGCCGGGGTTTTACTGGTTGTATTAGGGTTAATTCTTTTTGGATCATACGAAACTCAAAGGAAATTTTCTAGGATGACAGAGAGTAGTTTAAAGGTAGCTTATCCCCATGAATGGCTCGTGCCACTTCATCCCGCCTCCCAGCACACGCTCGTAGAAGATACGATCATGCTTAATGTTTTCGAATCTTTAGTGCACCGTGGAGGGAATGGACTGGTCGTGCCACTTGCTGCTAAATCATACCACTTTAGCAACGACTTTCGAACACTAGAGTTTGTGATTGATACCGATAGAAAGTTTTCCGATGCATCAAAACTAACCTCATACGATTTTAAGAGATCCTGGCAAGAAGCCTTTCTAATAACGCCTAATTCTGCTGTCAGTAGTTTGGCAGATATTCTATCTGTTATAGAAGGGGTAGATGATTTTGCTAAATCAAAAGAGCTTTCTGGAGTTATAACCCCGAGCCCAGATAAGCTGATCATCAAGTTTAAAACCCCTTTTCGAATGGCGTTGATGCATTTGACAGGAGCTCGGTTCTCTGCTTTCAAAAAAGTAGATGGGGAGTTTATCGGTACTGGCCGATATATGTTTGAAAGCCAAGAGAGTGACCATGTAAAGATGGTGTTAAATCCATTCTCTACCGAGGAAACAGATTTTGAAGTGATTGAAGCGATCCATGACTCTTCACCAATGGATAAGTTGATCTCCGGGGAGATCGATATAATAGCATTGAATGCAAAAGAAGCACCTGAAGACAGAAATATTGGCCAGTCCTATGGGGAAGAGAATGTCGGAGCGTGGTTGCATTTAAATGGAAAACCAGGGCGGTTTTTTGAGGATGAAAAGAGGAGATTGGCCTTCCAATACCTATCTTGGAAGGTTTTCACTGAACACAGGGAACGATTGGAAAAGACTATTGGTCAATTCCGTGTGGACTTTCAGCCATTTCTGCCGTTTAGCCCCGGTCGTATATCGAATGATGAAACAGAGGAGATAATCAGCAGAGGAAGAAGATACGTCGATAGCCTTATAGCCGACTCTAAGAGCAACCCAATTAAAGTTTGTTTTGCGGGGTCATTAAAGGGGGTTCTTTTTGAGTTACTATCCCAAGAAGGTTTATCACTGGTAGACCTAAATATACCTATTTCAGGTGTAATGGCCGATTTATACAAACATAATACAGCAGATATTTTAGTTGCGGTAGCGAGTGTACATCTTTCAGATCCAGACGGAATCTATCATTTGCTGGGTAAGAATGGTGCTATAACCTCCCCTATGATCCAACGAGAGAAGGTTACGTCATTACTGGAGATAGGCAGAACATTGACAGATCAAAGTCGAGTAAAGAATCATTATGAGAACGTCTCTCGGGCAATATTAACTGAAGTCCCTGGTGTGCATATAGGCTTTCGATATAGCAATTACCTGTTCCGAAAGGATAAGTTAACTATAACTAGAGCGATTGTGGATCGACATTTTGATACACTCTGGCGCCTATTTAGCTTAAATCAGTAGATTTTATTCCACTACGGGAGCTTGAGGAGAAAGACAAACGATTCGAAAAGTTAATCAAAAATTAGTTGAGACACCTAGTGAGGAAAGCCTCTCAAAATGGCTCAAGTTTAGATTATCTCTTCCTTCTCGTATCGTATTAGTCTTATCTCTCACATGTTTTTTAAGCATTGCCTACTTTCAGAGTACTCAACACCTTAAAGAACAAACAGCCTTTTCGGAAGATCTAGCATCTAGCTATAACCTTGCAATCATTCAAAACAATCGGATGTTGGTAGAATCATTATCGAGTTTAGCGATCAATTCGAGAAATTTTAGGCTAATCTGCATATTTGATGGAGATAGGGTCGTATACTCGCTACCTTCCGATCGAAAACAAAGCTGTCTTAGTGGAGCTCGCGATCTATTTGAGTCAAAACACAACATTCAGCTTCAAAGTGCTCCCCAATATAGCCTGGTGTTTTATTTTTCAAAATTTGATTCATCAATCAGCACGATAATTTTCTTATTCCTTACTAGTACGTCGATGGCGGTAATTGTATTTTTAGTTCTACGAGTAAAGTCAAAAATTGAGAAAGACGTTCTAAAGCCGTTGTCCGAAGTTGCAAACTCAATTAGTGCCCGAGAAACTCAGGATGTGGAGCATTTGCTAGGAAGCATCAAGATAGAAGAGCTAAAAAATCTTCTAAGAGCTTTCGCAGAAAAAATTGAATTGATTAAAGAACTTTCCAAGAAAGAAGCAAGGATCACCAGAGAAAATGCGAAAAACCAGGCAATAGCGCAAACTACGCAGATGCTAGCTCATGATGTGAGAAAGCCATTTACATTGTTTTCAGCTGTAATTGATATGATTTCAAATTCCCAATCTCCTTCGGAGGCTTCCAGGATTCTAGCAGAAAGTATTCCAGAGATGGCTTCATCTCTGGAGAGTGTAAATGGAATGATTCAAGACATCATGGAAGTAGGGTCTGAAGAAAACAATTTGGTTACGGAACCCTTTCCGGTTTCTCAATTGATCTCTGAAGTTCTTAAGAATCAGTTTAGATTCGATGATAAATCCGAGATCGATATTGTCTACGAATTAAACCATCGCAATGCAGTAATTGCAGATAAGTCTAAAATAAGACGAGTTTTCACAAATATTATCGGCAACGCTGCTGAGATGATGAGTGGAAAGGGAACTATTTGGTTCAAATCGAGACAAGATAACCAACAGTGCGAAATTGTTATTGGGAACTCAGGGACATTTATTGAGCCTTCAGATATTGAACAGCTTTTTGACGCGTTTTTTACCAAAGGAAAAAAGGGTGGAACAGGTCTTGGGTTGGCGATTGTACGTAAGATAGTTGAGGCTCATGGAGGTAGCATTAACTGTCGATCGTCTCGCGAAGATGGCACCGAGTTTATTCTTACCTTGCCTAGCGCAGATGTAGAGGATTGTTTACAAGCAGAGAAGCGAATCGAAAACAGCCGAAGCTATCATCATAGCAATGAAAAGTCTGTTTCTAACGAGAGTCATTCTAAACCTGCCGAAAGTTCGGAAAAATCAAAGATTGAAGAATCTCTGTCATTGCTCTCAAAACTAGGCCGTAGTTTAAATATTGCTATCGTGGACGACGAGCCAGTCTATAGAAATCATGTCAAAAGTCATTTAGGTGCTGACATTCAGCCTTGGTTTACTTGGAACTTAAGTGAGTTTGATAGTTCAGAAGGCCTCCTTCTCCATTTATTCGATAATGACGTCGATGTAATCATTTTAGATATTGATCTTGGTGAAAGTCACATTAGTGGACTTGACTCTATTCCAATTATTAAAGAGTCAGCACCTAGCGCGAAAGTCTGTGTGCATTCGAACAGAGGTTTGGAGTTTCAATCTAAGGCAATTGAAGCGGGGGCAGACTTGTTCTTGCCAAAGCCTATATCTCGTCACCATTTTTTAAGCGTTTTAGTAGCATATGCAAGAGAGCATATTAGACAGCAAACCATTTCTAAGAATAATGGATCTAAGTTTCCGGGTAAAGTGATTTTGGTCGAGGACAGCGAGATTTTAGTGAATACTTGGAGAAAGAGTTTCAGTGAGGATGAAAAATTTGAAGCATTCACGAATTTCGATAGTTTTTTAGCGGAAATTGGTAAGTCTAGCTTCTCAGAAGATATTCATTTTCTTGTAACTGACTATTATCTCAATGAGAATAAAACAGGAATAGATGTTGCTTTAACGATCAAGAGGCTTGGGCTTAACATACCAGTATTTCTAAGTACAAGCAAAGAGGACTTGAGGGAGGATGAAGTATCATATTTTAGCGATATTCTCCCAAAGAATCCCAAGAAGGCTATAGATGAACTAAGACGTAAAATGAACAACAGGGTAGAACATGGAATTTGAAGCATTTCTAGAGCAACTTAAAGGCAAAAGACTCCTTATCGTTGAAGATGATGAGATCCAATTGAGTCATTATTCTAAAACTGCACAATCACTGCTGAGTTGCGAGAGTGCTTCATGCTATGAGGAAGCTGTAGCAAAAGTAAAAGGCGAGGTCTTTGATTTCCTGATTACTGATATACATTTAACTTCGCTTCCCAATGACAATGCGGAGGGACTTCAACTGATTAGCCTAGTGAGAAGTTTCAGCGATACGACGGTTGTCATCGGAATGTCTACCGATGAGAGCATTGATTCAAGTTCAATGCATCATTTTGTACCAAAACCGCTTATGACGAGCAAAGACTTTGAGCGGGCACTTTATTCGGGATATAGGGGAAAGCATGTCTAATCAGCAATTCTATTTAAACTATCGACATAGTCTGAAGAACTTTCTAATCGAATACCAGATTCTCCTAGCAGAAAGTAAAAAGGAAGACATGCCTATGGATGATTTCCTTGGCAAAGTCGATTCTATCAATGCAAAACTCTTGAACGCTACTGATCTTCTTAGAGATCAGGCCAAGATGGAAAAAAGTTAATTATTAGGGTTTGTATGAGTACTATTCTTATAGTTGAAGATTCGAAAGATCAGCTAGCTTGGTATCAGAAACTTGTTGACGGAACTTACGAATATTTTGTGGCTGGAAACTTGGATCAAGCAAAGATCCTATTAGATAGGGAGTGTATTGATGTACTCCTGACAGATATTCATCTGACACCAGGAGCGAGTTTGCAGACCTTTGAAGGCCTCGAACTTATTAAATACTCCAAACTCAACCATCCTGAGATACTGGTTTTGGCTATGTCTGCAGATCCGGACATTAGTACTTATCGAAAGGCAATGCGACAAGGAGCGGACTACTGGGTAAAAAAGCCTGTTGTTGAGATTGAGGAACTTCACATTGCTATTGATGCGGCTAGGCAATCAAGGACTATGATCTCTTCGAGTGAAAAAGTGAATTATCACTTTTCAAGCAGGAGTAATAGATTTGGCGATGGATTGGTATTGGATGTAAGAACTCGTAAGTATGCAGAAGGCATTGCTAAATCAAAGGACATAGCGTGTGTGATTTATGGCGAAACGGGTACAGGCAAAGAAGAAGTTGCGAAGCTAATTCACAAGAGAAGGTGTGATTTAGAAGGTGCTCTGCCATTTATGGCTGTAAACTGTGCCCAGCTCAACAGCACGATGTCAGAGTCCATTCTGTTTGGTCACAAGAAGGGTGCTTTCACCGGAGCAGACAAAACCACAAATGGTATGATCGGGGAAGCCAATGGAGGAATTCTATTTCTCGACGAGATTCATCGATTATCAGAGGAGTGCCAGTCGAAGCTTCTCCGAGTTTTGAACGATGGGACATATCAAAGGCTTGGGGACTCTAAAACTTTGAAGTCAGAGTTCCAAGTGATCGTTGCTTCTGGAAAAGATCTAGATGAGGCAGTCGAAGAGGGCCAGTTTTTGATGGATTTGCGGTCTAGAATAACAGGTATAGATATCCATTTGAAACCGTTGCGGGAAAGAAAAGATGATATCGATTTGTTGGTTCCGCTTTTTTTTGCAAAGGAGCGGATAGAGATCGACAAAGTACGGATGGCGAAAGTAGTTGAAAAGTGCAAAAAGTACTACTGGCAAGGAAACATTAGGCAACTCTTTAATGTATTAAAGTCGTTTCTAACAATTTGCTCTTTGAATGAAGTTCCTCTAGAGGCATCTTTGATGCCAGAGTACAAAACAATGTTTGAGCCTGGCTATAGACCAAGTGATCGAGACTTCCTTGAGGGATTTAATTGGGAACGACCAATTAAGGAAAGTCTCGGAGAAATAGAGTGCGAGATTTTACGTCGTGCGCTTGATAAATACCGAAACAAAACTAAAATCGTTAACATACTAGAGATGAACAGATCGACATTTGAGTCTCGAATGTCGAGGTACAATCTTAACTAGTTTATCATAGGTCGAACATGGACAGTGAAAGCTATCATTGCTCGAAGGGAATCGAGTCTGAAAAAGCAATTGTTTCGGACGTTGAGGAATATGGATGTCACTTATGCTACATACCATCGGATGGATACCTGCCGAGCTTTGCTTACACGATCGGTTTACATAAGACTTATGGTCATCCAGAAGTGATTGTATTTGGCCTTTCCAAAGAACTTCTATGCTATATTTTGAATCATGTTCATGAAGCGGTAAAGCAAGGAAATAGCTTTGTAGCCCAGAATCAATATGATGAATTCTTGGAAGGCTACACGGTTAAGCTTATCGAGGTTGCGAAAGAACATTACAGGGATTATGTGGGTTTTGGGGGATGGTATTATAAGGCTTTTGATTTCCCACTGCTACAAGTCGTCTGGCCCGATAAAATGTCAGTATGGCCATGGGAGGAGAGCTTCAACAAAGATTGGAAGTTTCTTCAACCGCTATTAGATAGAAATATCGATTTCAAGTTTTACGAACCTCGAAATCTAGGTGTTTACACAACTCAACAAGTTATCGATGGTGAGCCTGTTGTGATGGTCTACCATAATGAAGATGGCTCATGGGAGTTTCATAGCAAGTATGATGTTGGTGAGGGTGATGAGGCCAAACTTGTTTGCCTAGAGGAACTTGTAGCGATGGACCCTACTCTTAACGAGATTCATTACTTAGGGTATAGATCTTATGCGACTAGAGAAGGGGTGGAGCATAGTTGGTCAATTCACACTTAGCTTTTGGCACTAATTTGATTTGCTTCTGATCATGAGCCACAATGTATCGTGTTAGTGATTCTCCCCCCCCGCTCGCTCCGCTCGACAAACTCTGTTTCCCAGTTTTGAAATATAATGATGAATATCGCTTCGAATAGGGCTTCACCCTTAAAAACAGAGTTTGTCGAGCGGAGCGAGCGGGGGGGATGTTTTCCAGCTTAGGTTTAATTTGCTTAAAATATTGCTTTTTAGCACTAGGCTATGAATACTCTAGGAAGTATTCTCGAAGAATTTGATTTCCCAGATTTCTATCGAGCAAAATTGGAGTTTGGTGATCTAACTATTAGGGGCACAAAAATAGAACAAGGTAGCAATGCTACCTTGCGTATGAAGTTATCCTTTTTTGCGAGGACGCTTCGCAGGCATTTTTACTGCACGTAAGAAATTGTCATGGAGCTTAATGACTCCAACCGTGTCTTCATCGATGTCGATGTAGATCGAGAAAGACTTCTCCGAATCGATTCGTTTGATAGAGAATTTGTAGATGCTAAGAAAGTTCTTTTTCATAGAAATACTCCTGGTAAAAATTTAGATGAGAGAGGCTTGCTCTCACCGTTGCTGGAGCAAGGAAATCGATTTATGTTGAAAGGGATGCTGTGGAATTTAGCTGATTGCCAAGAGAAGCATAGTATCCAAGAATTTCCTGATAGCGGTTCGAATGCCAGTCTGGTACTGAAATTTGGTTCGGAGTCAGTGGGGTACATGCTATGAGTCGGGTAATGTAATATAATATGGAAACTTTCTTGACGGACGAACAAAATGGGAGGTAAAGGTAAATGAGCTGAATCACAGTCACCCTGTTTTGATAATGAATTTTAGCTATGTGTCTGTCAGTTTGATCAGGTCGGGTCTAAATTTTTACATCTTACATCAACCGCCAATGCCGCCTTTCTTGGATGGTGTAGTTTGTCTTTTGGTCGAGTATGTATTTATTTATATTTATTAGACTAATTGTTTCTTCGAAATCGAGCTATAGGTGTAGTTTTAGTACCGAACGATTTACATGGGAATGTACGATTTCTTTGTCCGATTTTTGACCTTTCTACCTTCGAGAGTGATCCTTCAATTGAGAAACAATTTTTACTTCTAAGCTGCTTGTTTGTTTGATGTTGGTTCTCTCGTATATGGGTGCAGAATTTCTAATGCCTTTTGAGTTTCTAAAAAGATTGAGTGTAGTGATTTAATCGTTTGAAGATTCTTTCGTAAGAAGTCATCTTCGAGCATATCTTCTCTAGTTCTTGTGAGATCTAGGAAGTTTTCTGCGATCTGCTTATCTTGAAATTCCATTTTGTTACCCTTGGTATTAAACTCTTCACAAAAGACCATTTCAAAATTTTTTAGAGATTTCAGTTCTACCCGGAAAGATGAGTCAAAATTAAATAGTGTATGGAATTGTTTATCCCTCGCCGAGCCGATTCTCTTCCTATAGTCTTCAAGGTCCACAAAGCTCGTTTTGTACGAAGGTATATTCATCGCCTTAAAGTTCTTTTCGAGATCCAAATGCTTATCTACTGTAAGCCAGTAAACTATCGGCTTTAGGTCACAAATTGCGTAGATTAGTTTTAAAAAATAGATGCTATCTGAAGTGAAGTTATAACTAATTTTTAATAGTCTATTATAATCCTCGGGGCTAATGGTAGTATCTTTCAAGAAACTAGAGTAAGTCTGAATTTCTTGTTCCATCCAGCTATTTAGTTGTCCTAATATAGATCCTTTTCTATCAATTTGATCAAGATTGATTTCCCTTCTGGAACTTCGTTGTAAGTCTTTTACAGCTTTGACTACATTCTTTTTGAGGTTGTCAGGCTTTTCCTTTATGTGGTTTTCTATCAACTTCATGATTGTTTCTGTGTTTGGAGTTAGGGTATTTGTTAGTATCCTTTTCCCTTTTATAGTTATTTTTTCTACTCCTTCTTCGAAAGCAATTTCTGAAAACTTTTTTATTCCGTTTAATTTTGCTTTTGGAGTTTGTCGAAAGTATGGCTTTCCTACTAGAATAAAAGGCATGTCTCCTAGGGCTCTAATTTGATCATCGATTACCTCAGTTAGTCCATTACTCAGAGAACTGGCTAGCTCTCCTGTTTTTACTTCCTCTAATGGCCTAGAAAGACTTTGTATTCGATTTTTCTCGCTTAACTTCACAATATCAAATCCAGATTTTGAAACAACTAGATGAAGTTCATTTTGTGTGGTCTTGCACTTAAGCATTGCACGTTGAAATATACCATTTTTTATTATTTGAGGTGAGTTACCATCTTGCAGGTATTTTCTTACGGCCTTTGAAACCAGATCGATTTTTTTAATTACTTTTTCCATCAGCAGCTTCCTCATTGCTAGCGTATTTGTCGAAGGTTGAAAACTCTACGCCTAAAACTTCGAATACAAGTTTTTGAAGTTTTGTAAGTACTGGGTCCCATCCGTACCCTGAAATAAACCCGATCACTATCAAAGAGTATTGGGAAGCACTGCTACTAGTTGATTCACCACTTAAAGCAATTAGGCCCGTATGTATCAAAGAAAATATAAAGAATGAAAGTATGCTCCCCAACAACGGGCAAAGAAAATAACCGAGAAGGTGCTTGTTGTCTAATTTAGACGTTACTTGAAAATGAAAAATGGCTTGTATTCCTAGCGAAGCTGAGCCAAGGAGAGAGCTTAACAAGAGGGTTAAGAAAGGTTTCATATTATCAAGGTGTTCGGCTGATACATTGCTTAACCAGAAATTTCTGACAGTGATCAGGTCGAATAGCAGATACAATGCTGATAAAGCATAAATTATGATGTAGATTAGCGCTACAAGATACATTATTGACGGTTCCTATCAACTAAAGCCAGGTAGGAATAACTTTCGGGGAGAGGTTATAAATGTTTAGCTTTTATCAGCTAATCATGTTTAAGCATCTAAAATTATAGGTTTGAATCAATGATTTTTGTATAAGTAAACTTCATTACCCGAACAGACAAAACTGACAATTTTAGATTTGTCAGTTTTGTCTGCTCATCAAATAAGCTCTAAAATCGCTTCAATAACTTTAGCAACCTGCTCACGTTGCTCAGGCTCAAGCAAATCAAGGTGATTCTTAGTTTTCTGTAGACGCCATCCTTATCCTCCTTTGATCCTTCAGAAGAACTCTCAACTTGATCAAAAGCCCAACCTAATATCTCAGCAGGATTAATCCCGAGTGCCTTAGCTGCTTGGTAAAACATAGATATACGCGGATCTCTAACATTACCGGATTCAAGGCGAGCAATGGATGACTGTGGTTTACCCATACGAGAACTCATCTCACAGTGGTATCAATGAATCTCGCCTATTGGCAAAGACCTTCTTACATCATACCACCCATGCGCCAACACAGATCAACCTTGTTATAAAACCAGACCATTGGAGCCTAAGCTAGGCCTTGTTGCTCAACCTAGCAAAGATCTCGCCCATTTTTTTCTGCCCAAGTTGAGTCAATGCCTTCTCGTAAGTTTTAAACCCATTAAGTTCAGACTCAAGTTGCTTAATCTGATCATTCAATCGAGTCTTCTTATCCAGCATGTTCTGTTTATCCTGAGATAGTTGTTTAAGCCCGCCGGATAAAAATTTTTCGACTTCAGCGAGGGTCTCAGATTTATCTAATTTATCACGATAGAATTGAATACTTCTCATTTTTTCCCTTCCTGTATATGTTTATTAAGTGTTTCTTAGAGCCTTGCATTCGTCTGACTCAGAACGTAATGCATGTACTATTGCGATGTAATTTAAGTAGCCGAAAGTTCTGTCAGTGGAATGAGGGTTTCTTCTTTTGCATTCATGTAGTGATCTCTTTCTTCGTTAGGTTTGCTTCCAGAATATTTAATCTACCAGTCGTTTAAGCCGCTCAACGGATTCCTTCTTCAACTCAAAGCCAGAATAATAGCGATAGGTCACCTCATAATGATTCCCTAACTGCTGGGCCACTTCATGAATAGATGCACCTTTATGAAGTAACCAAATCGCATGGCAATGCCTTAAGCAATGAAAGTTAAGAAGCTTGATCTTATCTCCATCTCCGAAAGTCGTCTCGCAAGCCTTTCGAATGACTCTCGCAAAAGTGCGAAGCCGAATCTTGTATCTATCTTCAAAAGGGATAGCAGCCCACTTCCGTAGATCGTCTTCGATGATATCGGGATAAAAGATATCCCTGCTTGTTCCGGTCTTGGTGGATGTCATTTTGAATGAACCATCACCATGCTGCTCATCCGACATTTGTCCGTCCACTTCCAGAACGTTATTACGATGAATATGGTGTCGCTCTAGATAGAAAATCTCCCCTAATCGAAGTCCGGTATAAAAGGCAATTCTGGCGAGGAGCCTGTCATCTTCTTTCGGTATGTTGACGAGCATAGTTTTAAACTCGTCCTCATTGAGGTAGCGAACTTTCTCTCTTATCCTGAGATGGTTTTGAGAAATTTTGGGGCGGCCAAGCCACATTAAAATTGAATTGAGCCAGGTAATGCGTCGTCTTAGCTTTTTCGGATCGTCCGACAGAGATTCTTCTAGATAGTCCTCAAGATCTTCTAGGTCGCAGGTGTCTAATGGGTGCATTCCTGCGGCTTCAGCGGCTAAGATAAGATCCCTATAGGACTCGTCTGGTCTCTTCATGTTTCTCTTTCGGCGGCGGGTATACTTGTCCTCCCACAGCTTTTCAACAAGCTGAATGTTCTTCGTCATGAACGGAGCTTTTTTCTTTTTCTTATCCCTAATGGCATACTGCTGTTTGAGAATCTCTTTGAGTTTTTCTTTGGTATGCTCGTGATCGACAGTACCGTCTCGGTACAGTTGGTTGGCTAGTTTGATCTCGGGGAGGGAAAGAGTCTTCCACCTGTTGTCGGTATCTGGGCTTTTATACCTTATTCGGAAGCCGGTTGTTCCATGTGGGGATTCGATTCGGAATTCGGTTTTGAGATGATACTCTTTTGACACAATGCCCTCTCAGCGTGAATAGTCTTGAGATCGGCATATATAGTCTTGGGATTAATATCCTTTCCATCGATTTTTTTCGACAGAGAGGCAATATTGCGGGCTGATTTGTAGATTTCGAGGCTTTCCAGCTGATCCATAGGCATTCTCAGCGGTTATTTTTCTAACCGGCAAATTAAAAAGCGTCTAACCGGCAACTTTCTGCTATTCACTTGTAAGTACCTGAAATTCGAGTAAAAGATGGTGGGATGACAGGGACTCGAACCCCGGACCAGCCGGTTATGAGCCGGCTGCTCTAACCAACTGAGCTATCATCCCCCAATTGGAAGCCCAAAACTAGCAAAAGATTTGGGCTGAGACAATGAAAAAGTGAGGCTTAACTCTCAATAAAGGCCCGTAATTTCTTACTTCTTGACGGGTGACGTAGCTTGCGGAGAGCTTTGGCTTCAATCTGCCGGATACGCTCCCGTGTTACATCGAAGTTTTGGCCGACTTCTTCCAAGGTATGGTCGCTGCGTTCGCCGATTCCAAAGCGCATCCGTAAGACCTTTTCTTCCCTTGGGGTTAATGTGGCAAGCGCCTTGGTCGTCTGCTCCTCGAGGCTTCCCGAAATCACAGATTCTGATGGGGAGTGCTGCGTCTTGTCTTCTAGGAAGTCACCAATGTGGTTGTCCTCTTCCTCACCGATCGGGGTTTCTAAGGAAATCGGCTCGATGGCGATTTTGAGGACCTTGCGGACCTTGTCTACTGACATATCCATTCGTGCTGCAATCTCTTCAGGAGTCGGCTCGCGGCCCATCTCTTGAACGAGGTAACGGCTAGTACGGATCAGCTTGTTGATGGTCTCAATCATATGAACAGGGATACGGATCGTCCGTGCCTGGTCGGCAATAGCGCGGGTGATGGCCTGACGAATCCACCATGTAGCATAAGTCGAGAACTTGTAACCACGGCGGTACTCAAACTTTTCTACAGCTTTCATCAAACCGATGTTGCCTTCCTGAATCAGATCGAGGAACTGCAAGCCGCGGTTGGTGTATTTTTTAGCAATGGAAACCACGAGCCTTAGGTTGGCTTCCACCAATTCTTTCTTAGCTGCTTCTGCAGATCGTTGCATCGCCGCTAAACCAGAATAGTGGGAAAGAAGGTTAGCCGGCTCCATCTCGGTTTCCTTCTTCACCCTGTCGAGGGTTTCAAGGGCTGCGGAAACGTTGCGAAGCACTCGCTGCCACTCCCGATCGGTAGCTGTTCCATAAGGAACGCCGGGGTTTGCGTTGATGTGATTGATCAGATCATCGCGGCTACAACCCATACGCTTCGCGTAGTAGGCGATATCTTGCTCGGCTTCTCGCAAGGAGTTGGAGTATTCTGCAAGAGTTTCGATCACGCCGATCATCAACTTGCGGTTGATGTTGAGGTCTTTTAAAATCTCAAATACCCGCTCGCCTTGCTCTTGGGCTGTGGGGGCGTTGGAGTTCATGAATTCTTCGTACTTATCATACTCGCCAAGAAACTCTTCGGTCGTCTTCTTGAGCTTATCCGCGTGAGCCTCTTCATTGGAAGACGCTTCGTCATCGTCAAAACCTTTGATAAAACCCTTCATCCGGATTTCACCAGCCACAAACTTGCGCGCGGCGTCGACAATGGCTTCGCGACCCATCTGCAACTGAAGAAGGTGGCTCAAGATGCGGTTTTCTTCAGCTTCAATCTTTTTCGCAATGACCACTTCGCCTTCACGAGACAAAAGGGCGACGCTTCCCATTTTTCGAAGATAAATCCGAACAGGATCGTTCGACTTGCCAAAATCTTCTGCCTTAGCTTCTTTTTTCACTGGCTCTCGAATGGTGACCTCCTCGTCAGAATCGCTACTCTTGGTCCGCTTTGCGGCCGGTTGATCTGAGTCGCTACTGTCCGGCTTTGTGGGATCATCGTCATCATCATCCAGATCGTCGAACGTTTTGAGTGAATCATCTTCTAAAAGTATGGCGCTGTCAGGATCGGATTTTGAGTCGTCGATCTCATCTTTCACCGTGTCTTGAAGGGCGACGCCCTTGGACTTTAAATCGATCAATATTGCCTGAATCATCTCAGGGCTTTGATATTCTTCTGGGATGGCCTCGCTCACGTCTTTGAATGTGAGTGTGCCTTTTTTATCAAGCTCATTTTCGAGTTGCTGCACCACGGAATTCTTAGTTTGCCCTGCCTTGCCTGTGAGAGCCTTCGCTTTTCCGATCACCTGCTGCGCTGCGCTGTCCTCGCCTTCGGCTGCCGTTGCGCTGGCCTTCTTCGCCGTTGCCTTCTTCACTGAAGCCTTTTTTGCAGATTTCTTTTTTGCAGTCGTTGTTGCCGCTGCTTTTTTGGTAGTTTTGCTTGCAGACTTCTTCTTGGCTGCCTTTTTGGCAGTTTTGGCTTTAGACGATTCTTTGGCCTTGCTGGCAGATTTTTTCTTAGTAGCCATAGGCAGATAGTCTCTCCGAAAATGAATTTTGGTGGTCTCTTTGGAAGAAAAAAAATGCTCGGGATCTAACCAAGCAAGTATACATTCAGTGAACGCACCCTAATATGTATATCGGGTCGGTTAGAAAAAAGCAAGATTTTGTCATTTAAATAAGCTAGCATCCTACCTCTCAAGAGAACGAATTTCACCATTTAATTTCGAGATCGCTGATAAAATTTCAGTTTGCTGCTGAATATCTGCGTCGTCTAGGCGTTTTTTGAGGATTGAAACGGTTTCCTGTAGCTGCTTTTGCCTAAGTGACTTGCCTAGTCGTTGAATGAGGCTCTGGCGATTTTCTGCCTGAAAGGCAGACTCCTTTTCATGGAAGTTTTTCATCAGATTGATGGCTGCCAACTCGGATGATGTATGCCATGATGATATGTCTTGCTTTGCGGGAGAGATGCCTTTTTTCAGGCATTTCAGGAACTCATGACAAAGATCTACCCACAAGGGTTCAAGTTCCAATTCAACCGCGAGCAAGCTTTCAATCTCGCTTAAGACAACCTGCTCTGGCTGGGAGTAGTAAACATGGCCCAGAAAGTCATATTCAATGTTTGTTAGCTTGCGAGTGTAGGCAGCTCTGATAGCTTCCTGCTTAGGTTTAGGAGCTTCCACAGGCTTAGGTTTGGGCTGCGCTGAGGCACCTTTCGGTCGGGCAATCATAATCTGTTGGATGGACTCACGGTCGACGCCGGTGAGATGAGACACCTTGTTTATGAGAAATGATCGTCGCACCGGATCGCGCACGCTTTTGAGCCAGGGGATGATATCTGCTTGGATCAAGTCGGGTATGGCTAAGTCATGAGCATCGCCGACCTTGCTAACGATAGCAAAATCTAGCAGGTCCCGAGCTTCGCCTAGACAAGCTTCAAATGCATCAGGGCCTTGCCGACGAACAAATGAGTCAGGGTCGTCCTTTGCAGCTAAGCGCACGACTTTGAATTGGGTTTTAGGAAGTTCTATGGCATTGCTTACCGTTCTTAAACTAGCATTTTTGCCAGCTTGGTCCCCATCGAAAATAAGATAAACCGTTTCTGTTAGATTTGACAGACGCTGCATATGATGGGGGGTTAGAGACGTGCCTAAACATGCTACCGTCTCGCCGAAACCATGATTCCAAAGCTGCAAGGCATCCATGTAGCCTTCGACAACCACGGCTCGCTTGTTCTTGCGAATATGCTCTTTGGCGCGATCCAGCCCGTATAGGACATGGGATTTATCAAATAAGGGTGTCTCCCGGCTGTTCTTGTATTTCGCTGGGTCATCGCCCATGGTTCGTCCGCCGTAGGCGATGAGGCGACCGTGGTGATCCTTAATGGGGATCATTAAGCGATGGCGGAAAAAGTCGTATGTTTTAAGGTCTCGTTGAGACTGGGTCGCAACCGAAGCCGTAGTAGCGTCTTTGAGGCTAAAACCTTTCTTAAGCAGAGCCGAAACCAAGCCCATGGCCTGGTCAGGAGCGTAGCCAAAGCCAAATTTCTCGATAGCCTCATCAGAGAAGCCTCTTTTGTGAAGGTAAGTTCTCACCTGGGAGCCCTGGTGCTCCAAATGGTGCTGAAAATAAGCTTGTGCCGTTTTTAGAATGCGATACAAGTTGGTGGCCTGCTGTCGGCTTTCTTGGGCCTTACGAGAGTCTTCAAGCTCGGGTGCTTCGATGCCGTATTTTTCAGCGAGGTATTTCAAGGCTTCGATAAATGACAGGCCTTGAGTATGGCGGACATATTCGATGGCGTCACCGCGGGCTTGGCAGCCAAAGCAGAAATAGTGGTCATCGAAAATTGTGAAGCTCGGGGATTTTTCCTGATGGAAGGGGCAGAGCCCCACCTGACGCCCGCTCCGCGTGCTAAGTTGGATCGACTCGCCGATCAAGCTAGCTAAGGGAACTTTGTCCAGAATTCTGCGTTTGGCAACATCGACTGACATGGGTGCCTCACGGGAGCGGGTTGTTTAACATCGAAAGAACTTGGAAACGGCGAGAGGGCTAGGCACCCATTCGCCTAATGCGTTTGGCGGCGCGTTTGCGAGCGGCAGCAGCCTTACGCTTACGTCGAACAGACGGCTTCTCGTATGACTCACCCTTACGGACATCAGCCATAACACCGGCATTCTCGATTTGTTTCTTAAACTTACGCAACATCAATTCGATGGGCTCCTCGCCTCGAAGGAAGATTCCTGGCATGTTTTTACTCTCCAAAAGGCCTGATGGCCTGATTAGTTTTATTTAGTTGAAACCTTTTTTCAGGAGACGGCTGGCAAAGCGGTCTCCGTACTTGCACAGATTCCCGATATTGGACAGGAGCGTATAAGCTGCAAACTGCCCTGAATCATCGGCAGCTACAGCACCGATAACCCTGTGTTTACGGGGAAACTGACAAAGGTTGCGGGGATCACCTTCATGATCGAATCGTTTGATTTCCGCTTTCGCGACCAAGTCGAGTCCGCTTTTGGACTTCGATGTGACATACCCCTCACCCAACTTTGTCTTCACCTCCTCGATGAGTTGGGAGACCGGTATATTAGTTCCTTTTCGATAGAAGGCAATGCCAAAATAGGGGGTCGCCATGTTTTTCTCAAGATCGATCAGGTAATAGATTTTTATGCCGTCATAAAGGCCTTGGTTCTCGCCCCCATAGCTACATGAGGCTGAGGGAAAATAGTTGGTTACAGATTTAGACTGCCGGTGCCAGTAGACCTGACCAAGGTAGGGGTTTACCTGCACTTCCATCTTCTTTTTAGTTTGAACTTTGAGTCCGCGAAGCAATGAGCGTTTTGAGGTCTGCTTCAGAGGAATATACGAACGTGGATCGTTACCAAACAGTAGGAATTGGGGGTCGAGATGACGACCAAAGGTTTGCCCTAGAGACTCGCAGTCGAAGTTACCAATGTCGTTGTTGTCAGACTTGTCTTCCTTGCTGCTCGACGGTTTGACTTCGCGATTACTGTTGAGGCCAACCCCGGCAAAAAATATTCTACCTTCGTCGACCCTAAAAGGTAGGCTCTCGTCTGGCTGAAAGAGAAATGACTGATATTTCTCCTTACACTCTTTCAATGCGACAGGCAGATAGTCGCGATCGTCCTTGTAAGCACGAATGGCGTTCCGCTTGCAGTCTGTAAGGATAGATACGGCAGGGTGGCGCTCGCGACAGCGGCTGGCGGCTTGTTTGAGAAACCGAACTTGATGGCGCTTGCTCTTGAGTTTCTTCGCTTCAGCGACAGCGGCCTTCCTGCATGACCTGTATGACTTATTGGATGAGGTGCGAGTCGGCTTCTCCTGGCGAATTTTAGACTTTTGTGCCAGGCTGGGCGTCGCTAATGAGCAGAAAAGCCATAGAATAGCGAGCGTTATCATAGTAATTTGCATTCTCATCATCTTCATCTAAAACATTAGTTTATGGAAATGCCAAATTCTGATATTAACCGACACTGTCACCGAGCCTCGGTAAGGAGAATTCTATCATGCCTTCTTTTGATATTGTAAGCGAAGTTGACCTGCAAGAAGTTGACAATGCTATCAACCAAGCTGCAAGAGAACTTGGCAACCGTTTCGATTTCAAAGGCGGAAGTTCGAGCGTGGCCTTCGATCGTGAGGCAAAAAAGATTAAAATTGTCGCAGATGACGATATGAAGTTGCGTAGCATTCACCAAATCGTCGAACAGAAGATGGTGAAGCGTGCGATCGACATCCGAGCCCTGAACTATGGTGATGAGCAGCAAGCTTCTGGCCAGCAGATTCGCCAAGAGGTGAGTCTGATTTCAGGACTTGAAAAGGACGTCGCGAAAAAAATCATCAAGATTATCAAAGATTCTAAGCTGAAAGTTCAGGCTCAGATCCAGGATGATCAAGTGCGTGTCACCAGTAAGAAAATTGATGACCTTCAAAGTGTCATCAAAACGTTAAAAGAACAAGAAGTGGGCCTACCCCTTCAATTCGTGAATATGCGGAGTTAATGCATGGGTTTTAAGTGTGGTATCGTTGGGCTTCCCAACGTCGGTAAATCTACGATTTTCAATGCGCTGACGGCAGCTGGTGCGGCTTCAGCAAACTATCCTTTTTGTACCATCGATCCCAATGTAGGGCGCGTTGATGTTCCTGATCCGCGCTTGCAGACGCTCGACAAGTATGTGAAGTCTCAAAAGATCGTGCCAGCGAGCATGGAGTTTGTGGACATCGCAGGCCTCGTGCGCGGTGCTGCCAGTGGCGAAGGTCTGGGCAATCAATTTTTGGGCCACATTCGTCAAACCGATGCTATTGCTCATGTGGTTCGATGCTTTGACTCTGGTGATATCACCCACGTAGAAGGTAGTGTCGATCCAATCCGTGATATCGAAATTATTGAAACCGAGTTGGTCTTGGCGGATTTGCAAACTGTCGAGAACGCTCAGACGCGGTACGAAAAGCTTAAGAAAACAAACAAGAAAGAGATCCCTCTGATTCTTGAGATGCTCGACGCGCTTAATGCTCACCTTCAGCAATCAGTTCCTGCGCGATCGTTTGATGTCGAGCCTTTTGTTGGTGATGAGGTATTGGTTGCGGATGCATACAGAGACCTCCACCTGATTACAGGTAAGAAGGTACTCTATGTTTGTAATGTCGATGAGGATATGGCAGATGGCTCTGTTGACAACGAGCACACAAAGCGTGTGAAGGAGCGAGCAGCCAGTGAAGGAGCTGCTGCAACTTTGATCTGTGGTAAGATCGAAGAAGAGTTGAGCCAGCTTGAGCCTGAAGATAAACAAGAAATGATTCAAGATCTAGGTATGTCCGAAGCGGGATTGAATCGCTTGATTCGCTCTGGCTACGAATTACTAGGGCTTCAAACTTACTTTACTGCTGGCGAAAAGGAAATTCGAGCCTGGACTATCCGTAAAGGGGATAAGGCTCCCGTTGCCGCAGGTAAGATCCACTCTGACTTTGAACGTGGCTTTATCTGTGCCGAAGTTTATGCGATTCCAGATCTAGAGTCTGTCGGCCAACGATCGAAGTTGAAGGAGAATGGCTTGATTCGTCAGGAAGGTCGTGACTATGTCGTGGTCGATGGCGATGTGATCGAGTTCCGGTTCAATGTTTGATCCAAAAGGCGGCCTGCTCGCAGCGCCGCTTGCCTTAAATCTTTCTTTTGAAGGTCAGGGTGATTTGTTTTATATATCCTGGTCTCCAGCGCAAAGTAAGTTCTATCTTTCTCACAAAGGCAACAAGCTTCCCGAAGCTTGGAACTTTACTGGTGGGATGCTGAGCGACTCTAAAACAAATATTAAAACTATGTTTCAAACCAAAGCCTGGTGGCAGAAACCAAGTTTTCCTAGCGAAGGACTATGGGTCTACCTAGGTAGAAGTACTTGTCATGGAGTTACTCTTGAAGGGCCTGCTTTTTTTGGTCACGGGAAACGTATTCTAGGTGCGGTGAGTCTAGGTCCGGCTTCACTGCAATCATCCATCTTAGCTCTTTCGGAATCGAGTGAAGGAGCTAGCATTACCAATATTTGGGACCCTCGCCCAATGGGAGTGGCTTTCATTCGGCAAGTCTTTTCTCTCGATGACGATGACCGTAATATCATTGAGTGCCGGGAGTTTTCAATGTTTGAAGGATCTTTGTTAATATACCTTCGAATGGCTTATCCCGATGCCTACTTTGAATTAAAAGAGCTTCCTCAAGATAAATCTTATCTTGTTTACTGGAAAAGGCTTTGTCAGAATCTTGGGGTTCGTTGCGGCAAGGCCTCGCGATGGGTTGATCGAGAGGCAGTGCCCCTCGATGCCAAGAGGCTATCGTCAGACTTCTTCCCCGCAGATCTGAGTCATCTTTCATCGGTTCAAGCCGCGATTCCTGAGACCTTAGTCAAGCTTTGGTCTTGTTCGTGAAACGTTCTAGGAATGTGCTGTGACTTGGGTTCCTCCAAATCTCGGCAAAGACGTTTAGCTCCCGTTTCAATGAATCGTGATGTTCGTGCTCCGGGTAAAGCATTTTCTTTTGCCCTGCCAAACCTTCGGGTGATTGCCTTGCAAAGTGATGGGCCCATTCAACGCAAGTGCTCTCAAGCTGATTATGGTCAGGAACGACTTGGTGAAACAGCCCTGCAATCTGCGCATCGTCTGCAGATACTGTTTGGTTCAAAAGTAGCCATCCGGTAGCACGACTGAGGCCGACCAACTCTTTCAGCAAGGTGCTACCGCCATAGCCGGTAGCGAGGCCGACTTGGGTTTGTTTAAAATGCAGGCTAGATCGAGATGTGGCGATTCTAATGTCAGCGCCTAGGGTAAACTCGATGCCACCGCCAATGGCTTGACCATCGACAGCCATGATCACAGGGATGGGGAGTTTTCGAAAGCCTTGGGCTAAATTTTGAAACATCTCTCCATAGGCAAAGGCTGCCGACTTGCTATCCAGTGCTGCTAATTCCTTAAGGTCACCACCGGCAATCCAGATCGGTCCACGACTCGTTTCCACTGTTTCTGCTGTGACGACTAAGGCGCGAACTTGCTTATCAAGTCGCAGTTGATTTTTCAGGTCTTCAAGTAGGCTTAGAAGCTCTTTGCCAAGACTGGGACCTAGTGCATTGAAACGCTCTGGTCTTTGAATGCGCCATTTTATATAATAGTCATGAGATGATTTGATAACATGCACGCCGAAACACCCTCTTCTTGTCGGGATAGACAGGATTAAAAAGGCTTTTCCCGGACATTTTCGTATCCAAGCCTTTGGAATTAGGATACATTACGTCGAATGTTTTGCTGTTTTAGCGGTGCCTAAATGTGGAAAGCAAGTGGTTTTTGAAGTTTGGAAAGCAAGAAAAGTAAAAACAAAGTCCGATCTAAGGTTTTAAATCGTCTCTCCGTTCCTAACGTTATCATCGTTGGGGGTACAGCATCCGGTAAGTCTACAGTGGGTTATCAACTAGCCAAGGTGCTTGAACTTGGAGTCGTAGATATTGACGACGAGATTGAGCGCGTGGCTGCGAAGCCCATTCATGAGATCTTCCGAGATGAAGGGGAGGTTGGCTTTCGCGACCAGGAATCGGCTATAATAAAGTCACTCACGCCCATCCGAAATCACGTGATTATCACCGGCGCAGGAGCTATCGAGCGTGATGAGAACTGGGAGACCCTAGGTCGACTCGGGCCTATCGTATGGCTTGCCACTCCGGCGGCCGAGGTGGCTCGCCGGCTTGTCATGAAACACGATGAACTGTCAAAGCGTCCTCTCTTAGCGGAAGCCGTACGGATCGAAGATCGTGTTGAGCGGGAAAAGTATCTGACAGCCAAGCTTGATGAAATGATGGAGCGCCGTCGTCATCGCTACGAGGGTGCAGAACTCACACTTAGCTGTAGCTATGTCACCGCGGAAACTTGTGCCCAGTTTATTAAGTCGATGTTGCTAGATAATAAATTGAATGACGATAAAGCCCGCTAGGTGTCAATTGCGCCGTCAACAGCCCAAGCGAGCCATCTTTCCGGGTTTCTTCGGCTTAGACAAGCTTAATCTTCTTGACCTTAGGATGGCGATCGGCCAGGTCCCATGTGAGTGCCAAAGAGGTAGTTGGTGCAGATAGAGCTAGAAAAAAAAATCTTGCCCTTTATTCAGAGTCTGTCTCTTAAGACTCTGGCGACAATTTTTGCCATTACATTTATCTTGTCTACGATTCTCTCTATGGGGATTGCCTATGTCTTGATGCCCACTGACATGAAGCCTCGCCGGGTTAAGGTGCCGCGTGGTTCCGTGGCTCCTGAAAACCGTGGGCTCAGCAAGGAAGATCAGAAAATCATTCTCGAAAGAAATATTTTTAATAGCGAGGGCACCCTCGGCGATGAGGTTGCGCCAACGACGGACTCAAAACGAAGACCAACGGGAACTCTGGTGAAGTCGGATCTACCACTGAAAGTGAGAGGCTTGATTTTCGCTGGTGATCCATACAATGGCTTAGCCCTGCTTGAGGATACTCAAAGGCGACGTACAAAATCCTATGTTGTTGGTGACACGGTCGTCAATAATGCCAAACTCGTCGAGATTTACGAAGACCGTGTAATTTTTGATCGTGGTGGGCAGCGGGAATATCTCGAAGTCGATCCTTTTGAAATTGTTAGGTCCCGACGAAAAGCTAGCAGCCGTGGTGGAACGTCTCGTCGTGTGTCTCGGATTGCCACCCGACCACCAGCGGAAGCTTACAAGGAAGATGGCTTCGAGCGAAAGGGAACCGAGATCAAACTGAGCGAAGAGTTCAAACGTAACCTTCTAACTCCCGATAACATGGCTAAGATTCTTCAAGATGCCAAAGCAGAACCCAATATGGTGAACGGTGAGCTTAAGGGGTTTCGCCTGACCAGAATTCGAGAAAATTCGGTCTACGAGAAGGCTGGCTTTCAAAACAATGACATTGTAGAGGAAATCAATGGTATCCCTCTTCGTGATGCTGCCGGTGCCATTCGAATGCTTCAGCAGCTGAAGAACGCCAAGGAGATTGATGTTCGTATCAATCGCGGTGGTGCGATCGAAGACATGAATATCACGATTCAGTAGGAAGGCCGTGGTTGAGCTAAAAGAAAAAATCTTAGTTTACTGGAAGAATAATGAAGACCTCGGTCGTCGCTTGGCTGAGGTTGGGGCACGGTCAGGGGTCGTTCTATTCCTCTCTTATATGGCTGCATCTACGGTGTCATCATTCCTTATTGGCTTTATTTCAGGGCCCGCGATTCAGCCCATTCGTTCAGTCGGTCTACAGGCCGACCGCCCTGATGTTCGTAAGACATTGAATTATCGCCAAGTACGAAAGGATGTTGTAAAACGCAACATTTTCAATTCCACTGGGGAGCTTCCAGATGAATCAGACCCATCGGCGAATCAAGAACGCCCCATGGCGGAGTTTAACGTCAACGACAAGTGTAATAAGTCCTCTCTGCCTCTGGAGTTAGTAGGTATTATATACAGTGCCAATCCAGCCAGTGCATTGGCGAGCGTCAAGGAAAAAGGTTACAACATCGCTGATATCTACAGGGCAGGTGATCCCATTCTGGGCCATGAAGCAGCCAATGTTTACGCGGTACAACCATCTCGGCTTGTGATTAATAATAATGGCGTCAAGGAATGTCTGGAAATTAAAAGCCAAAAGGGGCGTTCCTTTTCAAGTAGCCCAACGCGAACGACCACTGAACCAGTTAAGTCCGACCCACCTCCCTCCGATGACTTAGCCACGGTCCAACTCGAAAGCTCATTTGTTGAAGAATCCTTGGGGCCCGGGTTTGCCAAGATTTTAGAGTCGGGTCGCTTAGTTCCTTATAATCGAGATGGAAGTATGATCGGCTTTAAGTTGATAGGGGTAAAAGCAAAGTCCTTGTGGAAAAAGGCGGGTTTGAATAGTGGTGATGTCATCACTTCAGTGAACGGGGTTAGTATGGCGCAGCCTGATAAGGGCTTTGAGTTTTATACAGCCCTGCAAAACGAGCGAGAGATTCGGGTTGAATATTTGAAGAAGGGTAAGTCTCCTTCAAATATTAGCATTGAAATAAAGTAGGGTTGACGATAGGTTTCGATCCGGCAAGGAAGATTATGAGAAGGGCAAAGACATTGAGGGGATTCGGGGAAGTGAGCGTTATAAAAATCGCTGTTTTGATTTTTACGTTGAGTCTTGGCTTTCAGGTTTTCGCTCAAGGACAAGATAGACCGGGAGCCGATGGCGTGCCCGAAGGGCAGGAACTGGTGAGCATCGACTTTCCAGAGCCAACGGACATTAAGGATATTATCCGGGCTGTGGCCCTGTGGACAGGAAAGAATGTCATACTTGGCAAGGGTGTCAATGGCAAGGTTCAGATGATTTCGCCGCGGAAGGTGACCAAAGAGGAAGCCTATCAAGCATTTCTTTCCGCATTGAACGTCCTTGGCTTGACCACAGTAGAAACTGGCAAGGTCATCAAAATTTTGCCAACTCGCAATGCCCTCAAGGGTAACCTTAGAATCTATCAAGGTACGTCGTGGGCACCTCGCACCGATAAGCTCATCACGCAGATTGTGCCCTTGAAATACATTGATGCCAAGCAGATACAAACGACCCTATCGCGCATCGTTTCGACCAACTCGATGATCGCTTACCAGCCGACCAATACCCTGATCATTAGTGACACTGGCTACAAAGTGCGACGGATTTTGCAAATTGTAGAGCTTCTCGATGTTGCTGGTCAGCAGCCTAAGGTCGCTCTTGTACCTATTCGCTATGGTGATGCTAAGAGCATTTCATCGAAGGTATCAGAGATTTTGAAAGCGTCAGCGGGTTCGGGTAGTAAGAAGGGTAAGGCTCAATTCCGTACCTATAAAATCACTGTTGATGAACGCTCGAACTCAGTGGTTATATTTGGGCCGCCTAGAACCATCCAAGACGTGAAAGATTTGGTTCGAAAATTTGACTTCCCCATCGATGATCCTTCGAACCAAGCGGCCATACGCGTAAGATTCCTAGATTATGCGGACGCAAAGAAGTTGGCGACAACCTTGTCATCCTTAGCTCAAGGAGCTAATGACCGTAGCCGCAGTCGAACCATTGGCCGCGTGCGTCGAACCACGAGAAGCACCAATACCAAAAACGAAGATAACTCCTCGGCCCCTGTCGCGGATCTTGGCGATAACGTGAAGATTACCGCAGACGAAAGCTCGAACTCTCTATTGATTACTGGTAGCCGTGCGGCATACGAGACTATCAACTCTATCGTTCGTAAACTGGATCGTCGTCGAGCCCAGGTTTACGTGGAAGCTGATATTCTAGATGTCAATCTCTCAAACAATCTAAACTTTGGTACCTCGATCTTATTCGGTAAAGCGAGCGATGGCACGGTGCAATCCTACGGTTGGCAAGGTAAGAATATGGCCCCCATCATCGCAGCAGGGGATGGCGAAAATACCTCCTTAGATATCGCAGCGAAGCAGGGGATTGCTGAAGCCTTGGGTCGAGACTTCACCATTGGAGTCTTAGCGGCGCAAACGGTGGAAATTCCAGGGATTGGTGACGTTCGACCTGGTGGCCTAATCTCGATGCTAAAGGCAGATGGTAACACGAGAGTTCTCGCGTCACCTCACCTCCTAACCTCAAATAATGAGACAGCTAAAATCGTTGTCGGTAGTAAAATCTTTTATAAGACAGCAAAAACCAGCGCGACCATAGGTGCAGGAGCGATTGAAGATGTTAAGGATGTAGATGCTGATCTTAGCCTTGAAATGAAGCCCAACGTCGCCCACTCCGGCAACTATGTGACCTTGAAACTTGATCTGGAGGCCAACGAGGGCAGCATCGATGCCAATACCAATTTGCCAAATATCAGCAAAAGGCAAACATCGCAGCTGGTCACAGTTAAAAATGGCCAGACGGCCGTTATTTCTGGTCTCGTTAAGCGAAGGGAAGAGGAAAGCTTCCAGAAGATTCCTCTGCTTGGAGATATTCCCATCCTAGGCTGGTTATTTAGAAATTCTACAATCAGCAAAGCGACTACGAGCTTGATGATCTTTTTGACTCCTCATGTGGTTTTCGGTGCGAACGACCTCGCAGCAATCTACGAGAAGAAAGTCGAGCAACGGGATGAGCTCCTCCGCTCAGCATTTGGCTTTGATGAGGACGATGCCTTCTATCGGGCTCTGCCCACGAAAAAAGATGGCGTTTACCAGGCGGATGCCCAGGATGCGATGGAAGAAGAGCAGAGACGCCAGTTTTTAAAAGACCTTCAAGAAGAAATGGGTGTTGGCGAAGGTGGTGACGAGCGGCAGGACGATGCTCCTACCAGAGAAGAGCTAGAGACACCAACTCCTGTGCCTGTGCCTCTTGATAGCGATGGCGGCGATGGTGGTGAGGCTCGCTTATCGCCGGCTGAGATCGATCCTCCAGAGCCGGTTGATCCTCCTGAAGACCCAATAATTCCAGACGATCAAGATTAACGAGAGGGACTCATGTCCGACGATCATAACGAAGAAAACGAAAAGTCAGAGGGTCTTTCGGTGCCGAAGTGGACAAGTCTACCAACAGTAGACTTTCGTAGTCTTCAGCATAAGACGCTTGGCCAGATTCTCATCGAAACCGATCGGATCAATGAAAAGCAGTTGGTCGAAGCGCTAAATCACCAGCAAGAAGAGAATAACTACCGGAAGCTCGGGGAAGTGCTTGTAGAGAAGGAGTATGTGAGCGAAGAGGAGATGCTTAAGGCATTGGCGCTACAGCTTGACCTCCCATATTACGACCGACTTCCGATCAATGATATCGACCCTGCACTCGTTGATAGTATTCCAATTCAGTTTTGCCGGGATAATAAGATTCTGCCCATTGCTCGTGACGACTTCAATGTCACGGTTGTGGTGTCAGACCCACTGAATATTTATCCCCTGGATGATCTACGCCTGATCCTATCAACCAATATTAATATGATCGTTAGCCCTCCGGGTGTTATCGAGAATAGTATCAACCGTGTTTTTGAGCGAGCGAACGATGCCTCGCAAAAAGTGTTGGACGAACTAAATGTCGGAGAGATGGGGGCGGACGAGGATCTTGAAGAAACCCGTGACTTGCTTGAATCTACCGATGATGAAAAGCCGATCATCCGCTTGGTGAATAGTATCCTTGCCCGAGCTGTGAAAGAACGAGCTTCAGATATTCACATTGAGCCGTTGGAAAATGAAGTTTTGGTTCGTTTTAGAATTGACGGCATGTTGCAGGATAAAACGTCCATTCCAAAGCGTCATGCGGGCTCCTTGGCTTCCCGTATTAAGATCATTGGTAAGCTTAATATTGCTGAGAAACGGGTTCCTCAGGATGGCCGGATTCCTATTAAAGTCGCTGGTAAGGATATCGACGTTCGTCTTTCAGTACTGCCGGTATCATTCGGCGAGCGGGTCGTGATGCGTCTTCTCGATAAGTCTGCTGGTGGTAAGCGACTCGATCAGATGGGCCTCGAAAACCAGATGTACAATCAGTTGTGTGACTTGGTTGAACAGAAACACGGTATCGTTCTTGTTACAGGGCCTACTGGTTCTGGTAAGAGTACCTTGCTCTATGCATCGCTAATGCACATCAACACCACAGACATCAACATTCTTACAATCGAAGACCCGGTGGAATACCAGGTTTCTGGAATTGGTCAGATCGAGGTAAAAGAAAAGATCGGGATGACCTTTGCTAGCGGTCTGCGGTCTATCCTTCGACAAGACCCCGATGTGATCATGATTGGTGAGATTCGAGACAGTGAAACGGCGAAGATCGCGGTACAAGCCTCGATCACTGGTCACTTAGTTTTGTCTACCGTCCATACCAATGATACGGCTTCCACAGTAACAAGATTCTTGGACTTCGGTGTTCAACCCTTCCAGCTGTCTTCGGCGGTGCTTGGGATCGTCGCGACCAGGCTTCTTAGAAAACTATGTGCTCATTGCCACGAAGCATACACCCCCAGTGATGAAGAACTTCATATCCTTGGGGTCACCCGTGAAAGTATTGAAGGTAAAACCATCTACCGAGCCGGACCTGGTTGCGAAAAGTGCTTCGGCATTGGTTATTTTGGCCGAGTAGGTGTTTACGAGCTGCTACAGTTCGATGATGAAATTCGAAATTTGATCCTTAAGACACAAGATTCCAAGTCAATTAAGAAGCTTGCTGTAGAAAAGGGGATGGTAACTCTCCGTGATTCCGCTTTGCAAAAGGTGGTTAATGGAGAAACCTCGTTGGAAGAAGCGATTCGGAAAACTCAAGTGGACGATATTGAGATGGATGTCGGCGCAGAAAAGGGGTCCTAACTCATGCCAATTTACTCTTACAAAGGATACGATGCGGGCACCGGTGCCAATCGCAAGGGTAAAGTGGATGCTGAGTCGGAAAGGGCCGCGAGGCAACATCTGCGACAGAAGCAGAAGATCATTGTCGCTGATATAAAAGAAGAAGGCCCTGCAAGCAGCTCTACCAAAAGCTCAGGCGGGAGCGCAAGCTTCAGTCTTTTTACTCCTCGGGTTAGTCTTGCAGAACTTTCAGTTATGGTCCGGCAGTTTGCGACGCTCCAAGGTGCTCATGTGCCTCTCGATGAGAGCTTAAAGGCCCTTGTATCTCAGATGGAAAATCCCACTCTTCGGAGTACTCTTGCGGCGGTGAAGGACAGTGTGTCCGAAGGTAAGTCCCTAGCCGACTCCTCGGCAGCCTACCCAGGAATCTTCAACAACCTATATGTAAACATGGTTAGAGCCGGTGAAACATCCGGAACCTTATCTACTGTGCTTTTGCGTTTGGCTGACTTTTTAGAATACCAAGTCACGATCCGGGGTAAAATCATGCAGGCCATGATGTATCCTACAATTATGATCATTGCCTCACTTGCGATTGTTGGCTTCTTGGTAGTGTTTATTGTTCCCAAGCTTGCCAAGGTCTTTAGCAATATGAAGGTTGCAGTGCCGTGGTATACCCAAGCTCTGATGGATTTCTCAGAGTTCATGCAGCTCTACTGGTATACCATCCCAGCTATGGCACTGGTGATATTCTTCACGTTTCGTGGCTGGAAAAGCAGTGAGAAGGGTGCGCGACAGTGGGACGTGGTTCAGATCAAAGCCCCGGTGGTGGGCTCTGTGATCCTGATGGTCGCCGTGTCTCGCTTTACGAAAACATTATCGACCCTTCTGTCGTCAGGGGTTCCCATTATTCAAGCTTTGGATATCACCAAAAATGTCGTAAACAATAAGGTGCTATCTGAAGTGATTGAGCAGGCCAAGATTGAAGTTCAAGAAGGCAACAGCCTGGCAAGCTGTATCAACCGCAGTGGGGTTTTCCCAGGTCTAGTGACCCATATGATCGCAACCGGCGAGAAAACTGGCGAGCTAGAACAGATGTTGGCCCACGTAGCGAAGGCTTACGATGCGGAAGTTGAGCAGAAGATTGCCAAGATGATTACCTTGATCGAACCGATTATGATGTTATTTTTGCTGGTAATCGCAGTGGTTGTAATTGGGGCCATGGTTATGCCAATGATGGATGTGATGAAGCAAGTGCGATAGAATATTCTTATGACTAGTGACGAGGTGCATGATGACGTTCAAGACGATTAAAAATTTGATGTTGAGACCCTTTGGTGATGAGGAGAGACGCTCAGAAATAGGTATGAGTATCATTGAAATCCTCATCGTGATTGCCCTTATGGGTACTGTTATGGCGATCTTGGTGACCAACCTTACAGGACAGCAGGAAGAGGCACTTAAAGATGCCGCGCGTCTTGGAATGGGACAGATAGAAACCAATCTGCAGCTCTACAAGGTTCATAATTTCCGCTATCCGACAACCGAGCAAGGCTTGCGGGCGCTGGTGGAAAAGCCTTCCAATGCTAAGCGTTGGCGGGGGCCCTATATGGACGCCAATAAGATGAACGACCCCTGGGATAACGAGTATCAGTATGAGTCTGATGGCCGCTCGTTTAAGATTATCTCACCTGGGATCGATGGCGTTGTCGGCAGTGAAGATGACATTGTTTATCCTGAAGAGGCAGGCGGTGATACGGGTGAGGGTTAATCCCTCCTCTCGCAGGCTCGCCCCCTTGTTCTCCCTTCCCCTCGACCTTAATGGGATCTCATGTTCCCTTTGTCAAACTCAGTCAGAGAAAGGTCTTAAGGAGGATTCATTGCGACAGCAGCCTTTAGATCGGCGCACTCTTAGGGGGAGTGCCGGTTTCAGTTTGATCGAAGTGATACTCGTGATTGCTGTTGTAGGCTCGGTATTTGTTATGGTCCTACCGAACCTTGGTGTGATCGGTACCACGGAAGCTGCAGGTAAGTTAAGTACCCTGTCTGGAGACATTCGTTCGGCGTTTGATTTGGCCGTGCTCAATCGTAAGCCCTATCGTATGGTATTTGAGTTTAACTCAGGCGATTATTACTTAGAAACAACCGATCGAACTGACTTTAAAATCATGCCGGAATCTCTTGAACGCGAGCTTACCGAGGACGACCTTCGGCAGCGAGAAGAAGAGTTCAATGAGCTTTACGAGGAGTATAAGGAGCTGGCTGGCAAGGAAGTGGAAGATGAAGAAGGCGAAACGATGATTCCTCCCACATCGCCAGTTCTGAAGGCCTTCGATCAGCTTAAGCCCCCCAAGTGGACGAGAGTGAACGATATCGAGTGGATCGGTCGGTCCCTGGGCCCATATTACGCGATCCAAGATATGCAGACTGAGCACCACGCTCGCTTAATACGCTTGCAGGAGTACGAAGACCAAGCTGTGGCTTATCTTTACTTTTTCCCCCATGGTTATGTGGAGCGTGCCGTCATTCATATTGGTGCCAAACTGGATGACTATGAAATTGATCCAGAGGAAATTCCCTATACTGTGACAACTCGTCCGTACGAGGGCTTGGCCGATGTTCAGTCAGGCTATATTGAAGTCAACATTTTTGAAGATCGGGAACGTCGCTAAGATGCTTTGGAAGCGAAAATATCGAGACATGTTTCAAAGACGATCGTTCTTTCCCAGCGATAAAAAAATTCCGGGCAAAGACACCGAGCGAAGCTTTACTATCATCGAGACTCTCGCTGCTCTTGCCATTTTGCTACCTGTGGTCATTGAAACGGTTTCGACCCAAGGCAGTATCATCAATAACAATCTATACATGCGGAGAATGACTGAAGCGACCTGGTTGGCGAAGCGCATCATGTCGCAGGTCGAGTATAACTATCAGGTCTATGAGTTTAAGGATATTGACGGTGACTACGAGGGTGAGTTTAAGCTCGACCCAGAGGAGTCTGAATTCGACTATACCTTTAAGGTTAGTATCCAAGAGTGGAAGCTGCCGCTCTTCGACCTTCTTTTGCAAGGCGGGCCGAAAAACCCCGAGGAAGAGACGGACGTGACAGCCCCAAGTGAACCTTCGGGGGGAGCCCTCGCAGGGATTCCTGGCATTCAGCAGGTGATCGATTCTCTTTTCGATGGTCATATCTTGAAAATTGCCAATGTTGAGGTGTTTTGGCCTGAGGGAGCGCGGCGCGATAGCATCAATCTCACCATGTTGCTTACGAACCAGAAAGCGTTGGATGCTTATGTTGTGAGTAAGAAGAAGGTGATGAAGCAGATGCTAGATGATGTTGAAAACTCCATCGATCCGCCACCTAAAAATAACAACAATAATAATAGCAATAACAATAATTCGAATAATAACTCTGGTAACAATAATTCAGGCTCTCAAGGTTCTACCAATTCGGAATAGCTAAGAGCTGCAGCTGAGACGAACGTGATAAACATTGAACTAAAAAGGATACGCTATCGATCTGAGGAAGGTATGACCTTCCTAGAGGTGATCTTTGCCATAATGATTCTTCTCGTCTTATCCATTACGGCAGCCACCTTGATGCGTACAGGAGTTGATCTTCAACTGTCCTTATCTGAGCAGGCACGGGTATCTCATCGGCTGGCGGTAGCTATGAAAAGACTCACCAACGACCTGCAGCATGCCTATATGATAGAGCGTCAGCGACCTGAATACCTCTACACCACAAGAAAGATGAAGACCCACTTTGAAGTGAAGACAAGGGGCAATAATGCAACGGTGATGCTGACCACTATGAACAACAAACCGATGGTGGCAAACTCTCCCGAAGCGGATCAAACCTTCGTGGTCTATAAGATTGAACAGGACACAGACACTGGCATGAGCAACTTATATCGTGGCCAAACAAAGTACATTCCCGAAGACTTTCGCGAGAATGATGTGCCGATGGAAGTTTTAGCGAAGAACGTACGATCGCTCAGAGTTCGTCCCTGGGATGGAACCGATTGGAAAGATGAGTGGAATAGCAGCAAATCTGAGTGGCGCGATCTCTTGCCTTACATGGTGCAGATCGAGATCGAAGCCTACGAAGTCGATCCACTTGAGGGAGAGCGTTTTGAAGAGGCTGATCAGCCTTACTCTACCATGAGGACAGTGGTATATATACCTCGTTCATGGGGCTCAAGTCAGAAGAAGCAACCGTCATCCCAACCCCCAAAGTATCAGTGAAGGTGCGAGGATGAAAAAGCCAAGCCATAAGAAAGTCAAATTTGTTCTCGGGTTTCCAGTGGAAACCGAGGATGGTAGTACCGGTAAGCCGCTCACTAACCGCGGTGTGGCTCTGCTCATAGCGATGTTTGTTACTGCCATGGCCATGCTGTTTTTGGCTGAAATGAAGCTAAGTTCGTCCGTATCCAATCAGCTGTCTTTAGGCCATCATCTAAATGTTAAGGGTGAATACATCGCCAAAAGTGGTGTCAATCTAGCTAAGATGCTGCTTACAGCAGACTTAGCCATCGACCTGAGCCTTCGCGAGGTGCAGGGCAAGAATTTCACCCCAGCAGATGGCCCCGAGGATATGTGGGCCATGCTCAATGGTTTGCCAATTGGCGGTGAAACCTTGGAGATGGTGAGTTCCATGCAAGAGAGCTTCGATCTTTCAGCGATCAACGACAGTGATGTTTTGGATCAGTTGAAATTATTCGATGGTGCCTTTGTACTTGAAGTTCATGACGAGACTTCAAAGATCAATGTCAACACCTGTGGTATCGGTCGTGGAGACAAGTGCATGGATCTTCTGCGAAAGCTGATGAGCTGTCCTGCTGAAAGGGAGTACTTAGAACGAAAGAAAGTAAATCCCCAAGAAATTATTTCTTTGATCCGTGACTGGGTCGACGACAACGATCGTCCCGATGAAAATGCGTTCTACAGTTCCGAAGACGATCCCTATGCGGAACGAGGGGGGGATCAGTTTCCGAAAAATGCTCGTTTTGACTCCCTTGAGGAACTGAAGTTGATCCCAGGGTGGGATGACGAAATGCACAAGATATTCTCACCCTTTTTGACTGTTTATCCTATTCCTACAGATACCATTAAAGATAAGTGGCGAATCAATTTCAACACGGCTGATCGAGCCTTTTTGGGATGTTTACTGCCGAAAGCGAATCAGGAGTGTGCTGAAACTTCGGCGCGTTATGTGAACAAACGCGACGAGTTTGGTAGTGTTTCCGGGGCCCAGGCCCTGAAGTCGACCCTGAATCAGCAGTTTTGTACAAGTTCGACCGACGATGTCAAAAGATTTGGCTATCGTTCTGATGTCTATCGCATTAAAGTCACGGGTCAGGTGGAAGACCAAGCTCGCACCCTGGAGGTTGTTATGCAACGCGGTGTGCCAGATGAGTTTGACGAAAAGAAGGGCTTTCGGGGCGCTTATAAGTTTCTTTACTGGAAAATGCTATAATAGCGTAGAGTTCGTCAGGCTTTGCTTGGTGCTGCCAAGGGTCGAGATAAAACTTTAGGATCACTAGGTATATGAAGGGGATTGGTTCTCCATGCAAAAAGTAATTGGACTTGATATTGGTAGCTATTCGATCAAAGCAGTCGAAATTGTTAATACCTTTAAGTCTTACGAAATCACGAATTTTTACGAGACCGTGATCCCCAATCTTGAAGGGGTTCCGCTCGATGCCGTCGTTCCGGTGTGTATGGAGCAGCTTTTTAAAGAGCATCACCTCCAAGCAGACCGCATTATCACGGCTATGCCAGGGCAATTCATCTCGTCGAGGGTCTTGCCATTTAATTTCTCAGATCCGCGCAAGATTGAAGCGAGCATTGCTGTCGAGCTAGAAGACCACGTGCCATTTAACATGGATGATATGGTTCTGGATCACCAAATTCTGGGCGCTCACGGTGGTCAAACAATGGCTCTCGCGGTTATGACCAGAAAGGCGTTTCTTAAAAACTTTCTGGATCTTCTAAGCCGTATCAATATCGATCCTAAATTGATCGACGTAGATTCGCTAGCCTTCTACAATCTTAGCTCCAATCTCAATATGGAAGATGAGGAATGCTATGCTCTGGTTGATGTTGGCAACGAGAAGACGTCTGTCTGCATTATCCAAAACAACGTTCTAAAGATGTTCCGTTCTATCAACTTGGGTGGTCGCTACATCACTGACTTCCTGGCTCGTGATCTGGAAACCAACTTCCACGAGGCCCAACGAATCAAGCATCGGGTCAGCCGAGTGATGTACTCTGGTGATATGGGGGATCAGCTTGATGGCCACGAACGGATGGTTGCTGAACGAACGACACTTGCAGCCAATGCCATTGTCAAGGAGCTTGGACGAACATTCTACGCCTTTAAAACTTGGGATAAGCATCCTTTGTCGCGGATCATCGTTTCAGGGGGCACATCGAAACTACAGAACTTTGATAAGTTTTTATCGGAGCAACTCGAAGTGCCTGTGGAGCGATTTAACCTGGCGAACACCGATCTTATCGTCAATCCTGAGCTAGAGAGCGATCAGGAATCATTGCTGCAGAGTTTGGCCATTGGTCTGCGTGCTGTGACGAATATGAAGAAACACTCGCAGATTAACCTTCGCCGCGGTGAGTTTGCCTATGTGCAGAACTACGAGTCCATGCTTCGCGGAGCGACCATGGCCTTCAAGGTTTTGGTGGCCCTGTTCTGTGTTTTGATTGTTTCTTACGCTTTGAAGTACTACTTCTATCAGAGTCAGATCAACGAGATCACGGAACAGTATAAGAAAGAGTTTACCACTAAATTCCCAGATCAAAAGCGCCGTTTTAATAACAGCAAGACCACATTTGCCAAGCTCAGAAAAGACGCAGAGCGAAAGCTTAACGACAGCATCATGGAAAAGCAGCAAGCGATCTCTGAGTTCCGCTTGGCAAACAGCGAAAGTGGAGCGTTGCGAGTGCTACGTGATATCTCCAATGCCATCCCTAAAGATGTGAAGATTGATGTCACTAGTTTTGAATTTAAAACGGTTAGCCCCGGTAGCGGTAAACTCATCCTGAAAGCCGAGACGGATAATTTCTCCTCCCAGTCTTCGATTTTGGAAGCGCTTAATAAAGTGAATGTTCTGAGCAACGTTGAGGAAAAGCAATCTGGCCGAAAACCGGGGTCTACCGAAATAATAGAGTTTACCGTTCATGCAAACTATGAGGCGATCTAGTGAGCACTTTAAGTAATGTAAATGATCAAATCGTTTCAGGGGTGACTCGTGTCGTTGATTTGTTGAAACGTCGCCTCTTGGGCTCGAATAATGAGCGCCTAGACTTTATTATGGACAGTTTCTACAAGCTGTCCCCAACCCATCAAACCGCTGTGCTAGTTGGTGGTTTTGGTGGGGTTATCGTTCTTGTTTTCGGATTTTTTGCTTTCTACTTCGCTCAAGTAAGTTCTTTGGAACGCAGTTTGGATGATAGTTTTGATGCCTTGCAGGAAATGAGAGCCTTGAGTCAGAAGTACGATTATGAAGATAAGCGTTTCAAAGAGTTGGTTCAGATCATTAATCGAGGCGGCAGGGGCTTTAGACCCAAGCCGTTCTTTGAAAGTAAGGCGAACCAAGCGGGGATTGCGATCACAGACCTTCGCTCAAATGAGGAAGAGATCCCAGTAGAAAGTCCTTTGTCGGCTCAATTCAAGCATATCACTGTGGAATTTAAGTTGCCGAAGGTTTCTGTGCCGAGGCTACTTAAGTTTATGAGCGAGATCGAGAAGTCTGGCAAGAATATGAACATTCATAATTTAACTGTGCGCACGCGGTACGGAGATCGCTTGTATTTTGAAACTTCGGCCAAAGTCATCGGCTATAAGGTAGGGAGATAGGCCTAGTGACTGAGAAAAAGGGAAGACCCTTACTCTACATTTTCTTATTCGTTTTCAGCTTCGTATTCTTTCTCTACCTGACGTTTCCGTATGGAGTATTGAAGGAAGCGATCGTCGTCGAGATTTCCAAGGCAACAGGCTACTCGATCCGTGTTAAGGAGTTTGGTCCCTCTTTGCCTCTGGGCTTTGAGTGTGAAGGTGTTCAGGTGACCTCTCGGGATGGAACCCAGAGAATAGAAATCGAAGAGGTGGATGTTTCCTTGAGTGTGTTTGCGTTGCTGATTGGCCGTGTATCCGTGGATGCCGACTTGGTGAGCAAGGGAGGCGGGGAAATGAGTATCGGCAGCAGCTGGGGAATATTGCAGTTAGCTGTCGATCAGAACTTCATTCCCAACTATGTGGAGCTTGAGGCAGACGAATTTGATATTGGTTCACTCGCTAGCTTCGGTATACAAAGCTACGCAAAGTCAGCGAATGATATGATCAAGGGTACCCTGAACAAGCTTCGTATTGATGGTAACCTTGAAGGCACCGTCGAGTTGGATCTGGCAGTTGACGACCCCACCGCTTCTTCAGGAACAGTCGATTTGCGTATCAACAAGGGAATGCTCGATCTTAATGATGAGAATTTAGGAGTTGCCAAACAAAAGTTTAAAAAGGCTGTTGTACAAGCTAGTTTGGAAAAGGGTGCACTGCGAATCAATAAAAAATCGGGGTTTCATACTCAGGAACTCACTGTCGATCTGAATGGCAACACAACATTTAGGAATCCGCTGCCTAACTCTAGGCTAAATGTTGGCGTTGATGTGAAGCTCGATGGAAAACTGAAGGAAAACTTTGACTTCTTCTTAAATATGGCAGGTGGCAAAAACGGAACAGTTACCTATAAGCTTTCCGGCACTCTAGGGCGACCAAGCTTCAGAACCCAGTAATTCTATCAGAATACTTGAGCACATTGACATAGAAAAGGCCTATCTTTTACAATGAAGATAGGCCTTTTTGTTTGGGTTGATTTGGTGGAACAGATTCTTCAACAGATTGAGAAGACTCTTCGCGTTTATCTTCATCGCGGGGAGAAAGCCATCGAAGCCTTTCAAAAGGGAGAGCTTGATGAGGCTATCGAACACCTGACTTGGCGCAAGGCCGCCTATCATAACCTATTGGTGCTCGATGACCAGGCCGTTCGGTCTCAGCCCGGCTATTTCAGTGGTGATGTATTTTCTAGCCTGTGGCATTTGATTCGCGAGTCGAGCCAAACCCTTGAAAGCTTAGTGAGTGTCCACTGTGAATCCTTGGGACAGCAGCTTTCAAAGCTTCAAAATCAACGAACCAAAATAAATAAGTTCAAGTCGATTCATGATAGAACTCAAAGATTTCAAAGGGAAGTCTAGGGCGAATAAAAGGGGAATCAGTGATGGTGGATCAGGACAAGAGTAAACTGGCATTGGTCATCGGATGCCTGCCCAGTGTCGAAGAAATCGATCAATTCCGGCTGATGACTCGGGATTATGATATCCAAATCATAACATCTGAGTCGATTGCAGCTTACATTACACAAAACAGCTACTTTCAAGACCTTACCTGCATTGTACTGAAGGACCATGATGAAAATCCTACCTTCATCCCAGGCTTGGAAAAAGTTTTGAGCAACTACGATGTGGTTGTCGTGAAGGAGCGCATTGGCTTGTATGCTTACCAAGTTCTCAAGGCTAAGTGGCGCTACCAGTTTAGAATGCTTGTGTGGGTTGATAACCTCGTTCCATTTCCAGCTCATGATATTGATCAGATGCGCACCATTCGAATGGAAGTTTCCAACGCTGCCGATGGTTTTATCATTCAAACCAAAGCGGCTCGGATCGCTTTAGAGTTGGAAGGAGTCGAGGATTCCAGGATCTATGAAATGAGTCCTTGGCTGGATAAGATTGTTACAAGAAGCCCTAAGTCACGGGCTGAGGCGCGGGACAAGCTTGGTTTTGCAGAAAGCGATACCATTATAGCCTGCCTAGGTCCTGTTGAGTGGGAAGAGGGGCTCCACGATTTGATGGCCGCAGCACGATTGATGGTAAAAAATCGTCCTGGTATGAAAGACAAGATTAAAATCGCAGTCTGTGGAATCGGATCATTCGCCCATGATCTCAAAGATGCATCGATTAACTTTAATACTGACTACTGCGTTGCATACTATGCTCCAAGCCGTGAGTCGATCAAAGCAATCTACGAAGCAGCTGATGCCATTTACATGTGTAACCTAGCATCCAGGGATAGAATCGATGGCGATCCTTATAGAATCCTGGCGGCTATGACTCATAAAATTCCACTGATCGCTGCTCGCAGCCCGATCGTTGAGAGTCTAGTGGGTAAGCATCGCTTAGACTTTTGTCCTGGCTCACCCATGAGTATCATGAAAGCCTTGATAAAGCTTAAAGATGCTCCTCAGTTGGTAAACGACATTGTGGAGAAGAATCGTCGCGCTGTTGACAACCAATATAGTGAAGATAAAGTTCGCATGAATATGAAAGCAATATTCAGTGACTTTATCACTACAGAGATCAAGGTTGATACCTCAAGCTTGGATCATCAGGTCCTGGAAGTTGAGGCGAAGATCAAGAGCAAGCAGTATGTGGATGCAATTGACCTCATCGAAGCAATATTCAAAACGAAGAATATTCCGGTCCATCACAAGGCCAACCTTTATCGCTTGGTCGGAGACTGCTTTGTGAAGCTCGGTGATTTTGAAAGTTCAAAAAACTCCTATATTGCGGCTGCCGAGCTAGATCCTTATTCGGCCAAGATTTATATCGGGCTCGGTACCATCGGACTTATGAAAAATAGCTATGATATTGCTGTGCTTCACTTTCAAAAGGCTATCAGCCTAGCTCCCGATGACGAGATGGCGAATCTAGGCCTTGGCCTCGCCTTCCAAGGGATGGAAGAGCGAAAAGAAGCGATGCGTTGGATTTCCAAGAGTTTAGAGATTAATTCAGAAAATACCGCTGCGCTTTTCTCCTTGGTAAAGCTTGCCAACGAAACAGAGGACTTCGCTGATGCAGAACGTTTGCTAACACGGTATCTAAAGCGTCACCCCAACGACTACAACTTTATCTATACTCTAGGTGGCGTGATCTTCAAGCAAGGCCGCTATGAAGAAGTAATTCAGCTCATGAAGAAGATTGTTGATATTGATCCAAGAGATCAAAAGGCTGCATCTTTGCTAAAGCAAGCTGAAACTGAGATGGAGCAAGCAAAAGTTCCCTCCAATGGCTAGATGGGAGTTCAGCGATGTTGAAGACTGTGTATCTCAATCAGAAAAAGGTTCCGGTGCCGATTCCAATCAAGACCCTTTATGAGGCCATAATTTGGATCGAGAAGCACCTTCTTCGCGATACCCAGTCGATCACGCGAATCGAGCTTGACGGTAATCTCATTGACTTTCTCGATGAACCAGAGTCTAAATTGTGCGCTATCAAGCTCAGCAAAAGTAGTCGACTTGATATTCAAATCGATTCGGTCCAAGAAATCTCGATCCAAACCATTGATGCTGTTAGAAACCTGTGTGTCGTAATGGAACGTAGCCTTAAGCCTTTGGCTGTTAAGTGTTGGCAGTCAGAGGGTGACAAGGAAAAGCCAACTGGTGTAAGCACTGTAGAGGAAGATCTAGACCTTATCTTGGATCTGATATCTCACGTGGAAATCCTAGTCAGAGAGCGAGTTTCAATACGGAACATACAATTGATCAATACCCAGCTTCAGCATGAATTTGAGATGTTTCGACGCTCGGTGGAGCAACAAAGCTGGAAGGTCGTTGCAAAAGTTCTTCTGCAAAAGATTGAGCCCTCTCTTGGTGAGTTAAACCACGAGCTATCGATGTTACAGAACTCGATTTTTGAAAATTTTGCGGAACATAAGGGCCATCAAACTAAACTAGGTTGAAAAATCCTGAAGTAGACTCTCGACTCTATTGCATCTCATCAGAACTTGAAAAGAGCAAATTTCTAGCTATTCTTAATAATCTCAATTTCCAGATCTAAAGCATCGGCAAAGGCATCCAGTTCAGCAGCAAGCTTGCTCTTGAACATAGGCTTATGACCTGTCTTTTTTGGCGATTCATCTGATTGTATTAGACGTAGATGGGGGCGTCCTGACCCTGGCTGTTGATCGGCATTCCTTGCCATATCTAAATCCTCCTACACTAGACTTTACAAGATCATTATCGTAACGCCAGCACGGGACTTAAGGGAGTTTCATGGGAAAACCTGGGAAATGATTGCCTAGGAGTCTTCCGAGGCGGCGGAGAGGTCTTCACAAATGCAGGTTAGATAGTAGTGATTCCCTGGTGATTGCCGGTGTCCCCAAAAAAACAGGCGAGTCCACTTTGGCTCCAGGCAAGCGATATCGCTTTGAAATATGGTTTCGGGCTCAGGAACGGCTTCCCTGTAGGGTTCACAGCTCCAACTACAGCTATTGCATTGCTGTGCGAGAAAATGTGGCCGGATCACGCTGCATTTCCGGGGGTAAACCTCTTTTGCCGCCTCGTTTAGATAAAGAATCCGACCATCGATTGATGTCTTAAAGATGGGGATAGGCAGGAAGTTTAGCTCTTGAGGGCGTCCCCGTCGCAAAGCATCATCATATGCAAGGACATGATCGTACAACTGCTTTGGTAAATTTTTGTTCTGAGCACGCAAAAAAAGGGCCAGAAGGGTTAAGGCAACTTCATGAGAGGGTGGTGGAATCTCTTTTACGTGCTCGATGTGGTCGTGAACTTTGAAGAACTCGCTCAAACTCATATTTAGGCCAGTAACGATTCGATCGATGGTTTCAAGGCGAATCGAAACATTTCCAGACTCAATTCGTTGATAGTGCCTATAGTCTATACCTACTGTTTCAGATAAGGCTTCTTGAGTGAGGTTTCTAGTGTGGCGTAAGAAGCGAATCAATGTCGAGATCTGATCCATCGTACCCTTCAAGCTAGAATTTCATGCTCTAGCAATGCATAATTAGTGCCTAGTGCCTGATACTTACCAGTTAGGTTCGCAGCCTATACTAATCTCCTAAGATTGCGAGGTATACGGTGTTTCGATACCGTGTTGTCACTTATTCGAAAGCACTACATTAATATTAGTTTATATTTGCTATGTGCAGACTCTAGCCAGTATCCCATTGGTTCTTGAGCAGAGGAAGGGGAACGATTGGATATACAAGTTATAGTCCTGGATGATGAAACTGAGCTTGCTAAAATCATTGCCGACATTATGAATCTTGAAGGAATCTCTTGTACTTGGTCAGATGATTCGCTGCTAGGACTGGAGCTCATCAGAAGACATAGACCATCGCTAGTGATTTGTGATGTCCAGATGCCAGGTTTATCAGGTGTGGAAGTTTTTCAAAAGGTTCAAAAGCAAAGCTATGATTGTAAATTTTTCTTTCATACCGCTCAAACTCAGTATCCAGACTCCTACCTCATCACAATAGGGGGTGTTATGGTTTTTCGAAAGCCAACATGTATTGATCGCTTGGTTGAGGTTGTGAAAACCTATTTGCAAAGGGACGTTTCGAGAGAGCAGGTAGCTTGCTCTATAACCAAGGCTTTTATGAAGTAAATCGAGCTGATGTCGAGTCTTCATAAAAGCAAAAATAAAAAGGGCCGCTCTCGCGACCCTTAAAAGCTTTTATAGAACGAGGATCTTAGCCCTTGTTGCCTTTGGCTTGATCTTCTTGGTACTTCTTCATCAGCTGCTGCTGGATGGAAGAAGGTACAGGCTTATAGCTACCGAACTCCATGGAGAAGCCAGCTTTACCTTGTGTCGATGAACGTAAGTCAGTTGAGTAACCGAACATCTCAGAAAGAGGAACTTCAGCCATGATCACAGTGTAGTCATCACGCATATCAGATCCCATAAGGATACCGCGACGAGATGAAAGATCACCTTGAACTGTACCTTGGAATTCAGTTGGAGTTTCAACTTCAACTTTCATGATCGGCTCAAGAATTACCGGCTTTGATTCCAAGAAGGCTTGTTTGAAGGCAGAACGAGCAGCGATCTTAAATGCCATTTCAGAGGAGTCAACGGGGTGATGAGTACCATCAGTAAGCTCAACACGAGTATTGATTACAGCGCAACCAGCAAGTGGTCCCTTAACCAAAGACTCTTTAAGACCCTTTTCAACACCTGGAATGAATTCTTTTGGAACAGATCCACCAACAGTCTTGTTTTCGAATTCGAAAGATCCTTCTTCGCCACCATCAGCAGCTGCATCTTCAACATTGTCATGAAGAGGAGCTAGGTTACCAACGATGTGAGCGAACTGTCCTGAACCACCAGACTGCTTCTTGTGCTTGTAGTCAAAGTTAGCAGGCATCGTTGGGGCCTCACGGTAGTTTACCTTAGGCTGACCAACAATAACGTTTGCTTTGTACTCACGCTGGATACGCTCGACGTAGATTTCAAGGTGAAGCTCACCCATACCTGCGATACGAGTTTCGTTAGACTCTTTATCAACGAAAACGCGGAACGTAGGATCTTCTTTCATGAAGCGGTTGAGAGCCTTAGACATCTTAACTAGATCGTCTTGTTTCGCTGGCTTGATCGCGAGCTCGATAACAGGCTCAGGAACGAACATGCTTTCCATTGTTACGTTATGACCTTCGTCACAGAAGGTGTCACCAGATGCACAGTCGACACCTACAAGGGCGATAATGTCACCAGCTGTTGCTTCAGTAAGGTCTTCGCGGTCGTTGGAGTGCATTCGCACGATACGGCCGATACGCTGTCTTTTACCAAGGCGTGGGTTGTAGTACGAGTCACCCTTTTTGATCGTGCCCTGATAGATTCGCGTATAAGTTAGCTGACCGAAGGTTTCTTCAGTAATCTTGAATGCCATGGCACAAGGGAAAAGGCTCTTGTCAGGCTTGATTTCGATCTTTTCGCCACCCTTATCATTATCCATACCAACGTACTCACGCTCAAGTGGAGAAGGTAGGTAACGACAAACAGCGTCAAGAAGGAGCTGAACACCCTTGTTTTTGAAGGCTGATCCCATGAAGACTGGAGTGATTTCACGAGCACGAACTGCCTTAGTCAATGTGTCGTGGATCATATCTTCAGGAATTTCTTTCTCTTCAAGCATCAATTCCATCATTTCATCATTGAACATGGAAATCTTGTCGAGAAGGTCAGCGCGGTAGATCTCAACGTCGTCCACCATTTCAGCTGGGATATCTTCGTATACGATTTCGTCACCCTTAGGGCCACGGAAACGAACTGCTTTACGAGTAATAAGGTCAACAACACCGTCGTGATCAGCTTCAAGGCCGATCGGAAGTTGCATCGCAACTGCGTTGTGGCTGAGCTTCTCACGAAGAAGTTGAATCACGCGATGTGGGTTAGAACCAGCGCGATCAAGCTTGTTGATGAAAGCCAAGCAAGGAACTTTGTAGCGCTTCATTTGTCGGTCAACAGTGATGGACTGAGACTGAACGCCAGCAACACCACATAGAACCAGTACAGCACCATCGAGAACACGAAGGGAACGTTCAACTTCAACTGTGAAGTCAACGTGACCTGGGGTGTCAATGATGTTAATGGGGTGATCATTCCACTCAACAGAAGTTGCAGCTGAGGTGATTGTGATGCCTCGTTCTTTTTCCAACTCCATATGGTCCATAGTGGCGCCATCGCCGCCCCCACGAACTTCTTCGATTTTGTGAATACGACCTGCGTAGTAGAGGATTCGTTCTGTAAGGGTGGTTTTCCCTGAATCGATATGAGCGGAAATACCGATGTTTCTAAGTTTTTGTAGCTTTTCTAGCTTCATTGCTCATGGACCTTTTACGGATAGAAATTGACTAAAACAAAGCGCTTTAAAGGAAACTAACTAACATACGGCCTTGAAAATTCAAGACAATTTTCCTTATCGACACCTCACGGAGGGGACCATCGAGGCGGTTTCCTCCTTCTACTGAACACGTCTAATTACATAAAATACGTGGATTAAACAAAGGGTTTTCCGCCCTTAAGCGCAAGAAAGTTGTGCGCTCTTTTGACTCTGATGCTAAGGGCTAAACTTTTTTGAAAAAATTACGAAAAGACAAGAAGAGCAACCTGCTTTCTCTGGAGACCTATGAAGTCCATCGATCTTTCGAGCCTCGACGTCGGCTTAGACGACAACCGTAAAAAGGCCGAGACACCCATAGGGCCCACTGAGGTATCCCCAGCCCAACCATCGTCGCCCCCGCTCAGCGACCCAAATCAAACCCTTGATAGCCCTCAGCAATACGAACACATTCCATCCATTGGTGTTGGCCTTAGCATCTTTGACAAGACGAATCCTCTTGCGGATGTGGTGCAGGATACAAGCCAAAAAATTGGTTCAGGGGGTCAAAACGACTATTCAGGTAACGAAGACACAAGCCAGTCCACTGGATTTTCTACCACGCATATGTCGGGTTTGGTTAAAGGTGGGGGAGGGCCATCGAAGGACAAGCTGAAGATGGTCGGTGCGGCTGTCATTATGATCGTCAGTTTTTCGGCCATGATTCACTCGTTGGGCTCCTCAGACGATTTTTTCACTAATATTCTAGAGTTCGTCGGGATGGAGTCGAATGAAAGTGATGACTTTGCGTCTCTCGAAGCGCCCGATCCCATTGCCCAGCAGACGCCACCGAAGCCTAAGCTTGTTCGACAACCCAAGCCTAAGCCGCGTAAGCAGGTTGCACAAGTCAATGTCAAGAACCCCTATTGGCCCTTGCCCAATGAAGCCAGTATCCCTCGGGTCCAAGGCCAGTCGATTAATAGTAGTCTTGAACAGCGATGGCGCTTTGGGCTAAATCATCGCTATCCTGCCCGGCGCTATGGGACGGTTCAAGAGATTCGTCGGGAGAGGCGTCGGGGCTCTGAATACCTGCTGTTCGATGCTTTAGAACAACCTAAGTTTTGGACCCGTATGGAAGCTCTGAGAGCCTTGGTTGAGCTTGGGCTTGAAGTAGACGTGGACACCGTGGAACAAGCCCTAGGCGCCGCAAGGCCTGGCTTGATCACCAACTACTTTCGGCGCTTGAGTACCGATCCCGAAGTTGCTGAATTCTACATAATGCGACAGGCTATTCGGATTGTTGATGCACCGACTCGCCTTGTCATCTTGGAAAGCCTTGCTCGCTACCGAGGCGATCCCAACGATCTTTATCTCGCGGCAGCGCGAGTGGATCCTGCCCCTCAAGTCATTTCATGGGCCCAAAGCAGGCTGATGACGCAACCGGTGCCAAGCTATCGCATCGCAGAATATCAGAAAATTATTGATGACTATAAACGAGGCCAGCTTATGCCCGAAGGGGTAGAACCCGAAATTCAAGAACTTGTGGTGGAAGAGCTTTCCGATGAAGATATCGTCGAGGAGGTCACTTTCTTTCAGGATATGATCGATGAGCAGGAAGAAGAAATTCTCGAACCGGAAGATCTGAAGACCGACGGCTTCGAGGATATTCTCGGCGATGAGTGACCTTACAAGATTCCTTACCTAAACGGCATGAGTGGTACCTTTCTAAAACCAGCCTGACGACTTTAAAAATCACCTCAAGTAAGAACTTCATTACAGCAAGCACTCCTATATAAAAAGGTTCCTCTGTTCTCAAGTGACTGTTTCTACTCAGTAATCAACACGGTTGCGGATTTTTATCAAGACGTTAGCCGATCGGCTCGATGCTGTGCAAAGACACTGTTTGGAGGATACGATGGAAGCATCAGTCGAATTGAAAACAAGCAAACAAAACCGGAAAATCCTGGTCCTCGACGACGACGAGTCCTTTTGTAAGCTGGTTCAAGCAATTGCCGGTAAGCAGGACGTCCAGTTAGAGTATATTACTCACGCCGATGAGATTGAGAATGTACCAGATCTTGAGTATTTCGATGCCATTTGGATCGATTACGATCTACTTGAAACCACAGGGCTTGCGGTCGCAGAAGAGTTAAACGAAAATCACCCGACAGTTCCTGTTGTGATGATCAGTAGCAGCAACCGAGTGTTCACTGACGACATGAAAGAGTTAAAAAATATCAAGGGAATCTTAAGCAAGTGGGAGCTGAGTGATGAAGAAATTAGGCATGATATCTTAGAGAGCTCCCTCGGTCATTTTCATTCTTCAGAAGACGTACATAGCAAAGATTGGGTCAACAACGACGATGAACAGTTGGAACATCTGCGAGATCATTTTCAGCAGGAAGTGCCCCATGAAAAGTACCGCGCTTAGTACATCGCTATCTGCGATCTACTAAGCGGCTATTGAGCCAAATACCGTGCGCATATCAGCGACCTCGGATGGCATGAACGACTGTTGTTAATGCGAATAGGGCAAGGCCTACGACAAATAAAATCTTAGCAAAACCAGCTGCGGTTCCGGCAATGCCGCCAAAGCCAAAGACACCGGCAACAATTGCGAGTAGTAAAAATCCTAAAGCCCAAGAAAACATGTTGATCTCCTTTTCAAGGTGTTAAATGAGATATGATTATCGAATCCACTTGCCTCTAGATAAGCTCCAACAGTTCATGTTGGAGCTCTATTATTAGTGACTAATCTTAGCATCGCTAGTCTCAAGAACTACAACCGCATGACCTTTGTTACCCTTTTCAGAAAAAATCTTTCCCAAGCTAGCAAGACGATAGGTTTCATCATCTTTAAAAAGTTGATCCATTTGTGAGCGATCACTCATAGCTGCCTTCACAACAGCATCATCGGTTTCTAGTGTTCTATTAAACCAGTTGGGGCGCTCAGCCATATTATAAACTGAAATATCGAACTCGCCTCCGATGGCGGTAATTTCGTTCTCAACGGCATCGGCTCGATTGTCAGCCAGGTCTTCGAGACGATCGAGTCTATCATCTGAGAAACTTGAAGATTCGTTGAAAAGAGGAACATTACTATCAGCCCAGGTCGCAATGTGAATACGCTTAATCACTTTCTCACCACGTGTCGCCTCAAGCTGGGCCCGTAACTTCTCCACTGCATCTTCACCAAGCCTGTATTGAGAATCTGTAAAGCTTAGCACCACAGTCTGCTTATCGAAAACATCGTAGATCGCCGTTCGAGTCATATGTTCGGCTTTCTCTACTGTGGATGATGGGTTGCTATAATCTGCTGCTAATGATGGTGTTGACATAACAAGAGCAGTCGCAAGTGAGGCACCTAAAGTTGTTCTTAAATTCTTCATGTGAATAATCCTTTCAAAGTTATAAAACATCAAAATATCTTCAAATCAGATAGATTATTGATTTCTAAAAAACGAGCCGAGAGTTTCCTGGCCATTTTTGTTGGGATGAAAGCAGTCGAAGGCTAGCTCAGTCTCTGCAATGCCCCAAGTTCGTATTCCTTCGGCGAGAGTCACGCTATCTCCTAGAATTTCCGGAACCAATTCTGCAATAGTTTGATTGAATCCCTCGACTCGGCTTTGAGCATCGTCACGGAATAGCGGTTCACAGGTATTTTTACGGAAATCTTCACAGCTAGCTAAGTCTGTGTCCACGCCGCCGATTTCGGGGCCGTATTCGTAAGTATAGGAAAGAATTTTATAGACTGGTGGTACATAGCCTACAAGGTATTGGCTATCAGAACTGTGATTGCTTTTTACAAGCTTTAGCTTCTCAGAGTACTGGGTGCGGAACTCATCCTGGGTGAGGTCAGCACAGAAATCATTGCCTCCCAACATAAAGAAAACATAGTTAGATTTCTTATCACCCAATTCCTGACTAACCTTTTCAACCATCTGATCAACGTCCTTGAGCCGCCCTCCAAATTTAGCGGCGGAGACAACACCCACGTCGCTGGAACTTAAACCCTCTCGTTCCGCGACCAATGCAGGGATTCCGTAGCTTTCCGTGCTTGTGGATGCTGCCACATCAGAGCGAGCGAATGATTTTTGGAGGTCTAATTGGGTGAAGCCTTCTGATGAGATCACGTCAGTAAAGTTTTCAAACAGCTCTAGGCCAGGTTGTTCGCCTAGTTCGGTAGATGCTAAAACACCAGTAGAAATACTATCGCCATATACAGTAAGAACAACTTCCTTGTTCTGATCAAAGCTTTGTTGTTCCTGAGGTGGATTCGAATCGTCATCGTTCGAATCTCCACACGCTCCCATCAGAGCTGTGAGTCCAAGTACTACACTTCCCTTTACGATATGATTCATGACGTTTTCCTTTCTTCGACCGATGTGAGTTTCACACGATATGTTTCCGCGACATCTGAGACAAAGCAATGCTCGTGCCAAGAAAAAAACCTTGGTTTCTAGCGGAGTCGGTTGAAGATTGAAGGTTGCCGCCTACATGTGGTGTAGGGCTAAGGGACTCAGTGGTGCACATATGGCCTAATAAAGTTCATTCGGCGTGTCATGAGGTGTTAATGAGATAATACGACGCCGTTTGCTAGGGGAAGGTTTTGTAAAAAGCGATCTCAGCCTGAGAATCATCACGGACTTTGTAACGAGTCAATGAGAAGCGTTCGAGGCTTTCTTGCTCGTCTTGAGGGAGAAGCTCAACAAGCTGTTGTTGTGCAATCAAGATATTTGTTTTCGGTACCCCTTGTTCAAATAGTACCTTTTGAAACTTTCATAGCGAGTGGCTTTGACGATAGCATCGCCGTACAGCTCGTAGTTGTGTAGACCAGTTCTTTGAAAGTAGCCATTGACTTGGCCATAGGCAGCTCCTACGGCACAGTAAACCGGGCGATTCTTAAAATGAACTTCAGCAGCTTCTTTAAATACCTGAATAAATTGTTTGCAAAGATCCATTGTAACCTTACCAACGTCACCATCGCAGGTAAAAGGAAAGCCCACTGAACAAAGGAAGCCATCACCCATCTCTTGCGTGAGCATTGAGACTATGAGGATCGTAGTTTCTCATCATAACTCGGTGACAACGCTTCAGCACAGATTCAAAAAACGGGTAATTCTCAGAGTGACCCAGAGTGCTCGATGATTGAATATCGAAAGAGATACAAGCTGCAAGATGTTTGCCTGTCGGCATCGTTTCTTCGAGTCGTGATTTGTTTTCCGTAATCATGGTGACTTGATGGGGGTAGATCAGCTTTTTTAGTTCGCCAATAAGGGCGAGGTTCTTATTGTTTCCTTCTGTTAGCTCGCTGTTTAGTGCATACACCCGATTGTATGATTCTGAAAGCCGGCTTCCTACGAGGTGGCTTTGCAGAAGAAAAAATAGTGTCATGCTATAGCCTGTAAGATATGACCAGTTCAGGACCCCTTGGCTAATCAAAATATCGGTGCCGATGGTGAACAGGGGTAGGGCCGAAGATATTAGGATAAACCGAGCTCCTGGTATTTTTAGGAGAGACGCTCTGACAAGTGGGATCAAAACGCCAAAAATGATGCCAACAACCAAGATGAGCTGGTAGTAAGTCAAGTACTGAAAGGGGCGATCGAAGTAGATGAGAATGGTTGTGCACGCAAGTAAAAATAGCCCTACGATTCCATTTCGGAGGTTTTTCGGTAAGGTTTTCGGAAAAAGGTTGGCCACATAAAGAACAAAAAACAGTGGAGCTATAAAAATGGATAGGTACTCCAAGACACCTGCAACTTGCTCCCAGGACTCTTTGTACAGATAGGTTTGTCTGAGCCAATAACTAGAACCAACAACTCTTAAGCTTGATGCAAAACATGTTAAGCCTAGGGTAAGAGCGGTGATGTCGCGGCGGAAGTTAACATAAATCATAAAATTATAGAGACCGAGGATCAGCAGTGATCCGAGGCAGATGATATCCGAAAACACAGGGCTTGTGAGTTCTCGTTCTAGCAGTTCACCGGGAAGGACTTTGAACTCTGGGGAGCCACCGTAAAGAGGGCGATAGTTGCTCTGAAAGATTTCGAACACCCAAACTTGATCGGGACCTTCAGAGACAAAGGGCACCATCTTGATGCCATAGCCATAGCCCTCCGATTGAAAGTCTCTCGCTGGAAAACCGACTCGTGCCTGTAGGGAGCGCCTTTTCCCCCCTAAAGGGTAAATTCTAATCAATGATGGCAGGTGAAATCTTGCAAAAAGTGCATAACCGTGTTTTCTAGATGGAAGCCCTTTGAGGAAGTAACGAAGGGAAATGTGTGTTCCTTTTGGATACTTTTGGACAATGCCCAAGGCTTGCCAGTCGAGCTCTGTTCTAGTGAGAAATGTTGGGACTGCCTCACCTTGCTCAATAAGGTTGTAATTTTCAAAAACCTGCCAGGCTCCATCGAGGATAACCTCATTTTTATCGTTAAAATGGGCATGATTGATCGGAAGGTCGCTAATTGCAGAGGTTGCAGATCGAGGGAGGCAGAGTATAAAGACCACCAAGATCTGACCAAGAATGTGAGATGTGATTCCTGCCAAGTCGTGCTCGAAAGAGTTTGCGGGTCCTCTTTTAAAATACACCACTGAAGTAGGCAGAAGTCTCTAGCCACTAGTTTTGTCTGAAAGAAATACGATAGCCAGCGAATTTTCTAATATTGATAACTCCCGTATCGAATATGAGGTACTGGCCCTTGATCCCTTTCAGAGTACCTTCAACCAATGGGTTTTTGTCGAAGTTGAAGGAAGTCACCTTTTTGGGATGCTCAACAATAGGATAGCGGATGTTGACGGCAGGAGCCTTGCTCCATTGATAGGTAACATCGTCCGGCATGTACTGGCGCATTTTTTCTCGCTCTTGGCATAGATCGACCTCATCAACATCACCTTTGAGCATTTTTCGCCAATTCGTTTTGTCAGAAACGATTTGCTTAAGTGCCACCTCCACTCTGCCAGCGTCAATACGGCGATTAACTGTCGCTAGGGGAATGGCTGCGACCGCGCCTTGGTCCATCCAGCGGCCGAGGGGGTTTTCACCACGGGTGATGCCTACTTTAAGCCCTGATGAGTTGGCCAGATAGACGGTGTGAGCTTGCATGCAGTTCTCTATGCCCCATTCTGGTTCACGGCAGGTGCCCTGCTGGAAATGGCAGGTTTCTGGTCGGACGAGACACATGTCACAACGTGCAAGTGAACGAAAGCATGGAAAGCAAAAGCCTTGGCCGAAGCTTTTCTTGGTCGTGCGATCACAGTGAATACAATTGATCTGACCAGTAAACTCAAGGCTTAGAGATTGATCAAGAAACTCGTTAAGGTTAATGAATGAGGACTCGTTCGCCATGAAGTAAAGGATTTCTTGGCCGTCCCGGAACTCTGTTTTTAGTTTTTGTAGATTCAATTCACTCTTCATGAATCGAACCTACCGGAAAACCCTCCGGTAGGAAACAGAAGAAATTAAGAATGCTAGTGGCTGATGGAAGGCTGTGGTTGTAGGGGGCTGACGTTCAATGGTTCTGGTTCCGGCTCGGCAATTGGGCCGTACTTCGTTTCGATGCGCTTTTCGACATCAGCCATTTTTTCTAGCTCCTCGTCTGCCTCTTGAATAAGCTCTTGCCGAGAAGGCTCCGGTGGTGATGGAACGCGACCCTCTTCAAGAATCTGGAGGTGCTCGGTTTCAGAACCGACACCCTTATTGCGGTCTACCATCTCTTGTCTGATTTGGTCTAGCTGGTAGATTTTTTCTCCAGGGGATAGTCCTGGTTCCTGTGGCTTTGGCTCGTCTTGCAGCGGAAGCGGATCTGGAAGATCATCTTGAACCTTGATCGAGAATTGCATCCCGAAAGTCTGTGCAGCAATACCGATTGTCTTATCCTTGATGGCCCGCTTTGCAAATAGAGCGATCTGGCTGTCGCCAAGGTTAAAATCAAGACCAACAGTGTGTTGTTGGGCGACGAGTAGTTGATAACCGTGACGCACAAGATTAAGGTCGAGAATTTCGGTGTTCTGTTCGGCGATCTCTGCATAAAGTCCCCAAACACCCCAGTCAGAGCGTAACATGGCGGAGCTTCCCCAATCACCGGATACTCGATAATTATTGTGAACATCAAGGGGACGATAGCGGGCGTAAGTATTGGCGATTAATTGCAGCCATTCGGGGCCGGCTTGAATTGCAAAAATAGCCCCTACTTGGCTCTTAGATTTGATTAGAAAATGATGCTTGGGGCCTAGTCCAGTTTGGATAAAAGGAACGACGGCAGCTTGAACTCCGTAGGCATCGAACAGACGGACTTTTAGGTCAAATGAGGCTTGCCCTTGGCTGATAGGAAGGCTGTATCCCAAATCTTGATTGGCCTCATCCTCTGTGACGAGGTTGAAATTTACACCGGCACTAAGATAAGGCTTGATACCACGTTGCAAGCCAAGGTTAAAGCGAGATCCTTGGCCAAATGCTCCATGGTTTAGGAGTTCTATACTTTTATAAAATTCTAGCCCCGAAAGGATCGTCCATTGCCCTTTTGGTAAAGACTGGGCGGAAACCGTCCGTGATTTATGTTGTTCGGACAATTGGCCCGACATCGTAAGGTCGGCAGCAGCCAAAGGTGTGGCTGACAACAGCAATAGGGCTAGTAAGGTCTTCATAATCCGCTCCAACAGCTAAACAACAACGGCAACAGAATAGGCCCTCGTCATGAGGATGCTGCAATAGGTGCAAGATGGAGACCAGGAAACATTGCTAATAATAGAAGATATTACAGTGCTTTAGAGAATTGAAAAGGGCTTGCAAGGGGTGGGCTGTGACCAATATTTTGACAAAGGTTTTCTTCCTTGCCGTCATGGATTTACGGGGATCGGTAGCGTGAGATCGACCGATTGCTCCTAATGGGCTGTCTAATCATGCGCAAATTAGCAATGAAGGCGAGAGTCTTCTGCTGGCTTTGATCGGAGTCCCCAGCGATCCCGATATCAGTGATTCGGGCTAAGCCATCATCGGGCCAAACTCGTTGATAGATTTGCCAGATATCGATCTGCTCATCAAACCATTGGCCGACTTGCACTCCACTCCGAACCACATAGTGAGCTGCGGTATCGATCATGAAAAGCTCAGCTATGGGAAGTCGATTGCCCCAGACTAGTTCTAGTTCCCGCTGATCCCCAGTAGCAGACTCCATGATTAAGATGATTCTCGCGGGATGGTCATCTCCACCTTGGGTCGTCTCAGGCTGTTGGTTGCCATCGAAAGTGGTTTGAATCTTCCATGACCAGGCTATCAGTGGGTATTTACCTATATCAATATCAACTTCCCGAAACAAACGAGCTATGGATGCCTCGGATTCAATCTGAGCCATGGCACGGCCGTCTTGCTGGATGAATGTGATTTCCTGCTGAAGCCTTTGCTCACGATTAAACTTATACTGATACCATCCCGCTTCCATGGGGTTCATACGGATCGGCCGTGAAAAATCCATGAGAGTAAATTGAGGCTCGTTCTGGGGCCTAAGAACGTTCTGTCGCTGATGTTGAAAATATGTTGCACAGGCGGTTTGCAAAAGAAGCAAAGCAATGGCGCACGTACCGAACCAGCAAAAACGCTTCATGGCGACTCCCAAAACACTCATGATTCCTAAACCTATATTCTGACAGCTATGGGCCTCGCTGAAAAGCTCAACAGTCCATAACAGTGGCAAATCTAAGAAAATTGTTTAGTTTTGAGACACAAATGAATACTTGGGCGTTCGGGGGCCTGATTTGGGCAGGAACTTATTAATTATTTTAGTTGTTTATCAAATCTTACCTCTGGTAAGAGCCTTGCAGGCTTCCCCCATAGGCTATCAATTATAGCTCGTGGGTTTCTTGTCTTGGTTAGGGTTACTTCCTGATAGTACCTCCCACTTGGTGACGACGCCAAACTACAGTGAGTCACAACCCACCTGACCAAGACAAGGCACTCACACCGCTGACTAAACTCGTGTCTCTAGTGAAGCTTGAGATCCTTCAATCTACTTGTAAACTCACTTTTGGTATCATCTCCGTCGGCGAACAGCCACAGGCCGACTACCTTTAGGGGTTTTTCGAAACTTACCTCGGCAGCTTGCCAGCCTTCGGCACTGGGCTTAGACTCCATTACCAACGATTCGATGCTAGATGAATAAGGGCTTTCCCAACGGCTGCCAGGAGCAGACGGGGAGCCGACCACCAGATATAGCATTCGATCGGAAGCTAGTTTTAGGACATCGCGGGACTTCTTCACCCATGCTGGAGCGAAAAAAGGCACCATGGGTGCCTCACCAGAAAGAATCAAGCCGATACGAAATAGAGCGTCATCGCCTGATTTCTTTTTCTCGTGAGATGTATCTTTAAGTTTAAGTTGACCTGAACTCTGCCAAAGAACTTGCACTTTCTGAATGGATTGCACCTTCGCAAAGGGCTTCAGTAAGATCGATGACGACTGTTTGACCTCTGCCACCAAAGTATCAGGCTTTTCAAGTCGATACTTTGTAGGGGGTATATCGTCGAAGGTAATATGCTCGAATTCACTTGGGGAGAGTGTCATAGTTGGGGTACTTGCCAGGGCGGAGCCTGGCAAGATACAGAGGCTTAGCTTAGCCAGGAGCAGAAGCCGGTTGATCATGGAATTCATCTCCTTCGATAATTGGTGAGGGTTTCACCTGAGAGATCACCCAAAGCTGGTGAATCGCGCGAGTCGCGGCTACATGCAGCAGGCGGCGATCTTCTGGCTTGTCGCGATAGACATTATAGCTAGCATCGGGAACAATTACATAATCAAATTCGAGGCCCTTGACTTGGCTAGCATCGGTAATCTCGATCCCTGGGCGGAATTCAAAATCACCGTCGGGAACAAACCGAACTTTTGGCACATCCCTGAGCACATCGTAGAGCTTTTTCGCTGTTTCAATCTCTTTGGCAATAATTGCAACACTGGCATGGGGTTCGTTGAGTATAAGATCTGTGAGAGCCTCATTGAGCATGAGAGACATCTGGCCATCGTTTTTGAAGTTGGAAAACGATACTGGAGCTCCGTCTTTGATCGCAGTTGGTGCGGTACGTGGTGCAATGGGGCCGAGCACCTTATGGGCGAATGCTGCAATGGGAGCACTGGAACGATATGTGGTTGTCAGATGGTTTGCTGAAACCCGGGTGACCCCTAACTCATCGAGTACGGTTTCCCAGGAGTCAAAAGACGTTGATGGATCAATTTGCTGGGCGGAGTCCCCGGCAATGGTGATAGCTGCATCGGGGTGCAGGGTGCGACCTAATACATTGCGCTCCATAGGCGCCAGATCCTGAGCTTCATCAATGACCATATGGGTATATTGTTTCAAGCGGCCTTTGCCCGTGCTTGCTCGGCCAGCTTTAAAAAAGTGCAGCTCAAGAAGAACCGCAAAATCCTCGCTATCGATAGTACCAGCGAGTTCATCGGCATCTTCTTCGGCAAGAGACTTGCCGTCGATGGTTTCCAGCTTGCTTGCATCAATGTTGCTGTATCGCTGCTGGCTCGATTTGTTGAACTGTTCAAGGGAGTGGCTCAACACCTGATCGATCATCCCCTCGCTGAGCTGACCATCAGAATGTTTGACGATCCATTCAAGCATCTCTCGATTAGAAAACAGGTCGATACGATCATTGGCGACGTTTAATAAGTTCTTGCGAGTTTCCTGGAAAAACTTCTTCACCACAGCGATTCGTTGCTGCTTGGACTTGCTATCCTGGCCAGGAAGCGACTGGATGTATTCTTTTTCCGCAAGCTCAAGCCGCTCAAGAAGTGCTAGATCCGTGCGCTTTTGCAGGAGCTTTGCAGCAGCATCGCTACCAGGCAGCTTTTTCTCGAAGGTCTTCACCAACTCATCGACTTGTTGCCTTACCAGCTCCTCAAAGGCTACTCGTACTGCTGGATGCCTTTTGAACCGGATCACATTGCCCGGTGTCCACTTATAAACCCGCTTGGGCAAGCTCTTGATCAGCTGTCGCGCCTGCTGAGATATCCATTGTTCGAAGGTTGTGATCTGGACTTGATTCAGGTGAAGGCTTCGGAGAAGTTTGCCGGATAGATGAACGAGTCCTGGTTCTGGCACAATCACGATCATGCGGTTCTGGGCAAAGCGTTTTTTATCCAAGTAATTTAGGTAAGCCATCCGATGAAGGGCGACCGTGGTCTTACCGCAACCGGCACCTCCTAGAATCAAGAGAGGATCATCCACGGCGGAGTTGAGGAGGCGATATTGTTCTGGATCGAGAAGGGCCGCGATATCTGGGCTTGGTGACCCAGACTGCCCTGTGCCAATCGATGTGCTGCGACTGGCAGTTCCCGCACCGCCCATAAGGCTTGGCAAGGCATGGCGATTGTCAACAATCCAATTGTTCTGGTCGTCCTTGGTATAGCTGCGCTCTGGGGTAATAATATGAACAAGCTCACCCCGCTCTACAGTCACAATGCGGCGGGCTGTTACGACACCTTCAGCGAGGCGGCCGGGTAGCTCTTCTTCATACTCTTCACCTTCGCGGTAGTTAAAAAAGATTCTTGAAACCGGGGCGTGACGCCAATCAATCACTGGAGCTTTGGCGGTATCAAGGAATGTAATATGGCCAAGCAAGACATCTCGCTTGCGACCCTGTTCCTCTAGCTGCATATGGGCAAAGTATGGGGACAAGCGCTCCGGTAGTGCATCATCGGGGCTTCGTTCAATCAGGGCTCTTTGGGTATTCATCTGATCGAAAAGAGCTGGTAAGTCTGCTGTTTTCGCAGTCGAAGCCTCATCTCGCAAGGCTTCCAGTCGCTTGGCGATCAGGTTCATGTTGATCTTACGCTTTTCGATCGTTGTTTTAATCCCATCTTGGACTTGCTGAAGCAGAGATTCTTCCTCAGCAATAATGGCATGATCTTTTTCTGATAGTTTTCCTGAGCCTTCCACGATTTCGCCCCTTGCGACAATTTAGACCAAAACTAAGCAGGCCAACCTACCGGACCCGCTTGTAAAATACAATAGCTGGCCGTTATTTCAAAACCAGTGCAGTTATTGGGTAACTATGCAGGAGCGTACGGATCTGTGATAGGTATGTCATCTTACTTGCGAGAGCGTCAATCTTTTCAAGCTCAGCCATCTGGATCTCTATCTGGTAGCGGAACACAGCCACATCATCACTGCGTGCCTGGCTTAGCTTTTCCTGTTCGGCATTTCTTTGTCGCGTGAGGCTCTGAATTTGGTTGGATTTCAGTCTTAGTTGCCGAGCTGTTCCAGCGAGAGCCTTATAGGCCACCTCAAGCTCCCGAGCGACCCCGTTGTAAATAACCTGTTCTTCCGCTTGCCATTGGCGGCGCTCGTAATCTGCGGCCACGCGATCTTGTTCGGCCCCTTTATTTTCGATGTTCCAAGTTACGCTTAGGCCAACGATGGCAATATCACCGTTGTCCGCATCCTCAAGTGCCTTGTCACCCTCTCCTGCAATTCCACGCTTATGGTACGAGGCAAATAAGTCCAACTCCGGTTTTAGGGATTCTTCAGCAAGATCGATTTTAGCATGACTGGCATCTTGAAGCCGACGTACCATTTTTATATCCAGGCGATGCTCAGCAAGCTGTTTTAAGGCTTGGCTGGCACTTCTATAAGGAAGTTGATTCCTGGGGTTGGAAGGTAATCGCGCGGGTACTCTTATTCGTTGACCCCTGTGTCCGACTCCATAAAGGAGGTGAGCAAGGTGAGATTGAATCTGAGTTTGATGGATATCGATATTCAGTAACAGACCTTCATGATTGACAAAGGCCGCCTCGGCAGATGCGACGTCCACCTCATCCGCTCGACCGATCGTTTTTCTTCGTTTCATCGCTCGGACAAATTTCCGAGATTCTTTGACAAGCTTCTCAGCCACACTTTTTTGCTGATTGAGAGCAACCAACTGCCAGTAGTAGCTTTCAACTAAGCCCTGACGAGATTGTTGTTCAATCTCTAGGCGATAGCTTGGTGTGATTGATTGGTCGATACCCACCTGCTGTTGTAGTTTAACAAGTCGACTCCATAGATTTTTCCAAAGGCTTTGCCGGATGGTGACTCCATAAAGAACCTGATGCTCAGGATTGTAGGTAGGTGCAAAGATCGGATTAATACTTGCGGGATCGACACTGTAGCGAACCTTTTGCTGATCCCATTGGGTTCCAAGCTCGATATAGGTGCCAGTTGGTAGCAGTTTCGATGCTTTGAACTCACGGCTGAATCGTGTGCGTGATTCACCATTGCTAGGAGAGCTAAGTTCGCCGTCATCTTCAATCTGCTGATAAGTGAATGACAATCTTGTATCAAAGGCTTGGTTGGCTCGATTGCCTTGGGCGATGAATGCCTGTCGCTGGCTCAGGTACTTTTCCGGCAGCGACGAATGCTCTCGGGCAAGTTTGAGAGCCTCTTGTAGACTTAGGGTGACAGAAAGAGCGAAATCGCCCCATACCAATAACATGAATAAAATAAGGTATTTCAATGAGAATTCCCTCTGGAGCGCACCACGATGAAACAGAAATCTAAGGAACTAGTCTATCGTTAAGTGGCTTCCCTCTCCACTACAAAGCAAGCATCTGCTAAAGCTGAGAATGGGCCCACAAATGACCGTAAATTATGCCATTTTGAAATAGCACTGTCATCCCTGTAAGATTTTGGCTAGGATCCAACTGCCTATATGGCGTGGTAGTTGATAACTGTGGAAATTGTGGAGATTGTTATGAATTTGCGAAAAAGGTATCTCGTCCTTAGTCTGGGGCTCCTCTCAGGCTTAGCTTGCCAACAAGAAGAGAAAATTGATGAAAGGGTGATTCCTGAAGAGGTTGTTTCAGGAAGCTTCATGGTAGAGTCTATTGATACTGTCGAAGGTGATAAAAAAGAAGCGCTGAAAGCTGCTCTTACACCGATAGCATCGAGTATGGGCTGTAGCCTTGAAGGTCCTACAGAGATTCTTTGGGAGCACCAAGAAAGGGCGCTACCCATCACACTCAACAACTCGTTTCATATTAAATTTAACGACTGTAATCTAAGTCAAGAGCAAACGGATCAGCTGCTAACTCAGATGCTCAGCCTTGATGAAGTCCAAACGGCGGAAGCTGAAGCGGTTCTCAAAGCGAGCCTTTCGGAAAACGATCCGTACAAGTCTCGTCAATATTATCATACAAATATCAGACGTAACGAAGCTTGTGATGTCAGTTCCAAGCAAGGAAAACCCGTTGTTGTTGCGGTCGTTGACTCCGGTGTTCAGTTCAACCACCCCGATCTCGTGGATCGTTTCTATCGTGATGGCGATGGTCAAGTGATTGGTGCTAACTTTGTTGGCAAGGGTTCGTACCGAAATCCAGATAACAACTGGGATGATAGCAATGGTCACGGAACTCACGTGGCTGGATTGATTGCTGCCACTGGTAACAACGGCAAAGGCATCACAGGGGTGGCTAGCTGTAAAAATGTCTTGATCATGCCTATCCGAGTTATGGGTAGCAACGGTACAGGTAGCTCCATTGAAATCGATCGGGGCATTCAGTGGGCTGCTGCCAAAGGCGCTGACATTATCAACCTTTCACTTGGTAGCAACTCATACGCGTACCGATCCAAGTCTAGCCATAAGAAAAGCCTTTACGAAAACTTAGCTGAGCAAGGGGTGATCGTATTTGCCGCTGCAGGTAACGATGGTTTCCGTAACGGTAGCTCGACGCGCAACGGTTACATTTACAGTTACCCTGCGAGTTATGACAACGTGATTGCGGTCGGTGCAACCAACCAACGTGATCGCTTGACAAACTTTTCCGTATACGGGGATTTGATCGATATCGCGGCTCCTGGTGAGCAGACTCTCTCAACTTACCCAGGATCGAGCTACAAGTACTTGAGTGGAACGTCAATGGCGACGCCGATTGCTGTTGGTGCCTACGCCCTAGCGCTTTCTGAAGTGCGATCAAAAGGTAGTGAGTATCTATTCCACAGCGAATTGATGCCGATTTTGGCCAAGACAGCCAACAAGCGCGGCACTTTTGGTAGCAGTGAAATTGCGACTGCTGGTCTTGTGGATGCCAATGCTTTGGTTGCAGCCCTTCAAGAGCGTTTCCCTAGCGATGACACTGGTACTCCGGCACCGACAAACCCAATGGAACCTGGTTCAGGAGATGACAATGGTAGTGATCCTGAAGAGCCAGCCCCCACTCCAGGGGAAGGTTTCCGATTTGTTGGTTTGCAAGATGGCCAGACGATCAGTGCCAGTGGGTTGCGGATTCAGGTCGCTGGCTGGCCTGAAAATACAGCTCGTATCTACCTTTACTGGATTACCGGTAATGAGTGGTTCCCGCGCAGTTTCACAAGCCTTGGTCGGGAAAACCTAGGTAACTCTGGTGATGTTGTTACCACTGAGTCTACTTACGTCCTATATGGAACCAAGTATTTGGTTGCTGAGGCAAAGGACTCTTACGGACGTCGCTTAGGAACCCAACAAGTACTACTTAAAGGACTTGATCGATAACGACTCAAGAACTGCTAATCAGTAACGAGGGCGCTCCACTAGGGGCGCCCTTTTTTTGCGATTGCGGAATTTAGAATTGAAAGGTAAGGCCGTTCTTCAAGGTGCGGTCCTGGCGTTCAATCCCTGATGGTGGATTAGAATCGAAAAGAATCTTTAACGTGACCTCATAGCTCAGCATATCTGAAATAGCTATATTGATGCCATTGTTGGATGCTAGGCGATAGTCGTCCTGATCTTCAATCAGTGGCTGATAGTAGGTTGTCGAGAAAAACGTTAGCCTATCGTCCCACTTCGCCTTCAAAGATAGGTAGCTTGAAAGGCGATCATTATCTTGATCACGATCGATCTCAACCCGATCCAAGTATTCCTCACTCTCTTTCATATAAAGGAGCCCAAAATAGGCTTGGTACATATCGCCTTCATAGCCGAAGCGGGGGCCTGTGCCATAAAGTCTTCTTTGTGACAAACCGCGAAACTCATCGCTATCAGTTTGAGCAAACAGTTCCCAGTCGAGCCATGGAAGAATGTGATAGCGATAGCGAAGGTGATAAAATTTATTGTCCTCGTATTTCTTGCCATCGAGAACACCCCATTCCGAACTGTACATGGCGAGGACTTCGTGATCTTGCCATCCGTAACGAGCTGATAGACTGCCTTCTTGGGCTTCTCGATCCGTGTTGCCGCTGGTTGATTCAAAGCTGGCCTTAGCGACAAGGTTGAGCCCTTGACTGGTTTTTTTCGTTGTCTCTACGGAGACATCGACAATTTTTCCATAGCAGGGTGTTAAGGTGAGGAGTCCCCAAAATAGAGTAAGAAATCGTAGCATGGTCTATCCTGATTGAAATTCGAAAGTTTATGTTTTGTCATGTTCTGACGATCTTCATATCCCATTTCGAATAGCGCCGAAAAAGTTATATCCGTGTAGCTCCCTATGGAATACTCTGAAAGTGGCATAGACTAGCGTACCGTTCCTTTGATGTAAACAGCGAGGTCATGATGTATTTTATTGCACCAATATTTGCTCTTCTTCTGGTGTTGATGAGCGCCTGCCAGCACAGTTCCCTTTCCCAAGGTGAAGATATCGAGAGACTTCTTAAGGAAGCTCTTTTGACTGATGTTGTGATCTTAGGAGAAAAGCATGACAACCCTGAGCATCACCGCATCCAGGCCCAGTTTATCAAAGAGCTGAGTCGGCAGGGTCGCTTGCAGGGGGTGTATATGGAGCACCTGTTTCCTTCCCAAGAGATGATTCTAGTTAAAGAGTCAGCCGAAGTTTGGCCTGAGAAACTGAATTGGAAAACCAGTGGTTGGCCCTCGTATAGCGTTTTTCAATCATTATTCGATGTGATTGCAGCTGAAAAGCCCCCTGTTTATGGAGTAGGGATTCCAAGGCATCAGTTGAAAGCGTTTTATAAGAAGCAGGATCCGGGCTATCTCAACGAAGATGAAAAAAAATCAGTAGGACTCACCGTTCCGCTACCTGATCAAGCCCACCAAGATCTACTCAGGACTATTGTCAAGGCCCACTGTGGTTACTTGGACGAGAAATCAGCGGGCTTTATGATGCCATTGCAACGATATAAAGATGCCTTTATGGCTAAAAGGTATTTTGAGCATCGCCAAGCAGGGAAGGTTGCTGTTTATATTATCGGGGCAGGCCATGGCCGTCGTGACTTTGGTGTCCCCTATTACTTGAAGTATCGCGACCCCAAGCTTCGCATTCTCTCGATTCAATTGCAGGAGCGAGGGCAAGGATTGGGTCAAGAGCCAAATTTTGATCGTATCCTAGTGACTGAAGCTGTGGATCACGAGGACCCCTGTATGAAGTTTAAAAAGAGTCTGGAAAAATCGTTTAAGAAGGGGGCAAAGCCAAAATCGCCGCTGCAACATAAGAGCCATGATGGGTTAGGGAAATCCCACGGGAAGACCCCCCGGCAATGATCTGTGGCACGCCGTTCTTCTTTTGGATCTGCTCGACTGTGATTGGTTTGTTTCCAAGGTCGCTCCATAAGTCGATCAGAGTTTGGCGGACGGCCGCTGCTGGGGATGGAGAGCTTGACGAAATACGATAGGTGCCTGCGCATGAGGCGGGCATGGCAAGGCAATGCAGAAAGTTTTGATCTTGCTCGTAGTGCAAGCCAAGCTCAATATCTTCAAAACGAATCTTGTTCAACTTTGAGTTCACCTGGAAGGCGGCAGGGATAAAATTAATGGTCCTTTGCTGTCGGATAGCCTTAAAAGCTGCTTCTTTTGCCGCCCAAAGCTGATGACACATCAGAACTGAATCTGAAAAGTATCGCTTTTCTCTCTCACTAGTAATTCTCTGAAAGAACCTTGGATGAGGAGGTGGCTCAGTTAAGTCGATGATGTCATTGCCGATGATCAAAATAATCCTGCTCTAACTTTGTAAGTTGATCGAATATCTGCAGAGTCTTATCTCGGGCTGCTCGCCTGCCTCGATGCTGTGAATGAGGCTCCAAGGCCTTAAGTTTAATCGTGAAGGTCTCTTGTTTCTTTGGCAGCCAAGAGTAGCTTTCTTGAGAGTCTCCGCGCAAGTAGATACACCATACTACGGCATTACCAATTTCTTCTAAAATCTCACCAACGCCGTAGGTCGCTGCATCCCGATCCACTCGGCCAGTTCGTGATCGTCCACCTTCGGGGAAGATACAGATGCTTTCACCTTCCATACCGAGAAATTGAAGCCGAGACATCACCCGAGCCTTGTGCCGTTTGCTGCCATTGCGTTTGATAAAGCAGCACTTCCCCAGATAGCAGAGTAGGCGAAGGAAGGGATTATGGCCGAAGTTTGCGTACTCGGGGACGTTCCATGGAAAGCGATGAAAGTACCAGAGGTAGTGAGGCCACGGCATTAATGCCCAGTTGATAATGAAGGAGTCAATAGCTGTCAGGTGATTGGCTGCGATAATAATCGGACGGTTCGCGGCGGCTTTTATCTTGTCTCGAACATCTTTCCTGAATTCATTTAGGTCTCGGATGCGATGTTTACGGTAAAACTTGAGGTAAAATATTACGATAGGAGCAAGCCAAATCATGCAGAGGAAACTGAGAACCTGTTGCAAGCGTATAGACCAGCGAGTCAGAGGGGAGATTAAAACCATGCCAACTCCAAAGAAAGCCTAGGTGATCACTCAATCAGAGACAGATTAAGAAGGGGAATCACCTAGGCCTATTAAGCAGTAAGAAAATTAATGAACAAGCTTTTGTACAAGTTGAACAGCATCGCCAATGGTGTTGATTTCATCTGCATCGTCATCTTCGATCTCTAGGTCGAAGGCATCTTCGAAGTCAAGAATGATGTCGACAAGGCGAGCGGAGTTCACCTGAAGGTCGTTTAAGATGTGAGTGTCTTGATTCAGGCTGGCGAGAGCTTCCTGGTTCTTAGCGTGCTTGCTGATAATTTTAACAACGTCGTCATAGATCTTTTGGTTTTCCATGTTTAGCATCTCCCATGCTTGAAAATAATACAGCTGTTGACATCGCCAAAGCCGAAACTAGCTTTGGCGGCTGTCGTAATGGTTTTATCTTGAGTGGATTGAACAATACGCTCTGCAAAAGGAGCGATATCTGGGTGAATATCCTCGCAGTTGATCGAGCCATGAATAAAGCCTTGATTGAGTTGGAGTAGGGTGGCTACGGATTCAATGGCGCCAGCAGCTCCTAGGCAGTGACCAATCAAAGATTTCGTACTATTGATCCAAGGCATTTGCCCTGGATCGATTTCCAAGGCCTTTTGCCAGTTGCCTAGCTCCAATGGATCTGCCATGGTCGCCGTGAGATGACCATTAATGTAGTCGATATCGTGGGCCTTTAGGTTCGCATCCATCATCGCACTGCGAATACAGCGAATCACCGACGCTGTGCTAGGAGCTGTCATTGATCCACCAGCACGCATGCCACCGCAGTTGATACTCGTTCCAAGTATCTCTCCGTAAATTTTTGCACCACGCTGCTCAGCACTCTCTCGATCCTCGATGACTAAGATCCCAGCACCACTGCCTGGAACAAAGCCTGCGGCGCTAGCGCTCATAGGGCGCGATGCCTGTTCTGGAGTATCATTAAACTTTCTCGATAGGACGCGCATGCTGTCGAAGCCAGCCCAGATTTGAGGGTGAGCGGCCTCCACACCTCCGACGAGCATTCTTTTAGCCAAACCAGAGCGAATACGCTCAGCGCCCATGATGATGGCTTCAGTACCTGTGGAGCAGGCCGAACTATTGGCGCTGACTTGATTGCCTAAACCTAGTAAGCCTGCGACTTTCGCGCTAGGACCACTAAACATAATACGTTCAACTACGGAACTGCCTAAGCGCTTCACTTTGCCTGCGACGACCTTTGGGTAGACATCTTCAGCGAAAACATCCAACCCTCCAATGCCGGTACCAATCATGGCTCCGGTATCCTCGTAGACGTCATCAGAGTCCTCGGGCTTGGGGCTTAGACCAGCTTGCTGAAAAGCTTCTAAGCTGGCGAGCGCTGCGAGCTTCATCCCCTGTGACATCGAGTTAATATCAGCCTCAGAAATAGCTGCCTGGAGACGCTCCGCTGGAATATTGCATTGTCCTCCCACCTGGCAGGCAAACTTGAGTTCCTCAAGCTCAGAAAAGTGACGAATGCCTGATGTTCCGTGACGCAGAGCCTGAGCAAATTCAACTGTGTTTTGGGCGTTGCTTGTGATCACACCCATTCCTGTTACTACGACTTGCCTTGCTTCCATCTTAGACTCCTATTCCGGCTAGGGTTCCCTGAGCAGCGAGTTGACCATTCTCTTTAAATAGATCGCATTGGCACTTCAGCTTACCGCGACGCCAAAAGACTTTTTTAGCCTTCACAGTAATCAACTCGCCGGGTTCTACAGCTGCAAGAAATTCAACATTCGATTCCGTAAACAGGGTCGTCAGGGCTTGGCTCAGATCGTTGCCTTTGCGAAGCATCAGGTAGATCGATAGACTGCAAACACCAATCTGAGCCATAGCTTCTGTGAGAATGACGCCAGGAGTTACAGGGTGATGTGGAAAGTGGCCACGATAGAAGTATTCGTCGTTTTTGAAGCGATACTGACCGTGGATCTCATCTTCATCAATATGTGTCAATTGATCGACAAAGCGAAAAGGCTCTTGCTGAGGCAAGTGACTCAGGATTTTTTCTGATAGTTCGGGTAGTGAGTTGGGTAGTTCCATAAGGCCTCCTAGCAAAGATGTTCGCCGCCATCAACATGAAGCAGCGCACCGTTGATCCAAGAAGCTTCCGGCCTTGTCAATAAATAGACTGCATTCGCTACGTCTTCGGGTCTAGTCAAGCGTCCAAGAGGATTCCGTTGTCGTGCATCCTCCAACATTTCTTGATGGGATGGGATCAATGCCAATGCTGGTGTTTCGGTAATACCTGCTTGAATAATATTGCTGCGAATTCCAAACCGACCAAACTCCACGGCGATTGATCGCGATACCGACTCTAACGTGCATTTTGCGGCTGATACTGCTGCGTACCCAGCCCAGGCTTTTTGATTTCCTTCAGAACTAAGCCCGATAACGCTGGCTTGTGGAGCGAACATACCCCGGGAATAGAGATCTTGTACCCATAGTAGAATGTCATAACCCATGTAGGCGATGGTTTGGCCAAAGTCTTCATCAGACAATGGGCGTGGTTCGTCCTCGGAAGGTACCAGAGATCTTAAGTTGCCAAGAGCAATCGAGTGCAGAAGGCAATGAATCTGACCATCACCGATGTCATCGGCGATCCTCGTGAGAATTCCTTGGCGACCATCGGCCGTTAGGGCATTGGCATTGATGGTGATCAACGAAGTCTTCGATGCAAGGGCATCGAACTCTTCTTGGATCTTCTTCATAGCGCTTTTACGATCGCGATGGATCAATATAATGGGTGTTTTATCGTTGGCAAGTTTCTTTGCAGTGGCCAAGCCCATTCCACTTGATCCACCGAGAATCAAAGTCCATTTATCATGTTTCATCTATGTTTCCCCTCAGTCCAAAGATGATTGTCAAGGCTCTGGGATATAACGGGGATTGCTTCACAGTCTAGATTTTTTCTAGACTGTGAAAACACTTTTACAAAACAAGAATGTGGGAAACGGAGTTATGGGTACTTGAGTGGCCTATGTAAAACTAATGTTTGCAAAATACTTGCTAGGCCTACTTACTCAGGGAAGAGTTTACTTATCGATTTATACTCATGAATGCTCTTGATCGCATTTGCAAAAGATCCAGCCACAGATAAAACTTTTACTTTGGGGCTTAAGTCTTGGAATCGATACTCCACCGTGTCAGTGATCACAAGCTCTTCCAGGGAGCTTTCATCAATCTTTTTGGTAGCACCGGGAGTTAGGACTCCATGGGTGACTGCTGCATAGACTTTTTTAGCACCCATGGCCTTGACTGCCTCGGTCATAGAAATCAACGATCCGCCAGTAAAGACTATATCATCGACAATCAGTACATTTTTGTCTTTCACATCCCCCACCACATTCCATACTTGAGCGGTTTCACTGTGATCGACGCGAATCTTGTTGCCGATCACAGTGGGTACCTTGAGGCGATCTGAAAATTTAAAGGCATTTTTTCCGTAACCGACATCTGCGGAAGCTACCACTAGGTTGTCTAGGTTTTTAGTCTGGATGTATTCGCAGATAATCGAGCGAGCGTTCATGTGGTCCACGGGCCTCTTAAAAAAACCTTGGATCTGTGGCGAATGCAAGTCCATGGTGAGCACCCGATCGACGCCAGCCGCTTCTAGAGCGTCGGCACAGACTCTGGCTCGAATGGAGACTCGTGGCTCATCTTTCTTATCGGCTTTTGCATAGCTAAAGAAGGGTATGACAGCTGTGACTTGGGCTGCTGATGCGAGCTTGGCAGCGTCGACCCAAAAGAGCAGTTCCATAAAGTTTCGATCAACTGGGTAGGATACCCCCTGGACAATATAGACATCACGACCCCGAACGTTTTCAAGGATTCGAACGAAGGTGTTGCCTTCGCTAAATTCAATCACTTCGCTTTTGCATGGGTCGATATTCATAGTTTCGCAGAGCTTTTTACCTAGCCCTGGGTTCGAGGTTCCCACTATCACTTTGATGGGTAGATCTGGATTCATAGGTGTTCTCATAAATCGAGTAGGGTAAATGAAATCACAAGTGAGGCTAAGCGGAGATTTTTTAAGCCGTAGGCTTGTTTCCAGCCTCGCTCCGTGATCACCAACTTGCTCATTGCCTGGACGTCAATGGCGGAGTACTCGCGCTCGTAGATTGCATAGCTCACGCCAAAGGCGGCACTATGGTAACGGAAGCGCTGGGCTTTGTCTTCAAAGTTCTCTACCGGCTTTTTTAAGTTGCGGAGCCGCCCTAAACCATACTGTATCCAAAAGGCATAGGGGCGATGTCTTGCCCCCAAAGTGAGGCCGCCACCCTCGCCGTGGTGGTGGTCTTGAAGTACATCCTGACGCCTTTGAATGCGGAAGCTTTCAATGTCTACAGCCCAGAAGAAGGGGACGTCAAGATCCAGATCGAAGGCCAGCCGTAGCATTCCGTAGTTGTGCAGGGTTTCCAAATCCCGACCCTTTTTATCCGCGAAGGTAAAGCCGCCGCCGATCATAGTAGAGAAAAAGTTAGAGAATGCCCTGGCAGGAGTTGGAATGAGGAGACCTAGCAACAGGATGATTGCTAGGCGTTGCAGAACATCAGGCCGATGCGACTTTACCAGCCAGCTTCGAATCCTGGAAGTCGATGAAAATCTTTGCCGTGATTCCATAAACAGTTTGATACTCTTCCTGAACGTCGTTTTTCTTTAGTTTAACAGGAATCTCCTTGGACTCGACAAGATTTCGCGATTTCAGAGCATTGAGGGTTCTTTCAGCCTTCACATGACTGAGGCGAGTGCCGTCGATGATTTCCTTAAAGCTACACCATTTGGTTTCGAAGTCGCTGATGAACTGCTCCAAGCTCTTCCATGAGGAGGAGTATCGTTCTCCTAGGTCATGCTTGGTGGCAAGCTGATATAGTACCAGCTTTTCATTAGCGTCTTTCAACTCCGTCATCCAAATCGCGTTGATGGCCTTATTCTCATCGTTTTGCATGTCGTGGCCTCCTTAGAAAGTGCATTGATTTTGCCCGTTGCTGGAGAATCACGAGATTGCGACCAAGCACATTGAAAAAGACTCCATGTGTTGCGATGCACCCGAGTTCTATCTCAACTTCGGTGCGCTCTCGTAATCTCGTATCACGGACGAATTAGGGCCATTATGCTTGCATTTTGCCGACTAAGCTATAGTGACATTACAACGACTTGAGATCAAAGATGAAAGGTCGTCTTTTTTAGAAAATACCAAAAATAAGGGGGTTTTAATAAGTGATATTAGTTATTTAGCCCCTTTGAAGCAAGGGGCATTTGCAGTTATTTAGCAGGCTCAAGGATGGCGGTCGCAATAGGACCGGGTAGCTTATTCACTTTGCAGCTTACCGTGACTGTTTCCGTCACCTTAGCAATGAGGTCATGAGCACGCTGTGGATTATCTCTCTCGCGACCCTTTAGACGGACAATCACTTTTACCTTATCGCCACGTTGTAGAAAGCGATCGATGTTATTGACTTTCGTCTGGAGGTCGTGATCGGAGATATTAGCCTTCAGTTGGATCTCTTTAAGTTCGACTTTGTGCTTGTTCTGGCGTTGCTTTTTCTTTTTCTCGTATTGAAGCTTCTTAAAGTCTTGGATGCGAACCACAGGAGGAGTCGCGTCTGGATCGCTCACTAACACAAGGTCAAGGCCTTCGTCTTCCGCTTTACGCCATGCGTCCATTGCCGGAACTATGTCATTTAAACCTTCTCCAACTAATCTGACGTCTCTCATAGATCGTAAATCGGCTCGTTCTAGTACCTTCAAAAAAATGATTCTCCTAAACTATTGACGTTCGCCACTGTGAGCAGCGAAATTTTCTCCAAAATATAGCCGCAACGGCCCACGGACCGCAAGCTTAACTATGATTTTTTTAACTTTTCAGTTTAAATATTTCCCTCGATTAACTAACCTTAACTATTTTAATCCCTTAGGATGATCACACTTTAAGTTCCCGGAAGCACTTAAGACTTCATCGAAATTATTATTTAAAATATCAATCAAATCTTGGCTGTCGACGTTATTGAAGATAAATGGCAAGCGCCGGTAAGGCAGGGTGTCTTTTGCCTTCAGTATGTCACGAACTCTTTTGGGGCCCCATTTTTTAATAAGCTCAACCTTTTCTGCCCTGCTAAGATGTAAGCGAGGGCTGGGGAGCTCAGCTTGAATATCGCGGAGGGCTTGGTCAAGTTTATCTGCCATAGGACTCCATTTTCATTGCGCAATCGATAAAAAGCCGTTACCAGATTACAGTATTTTTTTTATCATGTCCAAATGTCGTGAATAGGTGATCATGTCTAAAATTTTTCATGAAGAAGACCCCATTGGCAAACCACTTCTCCTTGGTAATCACACCTTTCCTGGGGTGTGGCGCTACATGCTGCCGAAGGAGTTTCTTGGCCTTCAGTTCCCGGAAGAGCGTCGCGCTACATGTATGTCTTGCCCGAAGGCATCGTATGAGGGCTATCGACCCGACTATCGCTGCTGCACCTATCACCCTAGAATTCCAAACTTCTTGCTCGGCCTAGCGGCACAAACTGAGAAAGGTCTCGAACGGCTCAAGTCGATTATAGATCAGGGGATGATAACCCCAGAGGGTATGAACTCAACGCCGAAGCAATGGGTGAATTATCTTGATGACCTAGAACACGATCGCTTTGGTAAAAGTGAAAAAGTACTTTGTCCGATGCTCGAAAAGGAAACTGGTTTTTGTACGGTGCATGCGTTCCGCAATTCGGTTTGCTCCACTTTCTTTTGTTTGAAAGACCACGGCGGTAAAAGTGAAAATTTCTGGACTGCCGTGCAGACCATGGGCTCACAGGCAGAGATGGCAATTGCACAATGGGCCATGGACCAGCTTGGTTTCGATGTGGCTCAGTATGTGAAAAGACTCAATGGCTTAGCTAAGAAGATTAGCAAAACCTCTAGTAAAGACGAGCATGGCTGGCATGAGGATGCCTTAGACGTACTCTGGGGAGATTGGCGTGGTCAAGAGCTAGAGTTTTTCGAGGCTTGTGGCAAGCTGGTGTCCGACCATCGTGACTTCCTCTGGCAGATTGCAAACGATACCGAAATTTTTGAAGCCAGTAAGTTCGATCGAGCCATGGTCAAAAGCGTTCCTAAAGAGCTGGAAGAGCAAGTCGATCCCACTGACTTGGATGAAGACGGTGAAACGATCGCTCCCGAAGAGCTTTGGGATGTTACTTTAAAAGCTTACCGCAAGATTTGGAAAGCTCCCGCGGGGGTCTTCAAGCTTCACAAGAAGATCGAGCTTATGGAAAACCCTCGGCAGGATGAGATGGAAAAAACTTATCCCGATAAAGACTATGTGATCGCTCGCATCAAAGGTAAGAATGTCGATTGGCGGCTTTTTATCACTGCAGATCAATACGAGGTTCTCAAGACCTTCAAGGATGAACGGCTCGTGTCGTGGAAGCTTCTGTCATCACCTAGCTTTCGTCGCTTGAAGAGCCCCCAGGAGTTCATCTTGGAAATGATCGCGCAAAAAATTCTAGTAAGAGCTTAAGGACCTGTCAGGGGCGATCGCCCCCTTTTCTAGCTTTTGCTTTGGGACAGAAGAAATTTAAGGCTTTCTCGGGCTGATACATGATCATAACCAAAGCGTTCATCTAAGTTTTGATATGTGGTTTTTGCTAGCTCGATTTCATCAGGTTTATGGTTTTTTGCATTGTCGGTGTCTAGGTCAAGCATCACCTTGTAGTTGCTTTCCACTGCGATTTGGCGCTCCTTGAAGTAATAATCTTTTAAGGCTTTCAAATAGTCGTGAAAGATTTCAGCCACCACGATATCTTTGGCTGGATTGTCGATTTTATAGGCTGCAATCTTACCGAGGATCGATTCCCTATGGCGCTCAACAGCTCCAGTGACTTTGATGATCTTCTCGATATCCTTCATTATTTTATCGGATGGCTCCTCATGAGCCTTGGTGATGGGGTTATAAATTTTCTCTTTCTTCACCTGGGCTACCACATGACTGATGTACCTTTGGAGCAAGGTCGTGTACTCAAGCTCATCCACAAGAGTCATGGCGGCAGAAATTTCTTGTTCGAAAAGACTGATGAAATCTTCTTTGAGGTACTTGATGAACTCGGCAGGCTGGTGATACTTGCCGCGGGGCTCTAACTGTAGAAATTCATAGACAGTTCGGTCCTTAACCAAGCGCTCTAGTTCGATGAAGATGGTCATCGGTGTAAGGGTTTGGTGTTTTTTATTTTGAGCCGCTCTGAAAAGGATGCTGCGGACCTCCCGGGGTGAGGCTCCGAATCGGCCTTCGTAAGAGACAACATTTTCAAACTCTTCGCGAATCTTAGTAAATAGTTCAAGCAGCATGGTTTCTTCTTGGGGTTTGAACACTTCTGTCAATCCCTTCTTCTCGTAGAGTCGGACTTTGCTGCGGGGGTCCAGCCTCGATATCAGCGAGCGATACTTGCTTTCGTAGTATTCGGGGTTTGGCTGCTTGAGCCTTGTCATCACAGCCCAAAGGCAAAGCAAATCTAAGGTATGTGGGCAAACGGGCTTGGTCTTGCGAATAGCTTCTAAGTCTCGTGTATAAATCAAGACTTCCTGACTAGGCTTAAGCAGATAAGGAGCTGTGATTAGTTCAAAGCGGGATTTGAATGAGGCAAAGTCTGGTATCGTTTTGAAAGCATCGAGGTGCTTTTCATTGGTTGTCGCGAAGAAAATGATATCAAGATTTGCCGTTGATGAGGGTAAATTCAAAGTGCCTTTTTCCACCGTCGAAAGAAGGTACTTGAATGCTTCAATGGGGCGCTTGAGCATATCCGAAAATTCGAGGATGCCACGATTCGCTTCCACCAGAGGACCGCTTACTTCGTGGAAACTTATATTGTGCAATACTGGTGGGAGGTTGGCAATATTCCGATCCATAGTGAGTTGTTTTTCCAAAGCATCAATTGACATCTGAGGTTCCACAGTCCCAACTCCGACACGGTACTGTTTGGAAAAGAAGAACCGTTCCACCTGCACATGGCGAAGGACTTTGCCTAGATCTCCATCATAAGCGGAAAGGAGATTTTCCATGATAAGCTGGTTTCGCTTGGATAAGCCAGGTAGGAGAATGTGTGGTGGCAGTTCCACTTGATCTTCAGAAATCTCTTGCTCTTTGGCAAGCCACTTCCGTAGGTATGCTTCTCGTTGTGGCATAGGGATAAGAAAAATCGGATTTTCCTTGAATTCGGAATGAATCTTTGAAGCAATTTTTGCTTCTTCAAGGTAAGCGAAAGATTCGGAGTGATTGATATTGTCCTCCTCGCCGCCGAACCCAATAGGGCCACTGGTCCCCATGCGCTTGCTAGTCAAGGACTTATCCGTGGGAAAGATCCAGTTAAAGCGATAAACAGCACCTTCTTCAGTTTCACTGTAAGACTTCATAGCATCGGACAATGAATCGAGAATGGAAGACTTTGCAGATCCATTTGGGCCGTGAAGGACGATAAGTTTGTTCGAATAACCCTGCCTTGTGAAGGACGAGATGACTTTATGGATCTCGTCTTGAACGGATTCGGAGCCAATAATTGGGATGTTTCGCTCCGTGCCCATATCAAATATTTTCCAGCGGGTGTAGTGGTTGTCGGTCGTCACTTCCGATGGTCCATAATGCTGAAAGACGTCAAAAAGGTACTGGCTAGCATTGCGGATAAACACACTTGGCCGCTCTGTGAGGCGTTGTAGAAAGTCTCCAAAGCTAAGTATGACCTGGCGTTCTTGGAATAGGCTCCGGGTTTCCTGGTTGAGATTTTGCAAAAACTCTGCGGATTCAGTCATCACTATTCTCCCATTGGCTCTGGTTTTCGTTTGGGTCTGTCCGGGAATGGCTTAGACAAGCGCCTGAAAAAGCGACTCACTTCCATGAAGCGGGTGACGTCCCTTGTTTTGATGTAGCGCAAAATAAGCTATTTCCGGGCAGACCTTAGTTAAGATTACCCTCCTAGTCTGGAATTGTCAGGTATTCATATTAATGAAACTCATAAAAAGATAAGGTTAGAAGGTCATGAGGTAAGTGAGATATTTTCACTACTCATCCATTCATGGCTTTTGGATTTGGTTAAGATATGTTACAAATTACGAATAATCTAAAAAATTATATTTTATGCGGGGTAGATGAGGCATGAAAAAGGTCTTCATTCTGGATACTAATGTCCTTTTGAGCAATCCCCTATGTATCTACAAATTTGATGATAACGATGTGGTGATTCCTATATCGGTGATCGAAGAAGTAGATACCTTTAAAAAGGACATGAGTGATATCGGCAGAAATGCACGTGAAGTCTCAAGGATTCTCGACAAGCTCCGTGATCGTGGAACTCTATCTTCTGGAATTTCTATTTTTGAAGATCGCGATGACTCCGGGCAGCTCTTTGTCTACTTGGGTCATAATATGGAAATCCTTCCAGAGCTGCTAGCCGATAGCACGGATAATCACATTCTGGCTATAGCACTCACATTACAAAAACAATTTGGGGACAGCCGCCGGGTGTCTGTGATTACAAAAGACACCAACCTTAGAATCAAGGCAGATGCATTTGGGCTAGTGGCCGAGGACTTTGCTGCAGATAAAGTCGATATTTCTCACTTTTACACCGGCGTTACTTATATCACGGTCACGCCCGAGGTGATCAATAATTTCTACGCCCAGCGGGAAGTGCGCTTGGATGAGTACAACTTGTATCCGAACCAGTTTGTGGTTCTTGAGGATGAGTCCGATACAAGTCAGAAAGTCTTTGGTATCTTTGATGGTGATCAGAAAGTTGTGAAGATGATCGAACCGCGTACCGAAGGTGTGTGGGGCATCTATTCGCGCAATCTGGAACAAGCCATGGCCTTAGAAGTGTTGCTTGATGACAAGATTCGCTTGGTCACTATCAGCGGCGAAGCAGGAACCGGTAAAACACTGATGGCTATCGCGGCTGGTCTGACCAAAACTACCGATGAAGACCAGTATCAGAAGCTATTGGTATCCCGTCCAATCTTCCCTCTTGGGCGCGATATTGGCTATTTGCCAGGGGATTTAGATGAAAAGCTGAATCCGTGGATGCAACCTATATTCGACAATCTTGAGCTTCTCCTTGGTGGAGGGTCGTCCAGTCGATCGAAGCGTTTGTCAAAAAGCTACGAGGAGCTGATCAATCAGGGGATGCTCGCGATCGAGCCACTCACCTATATCCGCGGTCGATCCTTGCCCTCCCAGTACTTTGTTGTGGATGAGGCTCAGAACTTGACCCCTCACGAAATCAAGACGATTCTCACACGAGCGGGAGAAGGCACTAAGATCGTTCTCACGGGAGATCCTTATCAGATTGATAATCCTTACATTGATTCACAAAGCAATGGTCTGACGTATGTTATTGAAAGGTTTCGAACTGAGGCCATAGCAGGACATATTACTTTGAAGCGAGGTGAACGAAGTCAACTCGCCTCGAAGGCTGCTAAGTTATTGTAGGGCCTATTCGTCACGGGGAATGAAGCGGCATAGAATTCCATCATGCCGCTCAAGTGTCCCTAGCTGGTATAACAGTCCGTTGTAGTCGGAGCAGTTATAAACATCTTCGGGCACACAAAACCCCTCGAAGTCTTCGCGGTGGTTCGGATGAACGACTGCGTAAACTTCACTTTGAGTCAGGTCTACCAATCGAGAGCACGACATTCCGTAGGAAAATATGGGCTGATCCGTGTCAGATGCATTGGGGAAGTACTCGTCGGCCATCGCCTTGGGGCCCGTGGGAGCCGTGGCTAAGAAGCCTAAAATTGCCATGAGTCTTATCATAACGTAAGCCTTTAAGGTTTACTTCCACACCTAAAAACCTCTTCGGCAATGTCCTGAGAATATCAATAAATTAGTATTTTACGTACGATTCTTGGGGGCTTAGATTCTAAAAAAGCTTTGGGCCTCCGATCGTGGCTGCCCAAAGCTTCGGCTTGGTAAGTTTCTTCGCTTAGTGCTTGAAGTGCCGTTTTCCCGTGAAAACCATAGCGATATCATGCTCATCGCAAGCATCGATGGATTCTTGGTCTCGTTTCGATCCTCCAGGCTGGATGATGGCCTTGACGCCCTGGCTAGCAGCAAAATCAACGGTGTCTCGGAACGGAAAAAATGCATCGCTCGCTAAAACGGAGCCTTGTAAGGTTCTGCCTTCTTCCTGAGCTTTTTGTGCTGCAAACTGAGCGGCATCGATTCGCGACATCTGGCCTGCTCCGACAGCAACAGTTGTCAAGTCTTTAACGTAAACAATTGCGTTGGATTTCACATGCTTACAGATTGTCATGGCGAAGGCTAGATCATCGCCTTGGCCCTCTGCTGAAGTTTTGCTTACTGTGGTCCAGGCATCACGGTTGCTGGGTAAAACTTGGTCGAGATCTTGAACTAAAATTCCTCCCTGAACAGATTTTATCTGTAGGGCCTTATCTTGGGTGTGGCGCTTCAGGAGAGGAACTTCTAGCAGCCTCAGATTTTTCTTCCTGGCAAAAATTTCCTTAGCAGCAGAGCTGAATGATGGTGCAGCGATACATTCTAAGAAAATTCCCGACATCACTTCGGCGGTTGCGCCATCGATCTCGCGGTTGCAAGCAACGATCCCACCGAAGGCTGACTTTGAGTCGGCGTCAAAGGCCTTTTGAAATACCTCTTTCACCGAAAGGCTGCGACTGGCTGCAGCGCCGCATGGGTTAGTATGTTTGATAACGGTCACTGCTGTGTAGTCTTGAAGGTCGGCAACCATCGCAACGGCGGCATCCACATCAACAAGATTATTAAAGGATAGCTCCTTGCCTTGCAAGACTTTGGCATTCTGCAAGCCATCACCAGCTTGACCAAAAGTATAGAAAGCTGCGCTTTGGTGTGGGTTCTCTCCGTAACGGAGAAGAGAATGCCTCTGCAACTTGAGATCGATTGTTGCAGGTAAATCTTCAGCAGTAGACTCCTTAAGAGCTCCTTCGTAATAAGAAGCGATCATGCGATCGTAACTGGAAATATGCGAAAAGACTTTATGAGCTAGGGAAATTCTTGTTTGATTTTGCAGACCACCGGCTTTCAATTCGGATATAACGGGATCGTAGTCTTGTGGATCGATCACGGGAGTCACATGAAGATAGTTCTTCGCTGCTGCTCGAAGCATCGTTGGGCCACCGATGTCGATAAAATTAATGGCATCTGCCAGTGTGAGGTTTTGATCGACTGCTTTTTCAGCAAATTGATAGAGGTTGACCACAACCAAATCAATGGGGAGAATTTTGTGATCGTCCGCCTCTTGAACATGGCGTTGATTGTTGCGGTCCATAAGGATGCCGCCGTGAATCTTTGGGTGCAGAGTCTTGACCCTACCGTCCATGATTTCAGGGCTGCCAGCGTATTCCGCAGCATCGAATACTTCAAGTCCCGCTTCTCGCAAGACCTGTGCGGTTCCGCCAGTGGATAGCAGAGTGAATCCGAGTTGGCTCAGGTTTTTGGCAAAGTCAACGACTCCAGTTTTATCGGTGACGGACAGAAGGGCCAAAGGGGATGTTTGAGACATAGCTCCTCCAGGTGATGGTGTGAGGCGGCCAGCATTGGCACTGGCTGAATCTCCAGATCGAAAGATGGGCCCTATTTAACAGCTTTTAGTCGTTCTCCCAAGCTTTTTTGCCGTTCAAACGCTTGAGATTTTCCTTCAACTGACGCTCCGTGCCCACGTCCAGCGGGTTGTAGTAGCTTTTGTGGCGTAGTTCTGGGGGGAGGTAGTCCAGTTCTGATGCAGCTTGGGGGTGGTCGTGAGCATAGATGTAGCCCTTGCCATAGCCAAACTCTTTCATCAGCTTACTCGGCGCATTTCGCAGATGTAGGGGAATCGGTAACGATCCTCGCCGGGCATCCTCTTGTGCTGAGCCGATCGCTAGATAAGAGCGATTGGATTTTGGAGATGAGGCCAAATATGTGGTTACCTGAGAAAGGATAATTCGTGCTTCTGGGTAGCCGATCTGATGAACAGCTTGCAAGCCGCTGGTTGCCATGAGTAAAGCAGTAGGGTTGGCGTTGCCGACATCTTCACTAGCTGCAATTACAAGGCGGCGGGCGATAAACATAGGGTCTTCACCGGCTTCGATCATACGGGCCAAGTAATAAACTGCGGCATCCACCTGACTCGCTCGAATACTTTTGATAAAGGCTGAAATCGTATCGTAGTGCTGGTCTGAATTCTTATCATATTTTTGTAAGATCTGACCGAGATAGGGTTTGGCCTGCTCTAAGGATACGCTTGAACCGGGTGGCACCGCGCTTAGAATAGCCTGCACCAAGTTCAAAGCTTGCCGTCCATCACCATCAGCAGATCGAGCTAATGCTTCGATGACATCTTGGTCAAGGCAGCGGCCTTGATGGGGGGATGATGGTTCGTCCATAGCTCGTCTGATGATGTTCTGGAGGGCTTCCTCGCTCAATCGCTGCAAGGCGAAAACCATGCTTCGCGAAAGGATCGCTTGGTTCACTTCAAATGAAGGGTTTTCTGTGGTTGCTCCGATGAATTTAATCGTGCCCTTTTCTAAGGCAGGCAAAAGAACATCTTGTTGAGACTTGCTCAGGCGGTGGATCTCATCCATAAATAACAGCAACGATCGTTCACCATGATTGCGTCTGATTTCAGAGCGGTGAAGCTGCTCTCGAATGGCCTTAACTCCATGCTCCGTAGCAGACATCAAAACTAGCTCCCGATTGGAATGGCGACCAATCAAGCAGGCAAGGGTTGTTTTCCCTGTGCCGGGAGGCCCCCAGAGGATCAGTGAGCTGAAGCTATCCGATTCTACCAGGCTTCTGAGAGGCTTGCCTGAAGCCCAGATGTGTTCCTGACCCAGAAGTTGATGAAATTCTAAGGGTCTAATCTGTTCTGGCAAAGGCGTCTCATTGGATTGCATCATTCCATCCTTAGTTTTTTTAGAACCTGTGGTAACTGATGAAAGTGATCGATAGCATCGATAAGGGGCTCAAGCTTTTCACGGGGGAATGAGGTTAGAACCCCCACCACATTGGTTCCCGCAGCCCGTGCCGCAGTGGTACCCAGTATTGAATCTTCAAACACCAGGCAGTTCTCAGGCTGCTGCTTGAGATTGGCTACAGAGCGCAAGTAAGCCTCTGGGTGAGGCTTAGGGTTATCAACACAGTCGAGGGTCACGATGCTTTGGAATAGATCTTTAACAGCATGAGTCTCTAAAAGAGGTTCGATCTCGCGCCGCGGTGAGCTTGTGGCGATGCCCATTGGTAAACCCATCTGATGAAATGTCTGAAAGGCTTCAATCACACCACCTACCAAAACATCCTTAGTTTCTGCAAGCAGTCGGCGGAAGTGGTTGGCTTTCTCATCATGAATCTCTTGCAAATCGACGGCACCTTCCCAAAACTCATAGAGTTCCCAGGCAAGCTTGTCCATGGTGCTGCCAATTCCGCGGTCGAGAAATCCTTCAGGCAACGGCCGACTCAGATCTTCAGCAAGCGCGATCCAAGCAAGTCGATGGACTCCCTCGGTTTCGGCAATCACTCCATCAAAATCGAATATAACGGCCTTAATTTCCAACGCAAAGACTCCTCACAGAAAAAAGAGTTCTTAGCTAGCAGTTCCGCGACTGTTTGGCAAGAATACGGCGTATCAGCGCGTGATTCCAGGATGGACATCCGAAAATCAGTATGCTAAAAGGACCGTTCGATTGAAGGGAGTGTCTTATGAAAGCAGCCGTACTGGTTTCTGGTGGAGTCGATAGTTCCGTTGCATTACAGCTACTTAAACAGTCAGGAAAGTACGACCTCACAGCCTTTTATCTGAAAATTTGGTTGGAAGATGAGTTCCAATTCCTTGGTGAATGCCCGTGGGAAGAGGATTTGAAATACGCAAAAGCTGTTTGTGATCAGGCTGGCGTTCCTCTCGAAGTGGTTTCGCTACAAACTGCTTACTGGGACAAGGTGGTGAGTCATACCGTCGAGGAGCTTAAGGAGGGGCGCACCCCAAGTCCCGATATTCTTTGTAATCAGAGGGTTAAGTTTGGGGCCTTCTGCGACTTTATCGATGACAGCTACCACATTGCCTCAGGTCACTATGCGCAGGTCGAAAGGCAAGGGGGTATGTCTTGGCTTTTAAAGGGTAACGACCCCATCAAGGATCAAACCTACTTTCTTTCCAGGCTAAGTCAGGAGCAGCTTGCCCGCTGTCTCTTTCCCGTGGGGCAGTATCCGAAAGCTGAAGTGAGAGCCTTGGCTCAGAAATACGACCTTGTCAATCAAAGCAGGAAAGACAGTCAGGGAATTTGCTTCTTAGGCAAAATAAAATATAGCGAGTTTGTGAAGGCCCACCTTGGCGAAAAGCAGGGCCTGATCATGGACGCTGATACCAATGAAGCTGTCGGTGAACATAAGGGCTTTTGGTTTCACACCATTGGCCAGAGAAAAGGCCTTGGGCTGAGTGGTGGACCTTGGTTTGTGGTCAGAAAAGACTGTGCTAATAATATTGTATACGTGTCAAAGAACAAGCTTGATGATGAACGTCCACAGACAGAGTTTTCAGTAGGTAGCGTTCATTGGATCTCAAGCCCTCCTGAGCCTCTTGACCAGCTCTCTGTTAAGCTCCGTCATGGCGAAAAAACTATTCCATGCACCATAGACCTTGCGGACAGTCGCGGGGTGGTGCAGCTAGACGAGCCAGATGCTGGGATTGCTCCAGGGCAGTATGCAGTGTTTTATAGGGGTGAGGTTTGCCTCGGCTCGGGGATGATTCTTTAGAGCTACCTATCCGCGCAAGAAGCAACCCATTCACTGGCTGTGTTGAATCGGTGAAGTGGGTCACTGATTTGCGTGTTTCAAGTTTTCGCCATCAAAATCCAAAAACTGACATTTTGGCGGGAAATTAAAATGACTAAAATACTTTTAGTGAGAGCCTCGGCTGTTCTTGATGTAAATCTATATCTGTAAGTCGTATTTTTTACGTCTTGAGTCGAACGCCGACCGACTGATATCCAAAAGACTAATAGCATCAGCTATAGTATTCGTTTTTCGGACAACGTGCTCAAGAATACGCTTGTCACAGTTATTTAAGGCCTCTTCGTAACTTAAATCTCCGCTAGCGACACGTTGCCCAATCCTATCTAAATCCGATCCACTATGAGTGACAATACCCGCAGGATCTCGCATCAATTTTAGGTCTGGAAGGTGCTTGCTACTAACAGGTTCGTTTGAAAACTCTGCTTCCATGATCATGACCTTTAGTATCTGGAAAAGCATTCTTATATTTCCTTGCCAATAATACTCGCCACACTTCGCTGAAATATCCTCTAGCTGGCTCTCAGATATCTCCTTTTTTCTTTTTGCAAAGAAAATAGCGATCAGATCTTTCAAATCCTCTCGTCTCTCTCTAAGTGGGGACAGTTCAATTTGGGCTCCCATCAGTCTTGAAGCAAGATCCAGTATAATAAGCCCCTTAGCGACAGCATCATCGAGACTAGAAGTAGTTGCTGCAACAAGCTGAAATCGAGAATGAAGTGTTTCGGTAGAGCCTACCCGCTGATAGTGGCCATCGTTTAGGACTCTTAGTAGATCCCGTTGACTCGTCTTTGGCAAATAGTGGATTTCATCGAGAAACAAAATACCTCCGTTGGCTTGTCCGACCAAACCAACGGTAGTATCGTTTGCACCGGTAAAAGCGCCCTTCTGGTGGCCAAATAGCTGAGACTGAGCGAGATCAGAACGGAAGTGAGAACAGTTGACAGCAACAAATGGGATATCCCCCTCTAACACAACCCTTTCTCTGTGTAGCAGCATCGCAACTTCTTCTTTCCCAGTTCCAGTTTCGCCACTAAGAACAAGAGGGATATCACGATTTTGAGAAAGGGCTTTGATTTTGTTCCGCGTAGAGTCTCGCAGTACGATTCCATCTGGATATTTTGCCCTTAAATCTTCCGGTATTTGATGGTTTCTCGTGAGACTACTGTTCGAGCCTTGAAGTGCTTTACGGCTTCGGGCTAGGCTAACCGCTATCTGTATCTCGTCCCAATTTTTGACTGGCTTTTTAATGAACTGAAGTGCGCCATAAGCTATTGCTCTATCGAATATGGCAACATCGGGGTCTTTCGACATTGCAAGCGGCAGTACATTAGGGAATAAGCACTTCACATCCTGGAGTAAATCCAAGCCTCTAGGCTTCAGTTCATCACTCTCAGTCAAGTGGATATCAGTCAGAAGAAAGGTATATCGCTTCTGTCGCAAACTTGCCATTGCGTCTTTGACAGTAAGAACGCCCTTTGCTTCATGTCCAGAAGCGACAATCTTTGAAAGAGTATCAGTTAGCTCGTACTTATTGTCATCTACAACTAGAAAGTTACTTTTCTCCAATTTTAATCCTCTCTAAGGCTGCCTTCTTACGTAGCTTCAGACCAAAAATGATATCTTTCATATCCCTTTTCAAATCCAAAGTCATCTGAATGGTTGTTCCAAATGTCTGGCATAGAAGATCTTCATCATCTGTAAGTAAGATTGAATGGGCTTCAGGGTCGAAGTCACCATAGAAACAATCCAATGGTGTCTTGGTAGATTCAAGCTCTCGCCGCAAGTCATCCTTGAATTTCGAGTTTGAGGTAAAAACACATATTTTCGGATCGTTTGCGAAGACGCATCGATCTTCCTGATTGTCACTCATTTTTGGGGCTTCCTCAACCAATGGGTATTCATTACAATCTTTCCTCGCAGAGTTGATCAAGACTAGTTTAAAAACTGACATATCCTCGGATCGGTGATAACTGAGTATGCCTTCATGTTGGTCAGCTATTTTTTTGACATAGGTTAGACCTAGACCAGTTCCATTAGTTTTTTTTGAGGTGAATCCGATTTTTATGACGTCCTCGATACTTGCATTTCCTAGGCCTGGGCCATCGTCACTGACTACAATCTCTAGATCTCTGTCGTTAGCGACTCCGATCACTACTGAAACCCTCTCCGTAGCTGCTTCGATAGCATTTCGAGCAAGGTTGATAATCGCTCGTTCGACTTTAAGCGGATCGATGTCCAGAATATAGCTGGCTATTTCATGCTGCTTTTCAAAATTGAAATTAACGTTTTGGTCTTGCGCATAAGCAAAAATTTCTGATTCTAGGGACTCAATATAGCTGTAGTCGGTTTCAATTCTCCGAATGATCTGGTGCTCATCCTTTTTGAAGCCTTCTATCATGAATTGAATTTTTCGCAGAGATCGTAGAACTCGTTGATCAGGAGATACTTTTTTCAACGTCTGCTCAATAATAGAAATCGGACTACTCAAATCGTGGGCAAGCATTCTTACGGTTTGAGATATCGCTTCTTTCTTGGCTAGCTCTTTTGCAAGTTCGTTTTTACTTTCAATCTCTAAAAGAAGATCCGAAATTTTTCTGCGGAGCCAAATGATCTCATCGAACTTGGAGACATACTCTAAGTTCAGGTTTTTGTATTGAAGAATGTTTGATAGGCCTTTAACATCGTCACTAAGATCATCCGTAATCGATTTGATTCTGCCAAGTCCAAATACAAAAATAGCAAAGTTCGCAAACACGATTATCAAGCAAGGGAAAAACCACTTCACTAAATCAATTCGATTTCTAAGCTGGAGATAGCCAACAATCTTTTCATTGTAAACAAGGATCTTGTTGCTAACTAATATAATGCCGTTTCTTGAGAGTCTCAAACTGTAGTTCGATTGTAAGAAATCTTGAGCTTCTCCTGAGCTAAATATGATTGCCTTGTTGCTGCTGAAAAGCGAAATATTCGTGGTGAAGTCATTCTGAAAAGACGATAGGAGATTTCTGATTTGAAATAGATCTCCTGTGGCAACCATCAACGCCAGAGATTTTTCACTACTTGAGGACAGAAACGAAGAGCGATCTATGACGTCTTTTAGTGAAAGAAAGCCATAGATAAGGGTGAATGTGGTCAGTTGAAATATAAGAGACCACTTGCCAATCCTTAGAAAGTAGTCCCGCAAGACTCTTGTTATACCATTATTTATGGGACTTTTAACTATCACGCCACCAAGACCATTTCTCTAAGTATTTCATCACAAAATTTGGTCCTCGACGTTCTCAACAAGCCTTCAATGTTTATTTTAAGTTTATTTCGATACTCATTCTGCAGAGTCTCTAGGAAGGCTCTGCGCGCACCTACTTCACCTCTAGCAAGGGAAAATGCAGCTATGCTCATGTACATTAAGGCTACAGCCGAATGCATGGCTGCGACCACGGGTCGTTGAACTTCCCTGATTCCTGAATAAGCTGTCTGACTAGGATCGGTAAAAAGGGCATGACCAGTGTTATATATCATGAGCAGGTTATGTGCTAATTCGTGAGCCAAACTTATATTTAGCAGTAAATCTGGATAAGGGTTATCATACTCCACACTTGTAAAAATCGTTCCAATGAAGTTATGATCTGTGAAGGAATTGCCGCACTCTACTCCTTGGTGAGAGCAGATGGGTACAATATTTACAATCAAGTTCTCAAATAGAATCTTCATCCATTCTGGCCAAAAATCAATCTGACTGATGCCTTTTTCAAAGATTGAAATCGATTGTTTTCCATTCGACTCAATTTGTTCATTGATTTTGATATTGTAGGAGAAGGGGAGCACAGTTTTTCCGAAATCTGTTACAAAAAATTTGGAGTAGCTATTCAAAAACCTTCTGTCGGTTGAAAAACGTTCTTGGCATGACTCAAGCGGTTTCATGTTTCCTTTAAGAACCTCTAAGGCCAATATTGGAGAGGCCATCCAAGGTTGGTAGCCATCTTCCAAAAACTCATACTTCCCGAGTCGGCTCAAGCAGCTTTTCCGTAACTGTTGGCTACACTGAACTCCATGAACGGCGCCTTGGTTTCCGACTAGCCATCTAAATCTTTCGTTTCGACTCATGTATCTTGACCTCGGAGATGTTGAAGTTCCAAGCTGGCTCGTTCTTGCTACCAATAGCCTCGATGTGGTTTTTTTTGTAGTAAATGAATTTCCTTTGATAGAGTGGTAGCACCACATAGTTCTCTCTCAGAATCTCTGACAAACGATGAATAAGCTGCACCTTCTTCTCAAGGTCTTCAACTGCCTCTGCCTCAGCAAAAACCTTCTCATATTGCTCATTGGTTGGCATCGTGACGTGGGAATTACCGGGAAGATAGTGAGCAAATGTAGTAAGAGGGTAACTTTCTACATATTTGCCATATAAAACCAAGGGGTATTTTTCTGAGAGATTGTTGGTGTTCATATCTTCAGTTAACTCAATTTTTACCTTCAAACCAGCTTCCACAAGGCTATCGCGTATAAATCTGTAGTACTTCCCAGGGTCTGACCCAGGAGCGCCATGACAAAGTAGGATATGCTCTCGTTCCCTTACAGCTTTGGGAAGGTTGGCAACAATTTCCTTGGCTCGATTGAGGTTGTATTGATTGGACTTCTCTTTGTAACCATAACTGAAATTTGGAATGACTTGATCGATTGGTGTGCGAGATCCCGATGCTGTTAGAGTACTATATTTATCAATTGCGTAGGTGACAGCTTTTCTGAAATTAATATCCGCCGCAACGCCAGCCCGATGATTAAACTCAAGAAATTGAATTGCGAAAGGCAGTTTGCTTTGAATGCGTCGGTATTTGCCGGGGTTTTTTGTTAGGAAGTCATACATCTTAGAAATCCCACCGCCAAATGCGACATCAACATCGTTTTCAAACCCATATTTTTCGCTGAATAGGATTACTTTTGATGGGCCATCCCCGTAAACTTTCTTTAGGTGAACCGTACTCGAATTAGGGTCTGACCAGGAAACTCGATAGGGTCCGCTGCCTATTGGGATTGATTTGAACGTATAGTGATCACTCTTAAATTCGCTAATGGGACCCAGAGCTGGGAGCCGCGAGCCAAGGGAATACAAGAATCTAGAGTGACCACTTGCGAGGTAGACCTCTAATGATTTGTTATTAGTGACTCGAATACCATCTACCATTCCTGTTTTAAAGGACATTCCAGGCTTTAGCTTAGAAACCCCTTTTATGAAACCTAGGGGAACCCTATCTAAAGCAGTATCTGCAGTGGAGATAAATGGTTTCACGAGCACATACTCAAAGTCATACGCTGAGATGGATTCGCCATTGGAATATTTTCTAGATGTATCGATCTCAAAGGTATACTTTTTCTTCTCATAGTCCCACTCCCATGACTTGATATAGCCAGGCCTTATGTGAAGTGAGGTATCGAAGTAAAGGGCCTGACCGTGAACGGCAGTATTAAACGTTGACCTTGCATAGCCGTCGTTAAAATTAAGCCAAGGCTTGATCCGGCTGTCGGAAATTTGGAGCTTCAACTCACTCTTAGCGTACAATGAGATTGAACTGAACAAAAATACTAGTGTCAGGTATTTCATGGTCTTTGCCTTCAGTTATTTCTCAATACCAATATTGTTATCCCTAACAGCTGAATGCATACCAGACAAGTCAGGTGGCAAGCAAAAATTCGTGGTGTTCTCTTCTATGCTGTCAAGAATGAATTCTAATCCAGCAATTTCATAGTTTTCCCACAAAAAGGCATCGAAATCAAAGTCCTCTTGACCTTCACAAAGGTAGCAAATCATATCCTGCGCCAAGTTAGAAAGATGCTCTTTCATGGTGGATTCATTTGTCTCGAAGTCTACCTCCGTATGACTTTGGCCGTGTGCTACAGAGTTCAAGCCAAGGGCTACTAGGAACGCTTTTGACATATCCTTCATACTAAACTCCTTCTAAATATCGAGGTCAAATTCTTGAAAAACATCACTAGGGCATTGAGTTTTTTTGCAATGTTTCGGTTGCTAAAAATCACATTAGCTAAATATCCACTAACAATAAACGGGCCAAACTATAGGAATCCGTATCCTATTATAAAGACGGAGGTTGTTTACTTATGTTGCAATTACTAGTGATGACATTCACTTTTTTTAGGGAGTCGACTCCTCAAACAAAGTGAAGGTGCCAGAAAAACACTGGTGGGCTTTGCCATAGCAGCCGAAAGATCAGAAGTTGAAAAAAAACTTAGAAGGAATTCAATAGACATTATAGCTACGGGCTAACTCATCAGAGAGGACTCGTAACGACGCGCATTGATCTTGATAGGTCGTCGGCGTTAGCAACTCAGCATTTGTCACGTGCTGTGATGGAAGGTATTCAGTGCGATTGCTATCTCATCAAGGCGCTCCGTAAACTGCTGGCGTTGCTCAGAGTCCAGAGATTCATATAGGTCCCACCAATAGTCTACAAACCAAGTGCTCCAATCGCGGCCCTCTACCTTTGCTATCTCAGACCTTAAGTTTGGCTGATAGGCCCACTGATCAAAGAAAGCTTTCAGTTCAGTTTCACTCTTAGTGCGAACTTGTGTGACCAAGACCACCCGCTTTTTGCGGCGAGCTGCCAACAAATTCTGAACTTCTTCTTGGCTATTGATGCTATGAGACTCCACAACCTTGATCTGTGGTTCTTTCAAGTCACCGAACCAGTAGCTAAGTTTATCAAGCTGATCTTCACGATACTGCTTCAGTTCTTTCCCAAAGTTTTCAGCCTCGGCAAGCTCTTCCCAGGGTTCGTCCCTTTCTTTTAGCTTTTCTTCCCAGTGATCTAACTGCTTGTTACTTAAGCTTTTAAAGAAGCGGCTGATGATCGGACTATTCTCGATCAAAAAGTCCCGACGCATGGCTTGGAATTCTCGTAGTGCGAGTCGTAAATCATTTTTCTCAAGTTTTTTGGACTGGCTTTTCTGCGATACAGTTTTGAGAATAGCTGCAACTTTTAAGCTGATAGATTGTTTAAGCTGGCGATGATTGCGTTCAATGTGAGGCTCTAAAAAATCTTTTTGCTCTGACGCGAGATCGAATAAAGAGTCGATTTCACGGAGGGCCAACCAATCTAGGTTGTTCAAGACCATCTGTTTCATTGAACAGGAGCCTAAACTGATGGCAGCGACGACGGCTATGAGTATGGCTTTCATACAATTTCCTTATCTAGACACAAAAAAGGGAAGGCTTAAAGCCTTCCCCATATTGTACTATCTAATTCAGCAGGGACAAGCCATGTTTCACAAGGCTTTGATCATCGGTCCTGAAGTTTTGTGGCTGCCCTAGATGCTGCTGAAGTGCCCCAAGCCAGGCTTGGTCCTGTGGGGCAAGCCCTAAATGATCTTGCCCTAACTCTAGCAATTCGAGCAGGAGCAACCACTCCTGAGGCGTATGCTCTAAGGCTGCCTGAGCCAACGCTCCCGCTTTCTCTAACTTTAGGCTTCTGTTTTCGGACTGTCTTAATTCGCGGACTGTTTGATATTGCTCGAATAGTTGTCTCTCTTCCGCGGAATAGGGGATGTCGCGACCTGGAGAAGTTTGAGCATCAATGATTTCGTGCTCACCATAGCTTTCACGATCCGCTGGGCC